>NZ_KV833385.1:10546-142875 GCF_001837635.1 Neisseria sp. HMSC070H10
GGCGGCACGCCTTACGGCGCAAGCCATGTTTCCGGCCACGACAGCAAGCCGGTATTGACTGCCGAAGAAAATGATATTGCCTTTGCTCAAGGTAAACGTTTGGCAGAATTGGCACGAAAGTTGGCAGACTGATTGCCTTATCATAAAAAGATTAAGGCCGTCTGAAAACCTGATGATATGGGTTTCAGATGGCCTTTTTAGTTAATTGGGACTAGATAGAAAATAAATATTTTGAATTAAACAAAATACTTAGAAAATAATGATTAAAACATAGTTCCATCGGGCTACATCTTTTTGATAGAATCTGCGACCAAATTGTAAAGATAAGCTAATTGGAGAGGCTATGTCACTACCTGTATTTCCCTATGGCAAATTAAGTTTTGCCGTCAGTCTGGCGCTGTGTTCGGCGTATTCTTTCGCGACCGAAGTAGAAAATACCCAGCCGCAAGAGCGTGTCGATTTACCGACAGTTACCGTCCAAGGAGTCGGTAAACAGACTACTTCCAACTACACCATTCCCGCTTCCTCCGCCGCGACAGGTATCCGCCTGACCCAGCGTGAAACGCCGCAGTCCCTGTCTGTCGTAACGGCAAAACAAATCGAAGACCAAGGCTTGGACAGCCTGCAGGACGTATTGAAACAAACACCGGGCGTATTCCACAGCAAAATGGGCAACAACGTATCCGGCCACAGCCAATTTATTTCGCGCAGTCAGGCGATTGACAGCATTTCCGTGGACGGCGCGCCCAAATTCCTTTACGACGGTAAAGCCATCCGCCGCGGCACCAACAATCTGGACAGCACATTGTACGAACAAGTCGTCGTCGTACGCGGCGCAAGCGGTTTGTCCAACGGCGGTATGGGCGAGCCGGGCGGTACGGTTGCTTTGGAACGCAAAAAACCGACTGCCAAACCTGCCGTCAGCGTAGAAGCCGGAGTCGGTTCGTGGAACCACTACCGCTTCGTCCTTGATGCCAATCAGCCTTTGAATGCAGACAATACCTTGCGCGGCCGCGCTATTTTGGTCAGCGACCATGGCGGCGATTACCTGCCGAACACTTCGCGCCACAATCACACTTTCTACGGCACTTTGTCTTACGATATCACGCCACAAACCCAATGGCGCCTCGGTACGGAAATACACCGTTTCCGCAATACCGGCAGCTCGCGTTTCAGCTATCTGACCGCAGCAGGTTCGCGCCGTACTGGATTCATACCGTTTGAGTCTTCGCCGCGTAGCAATTCGTCCGCACGCTGGGCATACGGCAAAGACACCAGTGCCGAAGTATTCACTTCCCTCAGCCATGAGTTTGACAACGGCTGGAAACTGACAGGCGATTACAGCCATGTTTCGGGTAAAAACGACATCGTTTCAGGCATTGCCGGTACATTTGAAATCAATTCCGATTACTCTGCACTTTTCACTTCAGACCGCGACCGCAGCAAATACCGCGACCAGAATTTTTCATTGACCTTGGACGGCAATTATCCAGCGTTGGGCCGTTCGCATGAGTTCAATGCGGGCATCAGCTATCAGGACAACAAAGAAAACCTGTCTTTCTATGAAGAAGGCGAATCGACGATTCCTGATTTGCGCCTCTTTAACGGCAATATCGCCAAACCCGATATGCCGTATCTGCGCGATGGTTTTTCACGCATGAAAAACCTGTCGGTTTACGGCTCGACCCGTTTCAAACTGACCGATAAACTCGCCTTTATCGGCGGCAGCCGTTTTGTGGATTGGCGTTACCGTTACAGCACCAGCCGTAACAAATTCGCACACAGCAGCCACAAACAAAATGTTTTCATTCCTTATTTGGGCGTAACCTACGACATCGGCGACAATCTGACCGCCTATGCATCTTACACCACCATTTTCCGTCCGCAAGTACGTTACCTGACCAAAGACGGCGCGGCGCTCAAACCGCAGCGCGGCAAAACCTACGAGACCGGTTTGAAAGCGTCATGGTTTGAAGGCCGTCTGAATGCTTCCGCCTCCGTCTTTATGAACAAACGCGACCATTTGGGCGTGGTTGCAGGCAAATTCGCGAATGGCGAGGAATACTACCGTGCAGCCGACAACACCACAACAAAAGGCGTGGAACTCTCTGTCGGCGGCCGCCTGAGCGATAAATGGCTGTTGAATGCGTCTTATGCACGTTCCAAAATCAAAGACAGCGAAGGAGTTCAACTGCATCCGTCTTATCCGGTTCATTTGTTTAAACTCTTTACCGCGTATGACGTAACCGACCGTTTGAACCTGGGTGCCAACGTCAACTGGCAAAGCCGCAGCCACACGCTGGATGAATACCCTGCAGACATCAATCCGGCTGCCGCGGCCGCGTTGACCCAACGTCCGTACGCAACGCTGGACTTGACCGGTCATTACAAAATCGGCAAATCTACCCGCATCAGTTTGGACTTTGAAAACGTCTTTAACAAACGCTATCGCACCATGCCGGATATTCACGTTTACGGCACGCCGCGTAGTGTGACTGCAACGGTTAAACATACGTTCTAATTGAAAAGAAAAGTAGGACAGGCCGTCTGAAAACCTAAATTATCGGGTTTTCAGACGGCCTTTTGTTTATATCTTAAACTTGCAAAAACCGTCTGTTTGTTTTATAAATGTAAACCATTATTATTCAAATAATAAGGTTATGTAATGAAAAAGAAAGCGATTGCCTGTGTAATAGGGGCGGTTTTTTCCGGACAGTTATATGCGGCTCAGATGCCAGTGGCTCAGGCAGAAATAGAGCCTGTGGTGGTCACGGCCGACCGTAATGCGCAAACCTTGGATAAAGCCGCGCCGAATGTGTCGGTTATCGGACGCAAAACCTTGAATCAAGCCTCGGCGCAGAATTTGGACGATATCGTGATGTATGAATCCGGCGTCAGCGTGCCGTCAGACAATAACCGCCGCGGTCATGCCGGTATCAATATCCGAGGCATAGACGGCAACCGCATTCTGATGATGGTGGACGGCGTGCGCATTCCCGAATCTTATGCAGGTGGCGGCTCCAACGGCGCGATTTCGGGACGCGATATGGTCGAAAGCGACACGCTCAAGCAGGTCGATATTGTCAAAGGCCCTTATTCCGCGCTGTACGGCAGCGACGCGCTCGGCGGCGTGGTGAACATGGTGACGCTCTCACCGAGCGATTTTGTCGATGCGGGCAAACGCGGTCATTTCGGTTTGAAACACGGCTACCGCAGTCGCGACCGCAGCCATGGCGTGACGGCGACTGTGGCAGGTTTCCATGAAAACGCCGAAGGTCTGCTGATGCTGACGCGCCGTCAAGGTCATGAAACCGAAAACATGGGCAGCGATACCAGCTACTCGACTGCGCGTACTGCCACCAATCCACAGAAAAACAATGCCTACAATATCTTGGCGAAAGGCAATATCGGCAACGAACACCACCGCTTTGAAACGTTGTACGAACAGTATTACCACGCCAACGATACCGTATTGGCAAACGGCTTGGGTTCGCAATCGCGCGGACCGGTAACCATCGCAACATCTGAGAGCAATGCCCGCGACCGTATCCGCCGTCAACGTATCGAAGCGGGCTACCGCTACACTGGCGAAGGCCATCTGAAAGAAGCGAACCTGACTGCCTATCAGCAAAAACTGCGTACGGAAGACGATGCCGTCGATGCGAGCATTACGCGTATGGGCGCGCGCCAATTAGGTAATTCGACCCGTTATTCCGACTACGGTTTCAATCAGACCATACGCGGGCTGAACGGGCGCGGCGTGTGGGAATTTGACGGCACGGTCAAACAAACCGTCGTTGCCGGCGCCGAATACAAACACACCGAGACCGCCCGTCCGCGCGACAGCCTGACAGTGGACAATCTGACCGGCGCCGTCAGCAAAGTTTATGCAGGCAGCACCTATCCGAATAAAACTTTCCCTGACAGCAAGCGCAAAACGTTCAGCGTTTACGCACAAGACAGCCTAACCTTCGGCAACGGCATCGTCCTAACTCCGGCCTTACGTTACGAAAAAGACAAGCTGAACACGTCGACCGACCAAGCCTATCTCAATGCCAATCCCGGCGGAACGGCGACGCGCTTCAGCGATTCCGCGTTTACGCCCAGCCTGCGCCTGAGTGTGCCGATGGGTGAGCAGTTCACCGGTTTTGCCACTTATTCCCAAGGCTTCCGCACGCCGCCGTTTGACAGCGCGACCATGGCGTTTGCCAATACGACCTACGGCTATGCGGTCATTCCCAATGCCAACCTCAAATCCGAACGCTCCAATAGCTTTGAATTGGGGATGAAATTCAAAAACGAACGCGCCCGTGCGCAAGTCACCGCGTTCTACAACCGTTACCGTAACTTCATCAACCGCACTGAAATCGGTACCTCCACCGTTGGCAGACGCCCGATTATCCAGTACCAATATCAAAACCTTGATCACGTCAAAACCTACGGTGCCGAAGCTTCTGCCGCCTACAAATTCCTGCCGGGCTGGCAAGTCTCCGGCAGCATCGCTTGGATGCGCGGTGAGCAGCAGGACGGCAAACCGTTGGATTCCGCTTATCCGCTCAACGGTGTTTTGGGTTTGGACTACACGCAGGAAAAATGGGGTGTCGGCACCAAGCTGCGCTGGTCGAAAAAACACAGCCGCGTCAGCAGCGACACTGTTTTCCAAGCGCCGGGTTATGGCGTATGGGATATCGGCGCGTGGTACAAGCCGTTTAAAAACCTCGAAATCGGCGCAAACATCTACAACGTCGGCAACAAAAAATACTGGCAGCACGCAGACGTTGCCGGCATGAGCCGTACCAGTGTGATGGACTTGTACACCGAAACCGGCCGCAATTTCGCCGCAACCGTACAACTGAAGTTCTAATGTGATTCAACCGTTTTCAGACGGCCTGAGAAAACGAGCAGGCCGTCTGAAAGCATTCGACAAGGAAAAACAATGAAACTCAAACTCCTCCTGCTTTCCGCGTTTATTTCGTTGGCCGGCACTGCACACGCGCAACGCATCGTCGTGTTGACCCCCGATACGGCAGACATCGTTGCCGCGCTCGGCGCATTGGACGAAATCGTCGGCCGCGATCAGACCGTTCAAAATCCGGCGTTGAAAAACAAGCCCAGTATCGGCATTCATCGCCGTCTGACGGTTGAACCGATTGTGGCCGCTAAACCCGACATCGCCATCGGTTCATGGATGGCGCAGCCTGCCGATATTTTTGCCCACCTGCAAAAAGCAGGCATTAAAGCCGTCAATGTTGCGCCCGATGACAGCATCGCCGCCTATCCGCAAAGTATCCGCAACATCGGTCAGCTTATCGGTAAAAGCGCACAGGCGGACAAGTTGGCCAGTAAGTGGCAGGCGGATATGAAACAGCAGCCTTCCAGCGGCAAACGCTACCTCTTCAGCTACGACGGGCGCATCGTATCGGGCAAAAATACTGCCGCCGACGAAATCATCCGCCGTGCCGGCGGTATCAATGCCGCAGCCGCCATTGACGGCCTCAAACCGATGACGCGTGAGGCATGGATTGCGGCCAAACCTGACATCATCATTATTGCCGACCACAACACCGCCATGATAGGCAACGTCAAAACCTTTGCCGCACGCCCCGAAATCGCTGGCTCGCCTGCCGCGAAAAACGGCAAGATTTATTTGTGGAAGGCCAACGATATGTTCCGTTACGGACTGGATACGCCGCAAGTGATTCAGCGTTTGCACGGTTTAGCGAAATAAACGCACCTGTTTTGAAAAGCCTGCCCGATTTTTGTTTTCAGACGGCCTTGATTTGTTCCTTCTTATTGAGGAGGAAGCAAAACGGTTGTCTTAAAAATGCCGTCTGAAACCGTTCCTCAATCCGTTTAAACCGCATGATGTCATGAAACCGCATACCCTTACCCTTTGCCTGCTGCTTACTGCCACCGCCGTTTATTTGTGCTGCGGCATCGGTTTTGGCGCGTGGGAGTCGCCGCTGGCGATGGATGAAACCGTCCGCCAAATCCGTTTACCGCGCATCTATACCGCGCTTTTGGTCGGGGCCGGTTTGTCCGCTTCGGGTGCGGCATTGCAGGCTTTATTCGAGAACCCGCTGGCCGATCCGAGTTTGATCGGGACGTCGGGCGGGGCGGCCTTGGGCGTGATTGTGTTATTGGCTTTGGGTGGCGGCGCGATGGGTGTACCGGCGGCGGCTTTTCTTGGTGCATTGGGTGTGTGCCTGCTGATTTTGGCAGTGCACAAACTGCTCGGCGGCGGTACTTTAGGATTGCTGGTGTTGGGTTTTGTGTTGAGCGCGTTTTCGGGCGCGGTAGTCAGTATGATTTTGTTTTTATCGGACGATTTGGTATTGCGCAGCGCGACCACATGGCTGTCGGGCAGCCTTGCCGAAGCCGGTTTCTCATCGCCTGTTGCGGCAATCGCAGTCATGTTGCCAGGTTTTCTGATTTTGTTATCCGCAGGCAGGCGGTTGGACGTTTTGATGACGGGCGAAGACACGGCTGCCAGTATGGGGGTGTCGGTCGGGGCATTGCGTGTGCAAACCGTAATCGGCGCGGCATTGATGACAGGGGCAGCGGTATCGCTTTCGGGCATCATCGGTTTTCTCGGCATGATGATCCCCAATGTGCTGGCGCAAACCGTCGGCGGCAGCCGCCGCAAACTGATTACGCTGTCGGCTTGGTTGGGCGCAGTGTTTTTGATGGTGGTGGACGGCGCGGCGCGCTGGCTGACATACCCTGTCGATCTGCCGGTCGGTATCGTGATTGCCTTATTGGGCGGACCGTTTTTTATGTATTTGTTTATCAAGCCTTTGAAAAGCCGTTGATGCTTAAACAGGCCGTCTGAAACTTTATTGCCCCATATCTTTTCTATGCACACCTTATTTCAAATCTGTAATCTTTCCGTCCGCGTCCAAGACAAAACCCTGCTTGAAATCGATCAACTGGATATACCTTCGGGCATGACCGTCATTATCGGCCCGAATGGTGCAGGCAAATCTACTTTGCTGCGGGCCTTAATCGGGCAAACAGGGCAGGGGGGAATCATGCTTTTCGGTGAGGCCGTTGCGCCGCAAATCCGCACGGGCAGGGTGGCATGGGTCGGGCAGCATGGCCGTTACAATATGCCGATGACCGTACGCGAATACATTGCGTTGGCGTCATTCGTACAAAAAGGCCGTCTGAACCATGAATGGGCGGACGAGTTGCTCGATTATTTTGATTTGACGGCATTGGCGGATAAGCGCATCGGCAAGCTCTCAGGCGGCGAACAGCAACGCGCCAACATCATCCGCGCCCTGTTGCAAAACGCGCCGGTCTTGCTTTTGGACGAACCGTGCAACCATCTCGATATCCGCCATCAACACCGCCTGATGCAGTATTTGGTCGGGCATTCAAGCCGTGCCTCATCAATACTGGTATTACACGATTTGAACCTCGCCGCGCGTTATGCGGAACATATTATCTTGATAAATAAGGGAAAAGTCGTTGCAGCAGGCAAGGTGGGCGAAGTGATGCACTCCGACTTGCTTGAATCGGTTTACGGTTGGCAGATACGCCGTTGCGAAGATGAGGCAGGGTTTTATTTCAGAAGCTGAGCACCAAAAGGCCGTCTGAAAAACGATAAAGAAAATTTATTTTATCGTTCAAAAATAAAACGAGATGGGAGGATGTCCCCGACTTGAAGAAGCAGATTTTGCACATTTCACAAGTAAAATGCCGATTTCCATCAAATATAAATACATTTTATTATTTATAGAATACAATATTTTAAAATAATACTGATTTTTAATTACGTAAAAATATTGACAAGAAAATGATGATGGTTATTTAATATATAAATCTTATTAATAACTTTTATTAATCATTATCATGGTACAGCAGCTTGTTTGGACTCCGAAACAATCCGCGCCCAAGGCATTTCCCGAACGTCAGGCATTAATGCCCGTTTGGGGCGGCGTTCCAATGCCGCGTCCCCAGTGGCAGAACATTTGGAAGAAAAAGCTTCCCCATGCCACGGATATGGACGCGCTTGCTTATCTGCATATTCCATTTTGCGCCAACCATTGCGTTTTTTGCGGCTTCTACCGTAATGCGTGGAAGGACAGCCAAAGCAGCGTGTACACCGACAAAATTATTGAAGAAATGGCCGCTGAAGCCGAAGTCCGTACAGGCAAGGGAAAAATCCGAGCCGTTTATTTCGGGGGCGGTACGCCGACCGCGTTGCTTACGGAAGACCTCGTCCGCCTGATTCGTGCCTGCTACCAATATCTGCCGCTTGCCGAAGACTGCGAGTTCACCATAGAAGGGCGCATGAGCCATTTTGATTTGGAAAAAGCACAGGCTTGTCTCGAAGCAGGGGCCAACCGTATTTCCATCGGCGTGCAAACCTTCAATACCGCCATCCGCCGCCGTCTCGGCCGCAAACACAGCGGCGACGAGGCGTTTGAATATTTGGCAAAATTGTGCGAACTCGATGCCGTGATTGTGGCCGATTTGATGTTTGGCCTGCCCAATCAAACCGATGAAGTTTGGCAAAACGATATTGCCCGCGCCGCCGAGCTGCCTCTGTCAGGTTTGGATACGTATGCATTCAACCTTTATCCCATGCTGCCCATCAACCGCATGATTGAAAAAGGCGCATTTCCGACACCGCCGGGCTTTGATATTCAGGCAGATCAATATGCCTACACGGTTGAAACACTGCTGGAAAAAGGCTGGGAACAGGTCAGCAACAGCCACTTCGCCTATCCCGGTCGCGGCGAACGTAACCGCTACAATACCCTGATCAAATCCGACATTCCCTGTTTGGCGTTCGGCTCCGGCGCAGGGGGTAACTTCGGCGGTTTCAGCTATCAGGTGCAGGGCGATTTGGAGAGTTATCTCGCCACGCCGAAAGGCGAGAAAAACATCGCATTTATGAGCGGTCATAGTCCAAATAAAGCACTTCTCAGCAAAGTCCAGCACGATATTGAAACAGGCCGTCTGAATCCATTATTGTTCGACGGCAACAAAGCAGCGCAAAAGCTGATTGCCCAATGGCAGGAAATGCAGCTTTTTAAAGAACCCGATTCAGACGGCATTATCCGTTTGAATACCAGCGGCCGTTATTGGTCGCCCACCCTTATCCGCAAACTCATGCTCACTCTTCCGACTCAAGAAAAGGATCAAACCATGCAAAAACTTTCAGCCGAACAACAAACCATGTTGCGCCAATCATTGGAAAAAAATCCCGGCCAAGTGCTGGAAATGCTGGCCGCGCAAAACCAATGCAGTTTTGAAGACGTTATCCGCTGCCTGCCTGAAGAGAATGTGCGCCAAACCGAAGGCAGCCGCATTGTCGAAATTCTCCAAGCCATCGCCGCATGGGATGAATCCGTTACCTTCATCGCCCATACCCCCGATGCCATCGTCGAAGTCAGCGGCAAACTGCCGAACGGCAAAGTCGGCCGCGGTTTCTACAACTTTGACCATCCCGAAACCGACGGCGGCGTACACGGCCACATCTACTATGAAAACTGCGCCTCCATCTACCTTTTGGAACGCCCGTTCATGGGTAAAGCCACTTGCTCGCTCAACTTTATCAACCGCAACGGTGGCGCCATGTTTAAAATTTTCGTCGGCCGTGATGAAGCAGGCGAGTTGAAACAACACCAAATCGAAGCCATGCGCAAACTGTTTGATGCCGCTTAAACGGTTTCAGACGGTCTGAAAATCCGTTCCTTGTTGCATAGAGGAGCGGATTTTCTAACAACAAACATCTACCATACAAAGGAATCTCAAACATGCAACTCATCTTCGGAGCCAACGGCCCGTCCGGCCGCGCCTATATCCGCACATTGACTGACTCAGCCGATACCGTCGCCGTATTGAGAAGGCCGTCTGAAGACAGCTTTTTTGCCGAACACAATATTCAAACCGTCGTCGCCGATGCGCTTGATGCCGACGCACTCGATAAAGCGTTGGCACAATACCGTCCCGATACCGTGATCAGTTTTGTCGGAGGCAAAAACGAAGAGGGTATCCGCAGCGATGCGCTGGGCAATATCAACATCATTGCCGCTACGAAAGCCGCTAATCCGCAAGCCCGCTTTGTACTGATTACCAGCATGGGCTGCGGTGAACAATGGGACATGATGAGCGAGCCGTTCAAACAGGCACTCGGCGAAGCCGTCCGTGCCAAAACGGAAGCCGAAATCTATCTCAAACAAAGCGGTTTGAATTGGACTATCTTGCGCCCCTGCGGCCTTGCCGATGGCGAAGATAATGCCTATACCTTGACACAAAATGCCCAAGAAATTCCGCAAAAATACATGACGCGCAACGGCTTGGCCGCTGCCGTTGCTGCCATTGTCGGCCAAGCGGACAGCAAGGACGAAACGTATAGCGTTGGTGCGGCATAAACGGATTGAGTAGGCCGTCTGAAACTGTCTTTTAATTGTTTCAGACGGCCTGATTTTTTAACATACTGTTTTTATTATAAACTTTAGCAAAGAAATCAAAATAACAGGCATAATAAAGACCGGAACATATCCGGTCTTTATTAATGGTTTCGCATTTACGCTTGGTAACCTTTCGCTTCGGCAAGCAGGGCCAGCAATTCTTCAGTCGTATCCCAACCGATGCAGGCATCCGTAATACTTTGACCGTAAACTTCAGGCTTGTCTTGACGGCCTTCAACCAAGTGGCTTTCCACCATCACGCCCATGATGTTTTCTTCACCGGCTTTCAGCTGCGCCGCAACATCGCGAGCTACATCCATTTGTTTGCGGAAGTCTTTACGGCTGTTGGCATGGCTGCAGTCCACCATCAGTTTGCTGCTCACGCCGGCTTTTTGAAGCTGCGCAACCGCGTCTTTAACGTGCTCCGCGCTGTAATTAGGCTCTTTACCGCCACGCAAAATCGCATGGCAGTCAGGATTGCCGCTGGTGTGGACAATCGCGGAATGACCGGCTTTGGTTACAGACAGGAAGTGGTGCGGATGATTGGCGGCACCGATGGCGTCGATGGCGATTTTCAGATTGCCGTCCGTACCGTTTTTAAAACCGACAGGGCAGGAGAGGCCGCTGGCCAATTCGCGGTGTACCTGGCTTTCAGTCGTACGCGCCCCAATCGCGCCCCAAGAAATCAGGTCGGCGTAGTATTGCGGCGTAATCATGTCCAAGAATTCAGTCGAAGCAGGCATGCCCATTTCGTTCAAAGTAAGCAACAACTGACGCGCTTGGCGCAGGCCGTAGTTGATGTCAAACGTACCGTCCAAGTGCGGATCGTTAATCAGACCTTTCCAGCCAACGGTTGTACGCGGTTTTTCAAAATACACGCGCATTACAATCAGCAGCTCTTTCTCATATTTTTTGCGCAAGGGCAGCAATTTTTGCGCATATTCTACCGCCGCCTTAGTATCGTGAATCGAGCATGGGCCGATGATGACCAGCAAACGGTTGTCACGGCCGTGAACCAAATCCGCAATCTCATGACGTGTTTTATAAACCAAATTGGCAACCTGAGGTGTAACAGGCAGCTCATACAAATGTGCGATTGGAGGGAGTAACTCTTTGACTTCTTTGATCTTAATATCGTCGGTAGGGTAGTGTTGGGACATGATGGACTCTCTTGTTTATTTTTGATACAGGTTACAGGTTTTAGCAGAATTAAACAAGGCTTGATTTTTTGTTTTAGCAATTTTATTCTAAAATTTCTTTATTTAAATTATTTTATGGAATTTAAAATCAGTTTATTTATTTAAATTAGAATTTAATGCTATTAAAAATTTCATTTATATAATAAAGGGCTTTGAGTTTTTATCAAAATACAGGCCGTCTGAAAAAGTTCAGACGGCCTTTCTTTAATTAAAACAGGATACCCAATCTCATCTCAATCTATATTGCGAACAATTATTTTGCAGAATTGCTAACTTGTTTCATCCAGGCAAACAGTTCGTCCAAGTCATAATCGCCGCTGTGGCCGATATCCCAAGGCAGGGCGTAGTCGACGGTTTGGCCGTTGTTTTGCAGTTTGGCGGCTAAGACGGCGGAGACTGCCAGTGAGGTGTCGCGGTCATTGGTGCCGGCGCGGATGCGCCAGTTTTGCGGCAGGTTTACGCCCGGTTTGCCGATGTAGTTGAGCGGGTTCATGATTTTGATGGTTTCTTCGTCCGCGATTTCGGCGTTGGCAGCGGTGTTGTGTTGAAGAGGTAAACGGATACGATAACCAATACTAAGGCCGTCTGAAACGCCAAGTTGGGTTTCAGACGGCCTGATTTTTTGTAACGTTATGTAGTGTTGTGCGTTGCGCTGTGAAGTAATATTGGCTTGGATTTATCTATTTGATAAATATAAATTTAATGAGGAATTATGCCTTGAAAATCCTATTTATCCGGTATCTGTAAAAGTTTGAATCTGCCTTGTAAATCAGTATGCAGGACCGATATTTTTGCTTGATCCCCAGATTAGTTCTATTTGTCAGAACGTTTTGCTCAATTCGACAAACATTTTGGTTTTGCCGTATTCGTAGAACTTGTCGTTGCTCCATGTTTTGTTGTGGGCAATGGTCAGGCGCGGGGTGATACCTTTGAAATGGAGGGCGCGGTGCCATACGCTTAGGGAGGCGGAGGCTTCTTTGTCGCGGCGGTTTTGTTCGTTGCTGAAGAAGCTGGGGGCTTGGTAATGGCGTTGGGCGGCGCTGAGGCGTAGGACGGTGGAGAGGCCTTTGGGCCATTCTTGTCCCCATGTGGTGCGCAGGGCGTAGCGGTTGAAGCTGTCGCTTTTGTCGTCGCGGTTGCGTTCGCGGTAGAGGTCGATACCGGCTACCCAGTATTGGCGCGCGTTGCGGTAGTACACGATGGAGTTGCTGAGCAGTTGGCTGGTGTTGTTGGAATGCTCGCGGCGGCCGTTTTTCAGACGGCCTGCTTCAAATGCGCTGAGGGTTTGCAGCTTGGGTTGCCACCAATGGTTGTAGTGGAGGCGTGCGCCGTTGGTGTAGGTGTAGGGGTCGTTGCCGTAGAAGCGGCGTTCATGGAACGGGGTCATGCCGATATCGTTGCGCTGGTCGGCATAGCCGATGCCTGCCGAAAAGCGTGTGGTGAGGTCGTTGTAGTTGGTGTGTTTGGGATAGATTTTGCCGTAATGGTCTGCGCCTGCCGTGGCATAGAAGCCGCGGGGCAGCGACCATTTTTTTTCTGCGCCGATTTGGTAGTGGACGGCGGTGGCATCGATGGGCTCGGGGAATGTCCAGCCTCGGAAGCAGTCGTCGTCGGGATAGGCTAGGCGCACGGCGCGGCATTGTTCATCGCTCAGGTGGTTGCCCAGACGGCGTTGGCCGGGGGCTTGGTTGATGTTTTGTTCGCGCGTGATGTTCAAGCCGGCATTGAATTGCCATGAGTCGCGTTCGCGCAGGGCTTTGCGGTAGGTTTCGATGCGTTCTTGCAAGGCAGGCGGGAGGGATTCGGTTTGTAGTTTGTCGAACTGGTCGGCTGCGGCTTCGTTTTGTTTGTCTTCAAACAAGGCGGTCGCAAGCTGCCAGCGGACGGCGGAGGCATCGGGTTGCTCGGCGATAAAGCGGCGGTAATGGCCGATGGCTTCGGCGGCGCGTCCTTCGGATTGGGCAAGCAAACCTTTGGCATAGCGTGCCATGGCGCGGTCGTGTTCTGGCCATTGTTCGTAAATGGGCAAAACGGCTTTGATGCCGGGGATGTTGTGGGCGACGACGGCGGAATACATGGCGCGTGCCAGTAATTCGGTGTTGGCAAGCAGGGTATCGGCATCGACGTTGATGATTTTTTCAGACGGCCTGTTTGTCTGCTCGGCAGTGATGTTGTGCGTTTCGGGTTGTTGGGGTTCGGCTGTGTTGACTTGAAGCTCGGGTTTCACATCAGGCGGCACATCGGCGGCGTGAAGGGAAAGGGGAAGGATGGCGAGGAGGAGCAGACGTTTTTTCATGGCAATGTTTGGGATGTTATCGGTATAAGTGGGCAGATTGTACAATGTTTTGAGTCAGAAATTTTACAAACCGAGTGCCATTATATCTGATAAAGACGACAAAAGGCCATCTGAAACCCGATGGGATTTCAGACGGCCTTTATTTGCGAGTCGGATTTAGTTTTGGTCCAAGTCCAAATCCAAATCGGCTTTGTATTCGATACGGCCTTGGCCTTTGTCTTCGATGGAAACGTCCAGCTCTTGTTTGCCGCGTTTGAATTTCAGATCGGCATCGTCGTGTTTGATTTCAGACTCAACCACATGGAAACCTTTGCTGCGCGCGTGGGCAATCACTTTTTTGGCCAAGGAAGGAATGGAATTGCGTTGGCCGGAAAGTTCGGCTTCGTATTCAAATTCGCCGTCGCCTTGATGATCGGCTTTGATGGTGTGCGCGCCTGCCGGACGGTAGATTTCGGAAGGCAGCGGGGAGGCGAATGCCGTGGCGGAGAAAAGAGCCAAAATGCCGGTGGCCAGTAACGATTTTGCTTTGGTCATCGGTTTTCCTTTCTGAAAAGGGTTTTGAGAATGGCATCATCTTATCGGTAGGTATGAGTGGCGGCAAGCGGATAAACCTGATTTTACGCGCGGCTACATGATTTGTTTGGAGGGCATTGATTCTTTGCTTTGGGCTGGTGTTTGCCTGCGGAAAAATGCTGCCGGATAAGACTTAGCCGAGGCGGAACAATTCGCTGCCGTGCGCCTTCAGCCATTGTTCGGCTTGGTCAACATGCGGCGTGATCGAGTGGGTCAGAGCCCAAAACGCAGGGCTGTGGTCGGGATGGCGCAGGTGGGCGAGTTCGTGCAGGCAGACGTAGTCGGCGACATATTCGGGCGCGCCGATGAGCCGCCAGTTGAGGCGGATGCCGGTAGTGTGGCGGCATACACCCCAGAAAGTTTTGGCGTTGGAAAGGGAAATGGCGCTCGGGGTTAGGCGGGTGGTTCGGATATGGCCTTCGAGGCGCGGCAGCAGATACTCGCGCGCACGCTCGTGCAGAAGGCGGCGCAAATGGGTGAGTTGGATAGCGGTTTCTTTTTCGGGCAACAGGATTTCAGACGGCCTGATTTGGATGTGGTTTGCCGTGTGGACGGACAAGGCCGTCTGAACGCCTTGATACCAAATCCATTCGGGAAGCGTGTCTGTAGGTGTTTGTCGGGCCGGTGTTTTGTTTAGGGTACGGCGCAGGATGGCTTCGTTGTCGTTCAGCCATTGGGTAAAGGTGCGCTGGGTAACAAACGGAGGGATATTGATGCTGACGGTATCGGCGGAAACGGGGCGCAAGATGAGGTTTTTCTTGGCACTGTGTTTGAGCTGGATATGAATGGTGAGGCCGTCTGAAAGGGTGTGGGTATGGAGGTGGGGCATGATATTGAGAAAAATATTGGACGGCATGGTAAGGGCGGGTATAGCGGCCCACCCGATGGAATGATTTATTTGGTTTTGGGCGCGAACGGGCCTTGTCCGGTAATCAGGGGCTGTTGGCTTTCGATCCATTGCTCGCATTGGGCCATGAGTTCGGCTTCATTGCCGTTGTTGTGGGCAATGGGTTTGCCGATGATGACGCTGACCGTGCCGGGGTATTTGAGGAAGGAGTTGCGCGGCCAAAATTCGCCGCTGTTGAGCGCGACGGGGACGATGTCCATCTCAAACATTTTTGCCATGCGCGCGCCGCCGAGCTTGTAGCGGCCTTTTTCACCGGGCGGCAGGCGTGTGCCTTCAGGAAAAATGGTAATCCAATAGCCTTCGTTTTTACGCGCAAGGCCTTGTTCTAAGAGTTGTTTGTTGGCTTCGCGGCTGTTGCTGCGGTCGATGCCGATGGTTTTAACCAGCTTCAAGCCCCAGCCGAAGAAAGGGATTTTGAACAGTTCGCGTTTGGCAACATAGACTTGCGGCGGAAAAATCTCTTGCAGGGCGAGGGTTTCCCAGCCGCTTTGGTGTTTGGCGCAGATGATGGCAGGGTGGTCGGGAATGTTTTCTGCGCCGCTTAAGGTGTAGTTCAAACCGATGACGTGCTTGAGCGACCAGTTGAGGATGCGCACCCAAATTTGCGCCATTTTGTGTGCGCCGCCTTGGAAGGGCAGGGCAAGCAGCATAAATGGGAACAGCAAAATAATGCTAGAGGAAAGGATGAACCAGTAAATCAGGTTGCGGATAATCAGCATATCGGGGAAAAGTCTGTCGTTTGAAGGCCGTCTGAACGCCATTGTCGGCAGTTTTCAGACGGCCTTGTTGTTTATAGGATGGCTTGCGCGGCTTCTTCGATTTGTGTGTTTTCACGCATGATGTATTGCGAGAAAGCCAGCAGGTTGTCGAAGACTTGGGTGTGTTCGGGCAGTTCTTGCTCGTGTTTGGCCAGCGTTTTTTTACCTTTGCCGGTCAGGACGAGCGCGGATTTGCCGCCTGCGGCATCAATGGCTTGCAGGTCGCGCAGGCTGTCGCCGACCAGCCAGGTTTCGGCGGCATTGGCTTTGAAGCGTTCGATGATGTCGATAATCATGCCGGGCTTGGGTTTGCGGCATTCGCAGTTGTCGGCGGCAGTGTGCGGGCAAAACCAAATGCCATCGATGGTACCGCCTGCTTGAACGGCAAGGCGGTGCATTTTTGCGTGCATTTCGGTCAGGTCTTGCACGGTAAAGTATTTGCGGCCAATACCGGATTGGTTGGTGGCCACGGCGATGGTGTAGCCTGCCTGCGTTAAAAAGGCGATGGCATCCATGCTGCCTTCGATGGGAATCCATTCGTCAACGGATTTGACGAAATCGTCGCGGTCTTGATTGATAACGCCGTCGCGGTCGAGGATGATGAGTTTCATGGTGTGGGCTCTTATTTTTCTGCTTTCAAACTGCTTTTCCATTTTTCAAAGGCCGTCTGAAAAACGGGTGTCAGTTTGGCGAAGGTTTCCGGGGTGTTTTTGACGTGGTAAAAGCCGCCGAGCGAGGGCGTGTCGAGGGCGAGGACGTAGTCTTCCATAAATGCGCCGTAGCCGTCTTCTTCGTCGGTGTAGTAGAACTCGGTAAACCGTTGGCCGAGTTCGGTAAAGTCGTCCGCCGTCAATGCGCCGTCCATGTGTTTGAGCAGGAAGTGCCGTCCGCTGATTTTGCCCGAGGTCATGGCAGCGAAGTCGGCTGCGGTTTCGGGGGCGGTTTGCCAGACGGGGTTGACGAGGCCTGTCTGCGCCGCCCACTGCCAGTACATGCCGATATGGGTGGCGGCGTTTTCGGGTGGGAGCTGGTCGGGATAGTCTTCGTCGAGATGGAAGCGGATATTGTCGTACATGGACGGTGTTCGTTGGGGGGAAAGGGGGTATTGTAGCGGAAAATAATGAATTAGGCCGTCTGAAAGAGGGTGTTTCAGACGGCCTTAAGGGAATTTAACCTTTAAATACGGGAACAAGTTCCATTTGGCTCAATATTTGGGCGGCAATGTTGATGATGCCGAAGAGGAAGACCCAAACCATCAGCCAGAATCCGCCGTAAACTTTGTAGTTTTTGCCGGCGCCGAATTTATGGCGCGAGCGGTAGAGCAGCATGGCGGGGATGATGCCTGTCCAGATGGTTGCGGCTAGGCCGACGTAGCCGATGGCGGTAACGAAGCCGGTAGGGAAGAGCAGGCAGGAAATCAAAGGCGGCAGGAAGGTCAGTGCGGCGGTTTTGGTGCGGCCGGAGATGCTGTCGTTCCATTTGAAGATGTCGGCAATGTAGTCGAACAGGCCGAGCGTTACTCCGAGGAAGGAGGTTGCAATCGCCATGTAGGAGAACAGGGTCAACACTTTGTCCATATTGCCGGTTTGGGCGAACTTGGACAGCGTTTCGATCAGGACGGAAACTTGTCCTTCTGCGGCGATAACCGGTGCGAACTCGCTGCGCGGCAGGTTGCCTTGGATGGCGATTTGCCAGAGGACGTAAATTACCAAGGCAATCAGCGTACCTGCCCACAGGGATTTGGCCACTTTGGGCGCGTCGCCTTTGAAGTATTTGAGCAGGCTGGAGACGTTGCCGTGGAAGCCGAATGACGCAAGGCAGACGGGCAGGGCGGTGGCGGCATACATCCAGTAACTGGTACCGGCAGGGGCTTGGGTGTCAAACAAAACAGGCATTTTGGCATCGGCAATCAGGCCGCTGGTTGCCCAAATAAAGGTCAATACCATGCCGCCGATGAGGATGCTGGTGAAGCGGTCAACCAAGCGAGCGGATGCCCAAACGCAAAAGGCGAGAATGCCGAAGAAGACGAGTTGGCCGATGGAGAGCGAAATTTCGCCGCCTACCGCGCTGCCGATGCCTTTGGCGGTCAAATCACCGCCGACGAAGATGTAGGCGTAGGTGAGCAGGTATAAAACGAAAGCGACGGCAACGCCGTTGATGATGTTCCAAGCCGGGCCGAGCAGGTCTTTGACCATGGTGTCGAAGCTGGCGCCGTGCGGATAATGGGTGTTGACTTCCAAAATCATCAGGCCGCTGGAGAGCATGGAAAACCAGGTGTACAGCAACACGACCAGCGAGCCGGCAAACCATACGCCGGATGTGGCGGTCGGGTTGGCAAGCATGCCTGCGCCGATAACCGTACCGGCGATAATCATCGCGCCGCCGAATAGGGAAGGGGTTTTGGTTGACATTGTTTATCTTTCTTCTAGAAATGTGTGGCTGCCATTATGCCGTAAAGTGTAAGAAAAGGTAAAGCAAAGGCCGTCTGAAAACCCGATTGTCGTTTTCAGATGGCCTTTGATGTGTATAAATGCAACTGATTAAATCAATTTTCGCAGTTTCAATTCGTTTTTCAGGTAGGCGTAATAAACCGGCGCGACGATGATGCCGCCGATGCCGAAAATGCGTTCAAAGACGACCATCGCTACCAGCAATTCCCATGCGCTGGATTCGATTTCCGAGCCGATGATTTTGGCGTTGAGGAAATATTCGAGCTTATGGATGACAACAAGGAAAACCAGCGAGGCGAGGGCGACGTACAGCGATGCGCCGAGGCTCAAAATAATGATGATGGTGTTGGAAATCAGGTTGCCCGCCACCGGAATCAGGCCGACGATAAAGGCGACGATCAGGACGGTCATTTTAAACGGCAGGTCAACGCCGAACAGCGGCAAAACCAAGTAGAGGTACAGGCCGGTCAGGAAGGTGTCGATCAGCGAGATTTTGACTTGTGCGAGGAATACGCGTTCAAAGCTGGTTTCAAAATTGACGATGCGCCGCATCAATTCGGCTTTAAACAGCGGCATTTTATGGCGGTTTTTGCGCATTTCCAGGCGGTGGAAGCTGAGCATGGCGCCGATGATGATGCCGATGAGGATGTATACGAAGGACGTGATGCTGTTTTTACTGATACGGGTCAGAGCGGCACGGTATTCTTCAATCAGCTTGATTGCCGAGGCTTTGATTTCGGCCATATTGTTGGGCAGCATATTGAGAATGGCCGCAGGCAGGTCTTGGCTGTTTTTGGTGTCTTCCAAAATCGCCGCCAGCTTGGCCAGCATAAAACCGACATGGCCGCCGTGTATCAGGTGGTAAATGCCCAAAGACATCATTGCAATGATGCTGAACACGATGGCCAGCGTCAGCATGGTGGAAATTAGGTTGATATTGTGCGCGTTGAGCGATTTATGCAGCCGCGTGTTGCGCGGCAAAACACGGCGGCGGAGTTTGAGGATCACGCCATTGGTGCGCGTAATAAAGATATAGGTCAGGATAACCGACAGCAGCAGCGGCAGAAAATGGTAGTGCAAGACAATCAGCAAAGCCAAACCCATCAGGATATAGGAAGCATTGCGGAAAGTCGGGTTGTCGGTGTGGGAAGAGAGTAAGGACATGTGGAGCCAATAAGGTAAAAAGCAAAAAAGTAGGTCAGGCCGTCTGAAAAACCATGTTCAGACGGCCTAACTTAATGACAGCGATTAATCGTGCAATGAGGCCGCATGTAGCGTGTTTTCCAACAAAGTGGCAATCGTCATCGGGCCGACACCGCCGGGAACGGGCGTAATCATGGATGCGCGTTCTTTGGCGACATCAAACTCCACATCGCCGCACAGGCTGCCGTCGTCTAAGCGGTTGATGCCCACATCGATAACGACGGCGCCGGGTTTGACCCATTCGCCTTTAACGAAATTCGGAATGCCTACGCCGACCACCAAAATATCTGCGGCGGCAACTTCATCGGCAAGGTTTTGCGTAGCGCTGTGGCAAATGGTTACCGTCGCGCGGGACAGCAGCAATTCCAACGCCTGCGGACGGCCGACAATATTGGATGCGCCGACGACGACCGCTTTTTTGCCTTTCGGGTCGATGCCGTAGGCTTCCAACAAAGTCATCACGCCTTTTGGTGTGCAAGGGCGCATCAGCGGCATTTTGACGACCAGGCGGCCGACGTTGTAAGGGTGGAAGCCGTCCACATCCTTATGCGGCTCGATACGCTCCAAAACCGCTTGGCTGTCGATGTGTGCCGGCAGCGGCAGTTGCACCAAAATACCGTCAACGGCAGGGTCGCCGTTCAATTCGTCCACCAGTTTCAACAAATCGTCCTGCGTGGTTTCAGACGGCAGCTCGTAAGAGCGCGATTCGATGCCGCTTTTTTGGCAGGCCAGTTTTTTATTGCGTACATAAACCGCGCTGGCAGGGTCGTCGCCGACCAATACCACCGCCAAACAAGGTGTGTGCAAACCTTTTTCCTGACGCGCCTTTACCGCCTGCGCGACCGCCTCGATGCGTTGCTGGGAGATTTTTTTTCCGTCTATAAGTTGAGCAGTCATGATTTTCCTTCTAAATAGGGACAAATATTGCGTTCAAATTATCGCATTTTTCAGACGGCCTGACACAAAAGAGTAGCCCTGATTGTGAAGCATAAAAATAAATAACGATTAAAAATAATAAGATAACCAAAAAATGAAAAAATAAAGCAAAGTAAGTGTTGACCGGACTGAAAAGGGTCTGTATAGTTCAGGTCTTCAGTCGGGGCGTAGCGCAGCCCGGTTAGCGCATCTGCTTTGGGAGCAGAGGGTCGTGAGTTCGAATCCCACCGCCCCGACCACAAAATTCTTAGCACGAATCGGCATGAGCGCCCGTAGCTCAACCGGATAGAGCACCGACCTTCTAAGTCGGGGGTTACAGGTTCGATTCCTGTCGGGCGTGCCAGTTTTTACGGTGGCTGTAGCTCAGTTGGTAGAAGCCCTGGATTGTGATTCCAGTTGTCGTGGGTTCGAGCCCCATCAGCCACCCCAGATGAAAGCCTGCATATTGTATGCAGGCTTTTTTCCGTTTATACCCGAATTTTACTTCAGATTTAATTGGGTTTCAAAAAAGTATTTATCAAACCGTTTCATCATGGCATCGGCAAAAATGGCATTTGCCGTGTTATCAAATGTCAATGAATACGCAGTCAAGCCCGAATATTGTACCGTTCGGTATCTTTTTATGGCGTTTTGCCGTTATCCTTTATAATACCCCGATTATTTTCTGTTTCATTCCCAAAGGAACCGCATCATGTCCGAATGGCCAGCTCCAGAATTTGAATCCAAAATCTGTCCGCCCGAAAAGCTGGCGGAGCGTTTGGCGGCATTGCCCCGTCCGCTGGTGTTTACCAACGGCTGTTTCGATATTCTCCATAGGGGCCATGTAACCTATCTGGCGCAGGCGCGATCGGCCGGTGCGGCTTTGGTATTGGCGTTGAATACCGATGCTTCGGTGCGCCGTCAGGGCAAAGGTGACGACCGCCCGATTAATCCTTTGGAAAACCGCGCGGCAGTGGCAGCGGCATTGGCGAGCGTGGATTTGGTTACTTGGTTTGATGACGACACGCCGGCCGCGTTGATTGAAATGGTCAAACCCGATGTATTGATTAAAGGCGGCGATTGGCCTGTGGATAAGATTGTCGGTGCGGCCGAGACGTTTGCGCGTGGCGGCAAAGTATTTTCGATTCCGTTTTTACACCAGACTTCGACCACCAAAACTTTGGCGAAAATCCGCGAAGCCGGAGGAGGCGAATGACGGATTTGAACAGCCGCCATTGGGCATTGCTCGCCGCGCTTTCAGACGGCCTGCCGCAACACGTTTCTCAGTTGGCGCGAGTGGTCGGGATGAAGCCGCAACAATTAAACGGATTCTGGCAGCAGATGCCGGGCCATATCCGCGGTTTGCTACGCCAGCATGACGGGCAATGGCGCTTGGTGCGCCCTTTGGCTGTGTTTTCAGAAGAATCTTTGCAACAAATGGCCGGAAAACAGGGTTTTCGTGCGCAGTTGAAACACGAATGTTCGTCCAGCAACGATGAAATCATGGCATTGGCGCGCCAGTCGGCAGATTTGGCGCATAAGGCCTTGTGTGTAGCGCATTTCCAAACCAAAGGCCGCGGACGGCAAGGGCGGAGTTGGGTCAACCGACAGGGCGAATGTCTGATGTTCAGCTTGGGCTGGACGTTTGACAAGCCGCAATATGAGCTGGGTTCGCTGGCGTTGGTGGTGGCATTGGCTTGCCGCCGTGCGCTTGCCGATATTGGTTTGGACGTAAATATCAAGTGGCCGAACGATTTAGTCGTGGCCAACGATAAATTGGCCGGTATTTTGATTGAAACGGCGAGGGTAGAGAATAAGACTGTCGCCATCATCGGCATCGGCATCAATTTTGTATTGCCGAAAGAAGTTGAAAACGCCACTTCCGTGCAGGCTTTGTTTCAGACGGCCTCTAAGCAGGGCGTAAGCGTCAAAACCTTATTGAATGCGGTATTGGCGCAACTCGATGCGCTGTTGAACGAATACGCGCAAGACGGATTTGCGTCATGTGTCGGCGAATACAATGCCGCCAACCGTGATACGGACAGGCCGGTGTTGCTGCTTCAGGAAGGACGCGTTGTACATGAAGGCGTGGTCAAAGGCGTGGATGCGCAAGGCGCGTTGCGTTTGCAGACGAACAAGGGCGAGAAAACCATTGTTAGCGGCGAAATCAGTTTGCGTCCGGATAATCGTCCGGCACAACCAGCCGCCGCCAAGCCGGAACGCTTTTTGCTGCTGGACGGCGGCAACAGCCAGTTGAAATGGGCGTGGGTGGAGAACGGCACATTTTCCGAAGTCGGCCGCGCGCCGTATCGTGATTTGACACAGCTGGGCGAAGAATGGCTGCAATTTTCCGATGATGATGTGAAGATTGTCGGTTGCGCCGTGTGCGGTTCGGTCAAAAAAGCGATGGTGGAAGAACAATTAACCCGTCCGGTCGAATGGCTGTCTTCCATGCCGCAGGCTTTGGGCATCCGCAACCATTACCGCCGCCCTGAAGAACATGGTTCCGACCGCTGGTTTAATGCGCTGGGCAGCCGCCGCTTCACGCAAAACGCCTGCGTCGTCGTCAGCTGCGGCACCGCCGTAACCACCGACGCGCTGACGGAAGACAATCATTATCTCGGCGGCACCATCATGCCCGGCTTCCACTTGATGAAAGAGGCGATGGCACTCAAAACCGCCAACCTCAACCGCCCCATCGGCAAAGTATATCCTTTCCCAACCACAACGCCGAACGCCATTGCCAGCGGCATGATGGATGCCGTTTGCGGCGCGTTGATGATGATGCATGGCCGTCTGAAAGACAAAACGTGCGGGGGCAAACCGGTCGATATTATTATCACGGGCGGCGGTGCGGCCAGAGTCGTGCAAGCCTTGCCCGAGGCATTTGTTCATGACAATCAAGTGAAAATCGTCGATAATCTCGTGATTCACGGGCTCTTGCATTGGATTGCCCATCGCAACGGACAATAAAAAGGAAAACGCATCATGAAATGGCTGTTTGCGGTCTTGGTCGCACTCAACATCATTGTTTTTGGCAGCATGGTTGCCTATCGGACACAGCATAAAACTGCCAAACCCGAATCTGCCTTGGAAGGCGGCACGCACGAATTATTGCGCCCATCTTCTTTGGACGCGCCCAAAGCCGAGCCGCAGCAGGCATCGCAGCCCGATTGGGTGGCGGATGAATCAGACGGCCTGATCATGGCCGAACCCGAATCCGAAGAAGCGGAAGCCTTGCGTAAAAAACAAGAAGCGCAGCAGTTGAAAGAGAAAAAAGAAAAAATGCGCCGCGAGAAAGAAGCGCAAGAACGCCGCGCCGCCGAAGAAGAGATGGACGCGGCCGGCGTGGAACGCTTGTGTACCAGCAGCGCCACCGTGGTAATGGACGAAGACGATTACCACCGCATCAAAGGCCTGTTGGGCAAATGGCCCCATGCGGCCAGCCGCAGTATCGAAAAACGCAACGGCGCATCCGGTGGCGAAACTTCTTCCAAAACCTTCCGCGTGGTCTTGCCTGCCGACGGCGACACTTCTGCCCAGCTTGACGCCTTAGGCAGCCGCGGCTTTAGCGGCAGCATTCACAACGGCGAAATCAGCATTGACGTAACACGCAGCCGCTCTTCCGCCCAAGTTTTGATTTCACGCTTGTCCAGCGCAGGTTTCGGCGGCGCGCGCATTGTCGAGCAGGAAGACAGAAGCGCGCCCGATACCGGTTTGAGCGTAGCGCGCATGACCGTGGTCTTTATGGCGGTTGACGAGCGCGATGCCCAAGACATCAGAAACATTGTCGGCCGTTATGGCAAATTGAACATGAAAACCTGTCGATAATCAGGCCGTTCGGTTTCAGACGGCCTGATCAGCAGTCGGCCAAGCCTGATAAACCGAACGCCGTAAAACACGAAACCCACTGTATCGGCAGTGGGTTTCATGTTTTTCGGTTTTGAGTATCTGATATAAAGGGGAACAGGTATGTTTCGTATATGCGCACTCCGAGTATCAAGAGATAATGGGGAAGAGGGGGATAAAATCTGTCGTTTAATGGCTCGGATTAGGACGTCTTCCGAGTGGGTTTGATTATACGCTAATAATAACTATTATCAATAGCAAAACTAAAAAAATAAGGAATTTTTTTGCAGTAGATTGTTTTGTATGGGAATTAAGTTTTGGTGTTGGTTTTGCCATGATTGAAAAGGCTGTCTGAACGTCAAACAAACAGGCCAGTTGAAATAGGGCAAAGCAAACGTTTCAACCCTATATTCCTATATTTCAGACGGCCTTTTGATTTGTTTCAATCGCTCATAAACCCAAGCAATCAACATATCCAAAGCCATATAAAATACCGTATAATCAAGGCCAAATTAACTTTGCCTGCTCGTCGGGCCGTCTGAAAAATTATGCAACAAACCTATGCCGCCGTACAGCGAGATTTGCTCGAAGCCAACCATCTTTCCCCCGATTTGCTCGCCCAAAGCCTGAGCATTATCGGCGCCAACCATGTCGATTATGCCGACATCTATTGTCAGCGTACTGCCTATGAAAGCTGGCATTTGGAAGAAGGCATCGTCAAATCGGGCAGTTTCCAAATCGATCAGGGCGTGGGCGTGCGTGCCGTTTCGGGCGATAAAACTGCTTTTGCCTACGCCGACAGCCTGTGTATCGATTCGATCAACCGCTCTGCCAAAGCTGTGCGCGTGATTGGTGCGGCCGGTGGCGAGGCCAGCGTCAAAGTGCCGACACCTGCCTACGGCAAGCCTGTCCATATGGCGATTGACCCTATTGCCAGTCTCGATTCCGCTGCCAAAGTCGCGCTGTTGAACAAAGTCGAAACGCTGGCCAAAGCTGCCGATCCGCGTATCGTGCAAGTGATGGCCGGTTTGACCTGCGAATACGACATGGTGTACATCGCCCGTCTGGACGGTAAACACGCTGCGGATATCCGCCCGATGGTGCGCATGAACGTTACCGTCATCGCCAAGCAGGGCGAGCGTCGCGAGCAGGGCAGCGCGGGCGGCGGCGGACGTTATGATTTGGCGTATTTCGATGAAAACTTGGTGCATCGGTTTGTCGATTCCGCCGTCAAACAAGTGCTGACCAATCTCGAATCCCGTCCTGCGCCTGCCGGCGAGATGACCGTCGTTTTGGGCAACGGCTGGCCGGGCGTGTTGTTGCACGAGGCGGTCGGACACGGTTTGGAAGGCGATTTCAACCGTAAAGAAACCAGCGTTTTCTCCGGCCGTATCGGCGAGCGCGTGGCCGCCAAAGGCGTGACCGTTGTGGATCAAGGCGATATTGCCGACAGACGCGGTTCGCTCAATATCGATGATGAAGGCAACGAAACCCGCCGCACGGTATTGATTGAAGACGGGATTTTGGTCGGCTATATGCAGGATGAAACCAATGCCCGCCTGATGGGCACGCAATCGACCGGCAACGGCCGCCGCGAAAGTTACGCTTCTGCGCCTATGCCGCGCATGACCAATACCTTTATGGAAAACGGCGGCTATGAGCCGGAAGAAATCATTGCGTCCATCGACAAGGGCATTTACGCGGTCAACTTCGGCGGCGGACAAGTGGACATTACCAGCGGCAAGTTTGTGTTCAGCGCATCCGAAGCGTGGTGGGTGGAAGGCGGCAAGCTGCAATACCCTGTCAAAGGTGCAACCATCATCGGCAACGGCCCTGAAGTGCTGAAACACGTTTCCATGATAGGCAACGACTCCGCGCTCGATAGCGGCATCGGCGTCTGCGGCAAAGAAGGGCAAAGCGTTCCTGTCGGCGTCGGACAACCGACCCTGAGGATTGATGCCGGACTGACCGTCGGCGGTAGCGAAATTTAAACGGCAGGCCGTCTGAAAGGTTTTCAGACGGCCTTTTACATTAGGGTAAAACCATGCAGGAAGAGAATCGGAAATCAAGTTTTCCCATAGTGATGTTGCTGGTGTCGGTTGCCCTGTGGATAGCGTCTTTGTCCAATGTTGCATTTTATTTGGGCAATCATGAAAGCATGAAGGGTGTGACCGTTTTGATTTTGGGGTCGATATTTGCTTCTTTGGATATCAGGTATTGTGCGGCCTATGCGAATTATGTTTGGTTGGCGGCCATTGTGTTGCTGGCGTTGCGGAAGAAAGTCATGCCTGTCCATGCGGCACTTTGGGGCTTGGCGCTGGTGGCTTTCAGTGTGAAAGCCGTACACGTCGATGAAGCAGGGAATACATCGGATATCGTGCGCTACGGTGCAGGATTTTATTTGTGGTATGCCGCATTTGCGGTTGCCACCATTGGCACGTTTGCCGGAAAGAATAAGGAAAGAAAAGCCACAATGATGGCAGATGGGACGAAAAATGACGCTTGATGAATGGCTGCGCCAATCGGCACTGCCCAAAAATGAAGCGCGGATGTTGTTGCAATATGTGCTGGGTTACACGCGCGCGCAGCTGGTTACACGCGGTACGGACGATTTGGCGGAATCTGCCCTGCAAACCTTGGAGGCTTTGGCTCAACGCCGTCTGAAAGGCGAGCCGATGGCCTATCTGTTGGGCGAACGCGAGTTCTACGGACGACGCTTTGCCGTCAATCCCCATGTGCTGATTCCCCGTCCTGAAACCGAGCATTTGGTGGAAGCCGTGCTCAAACGCTTGCCGCCGCAAGGCCGCGTGTGGGATTTGGGAACGGGCAGCGGCGCCATTGCCGTGACCGTCGCGCTTGAACGCGTTGATGCCGATGTTCGCGCATCCGACATCAGCGTCGGTGCTTTGGATACTGCCCGTCAAAATGCGGCCGAATTGGGCGCAAAAGTCGAGTTTGCGCAGGGTTCGTGGTTTGATACCGACAGGCCGTCTGAAGGCCGATACGATGTGATTGTTTCCAATCCGCCGTATATCGAGGACGGCGATGAACATTTATCACAAGGCGATTTGAGGTTCGAACCGCAAAACGCGCTGACCGACTTTTCAGACGGCCTCAGCCATATCCGCCATATTACCCAAGAAGCCCCCAAATACCTGAAAGCCAACGGTTGGCTGCTGTTTGAACACGGCTATGATCAAGGCGAAGCAGTGCGGAACATTATGCTGGAGAACGGTTTTGCCGAAGTGGCAACCGAACAGGATTTGGCAGGATTGGACAGGGTTACGCTGGGGCGTTTGCCTGCTTAGCGGGCATGGCTTATCGGAATTAAAAGAGGGCGTGTCGATCACGCCCTTTTGGTTTTCCGGTTTAGCTGTTCAGACGGCCTGGTTTAACGCCAAGCAGCGACGAACTCCGCCCAGTGTTGTTTTTCTTCGGCTTGTACGGCCAGATAGTGTTTGATGCGTTTGATTTCGACTTCGTATTCGTCGGCATCGAGCGCGCCGCTCATCATGCGAAAGCGCATATACATCAGGTAGGTATTGGCGGCATCGGTTTCGCAATAGTCGCGGATGTCTTTCAGACGGCCTGCATGATAAGCGTCCCAAACTTTGCTGCCGTCCATGCCCAGTTTGCCGGGAAAGCCGCAGAGTTTGGCCATATCGTCCAAAGGCACGCTGGCGCGCGGTTGGTAGAGGGCGAGCAAATCCATCAGGTCGCAATGGCGGGTGTGGTAGCGGCTGATGTAGTTGTTCCACTTAAAGTCGCGGCTGTCGCCAAAATCGCCGTCGCCCATGTCCCAATATCGGGCGGCGCTGATGCCGTGTATCAGGGCGCGGTAGTGGAGGACGGGCAGGTCGAAACCGCCGCCGTTCCAGCTGACGAGTTGCGGCGTATAGTTTTCGATAACCTCGAAGAATTTGGCAATCATGACTTCTTCGCTGTCTTCGGGATCGCCGATGGTGCTGACGCGGATTTTGTCCTGACCCCAGCGCATACAGCAGGAGATGGCGACGACTTGGTGCAGATGGTGTTGCATAAAGTCGCTGCCGGTCTTGGCGCGGCGTTGCTGTTGGGCAAACAGGACGACTTCGTTGTCGGGCAAATCGGCAGGCAAATCGTAAAGCAGGCGGATGCCGTTTACGTCGGGAATGGTTTCGATGTCGAAGGCGAGTATCGGGGTCATGGCGTGATCGGGTTGGATAAGGAATGATGCCATTGTGGCATGACGGCGCAGATAAAAAAAGAGGCAATCCCCCACAGGATTGCCCCAATACCTCAAATCAGAGATTTACGCTTCACAAACAATACAGGCTTTCACCTGCGGCTTTACAGATGCAGCTCAACTCTGCACCGGTAAACTTTCATTTCGGGCATTGCACCGAAATCCTCTAAAAATACTGCAATTGCTCGCAATATCAGAAAACTGCTTACAAAAACATTTAAAACCAGCCGATGCCGTCTGAATGTCTTGTAATTTGATGTAGTGAAATTTACGCGAAATTTTACAGTTTGCCAAGTATTTTTTTCTGGAAGTTTGGTTTAGGATAAATTGAGGTTATTGTCATATTTTTGCAATTAAATTTCATAATTAATTTAAAATTAGATGTTTATTTTGTGTTTCTTGCTTTAAATTTAATTTAATTTCATATTTCGAATGATTAAAATTTGTTTTATTTTAAAAGTTATTCTATAACATTTTGTTTTTAAATGAAATTAAATTTAACATATAAATGAAAAGGGTATTGGCTGGGGCATTTTTTATTTGAGAAAAATATAAGGTTGTTTGAAAGTTTCAATTGCCTTGAAAAAAGTTGTTTTTAAAGCATTTAAAGTGGAATTTGATTTGATTGTTTGAAATTGAAGCTGAGCTTGGGTTTGATACAATTAAAATGAAAAAGCGGCAAAAGAAAGGTTTTGCCGCTTCTTCATGCTTAAATTGTAATTTTATGTAGTCAGTAAAAGCTGCTTTCGCCTTCGGGACGGGTTTTGAAGCGTTTGTGCAGCCAGAAATATTGTTCGGGATGCTCGCGTACCCGCTCTTCGATGAAGTCGTTCATGCGCTGGGTGTCGGCTTCGACATTTTCGGTCGGGAAATTGTCCCAAGCCGGATAGAAGCGCAGGGTTACGGTATTGTCGGCTTCACGCGTGGGGATGGCGGGAATGATTTTGGCTTTGGTCATGCCGGCGATACGGCTGAGGCCGGTAACCGTGGCCGTCTGAATGCCGAAGAAATTAACGAAAATGGAATCGTTGCGGCCGAAGTCTTGGTCGGGCAGATAAAGAAAGGGAGCATCGCTTTTGCGCAGGTGTTTGATGATGGCGCGCAGGCCTTCTGTGCGGCCGATCAGGAAAACATTGTTGTAGCGGTGGCGGCCTTTCAGGATTTGCTCGTCCAGGGTTTTGTTTTTTTGGTGCGAATACATACTGGTCAGCGGCACATCCTGATTGAGCGTGTAAACCGCCATTTCAAATGCGGTAAAGTGCGGATAGAGGATGATGACTTTTTCGCCGGTGGCGAGGGCTTCGTCAAGATGGTGTTTGTCTTGATAGCGTACCAACGAGCGCAGCTTGTCCGCAGGTGCGTACCAGTAGAGGCCGTATTCGAGCATCAGCTTTGCCATGTGTTGGAAGTGGCGTTTGAGCAGGGCAGTGCGCTGGCTGTCGTTCAGCTCGGGAAAGCATTTTTTAAGGTTGACCTCGCCGACTTTGCGGCGCGGTTTGACTGCGTAATAGGCGAGAATACCGATCGCGTCGGCAATCTTGTGCAACACGCAAAAAGGCAGCAGGCGGATGAGGTAGAGAAAAAGGAAGGCGGCTTTCATGAAGGCTCGCTGTATGTGGGCAAAGGGCTATTATAACCGAAAGGCCGTCTGAAAACGGGCTGGAACACTATTTCAGACGGCCTGAATGTCGGCTTACCATTGGAAGCGGCCGCGTTTGACCTGCAGTCCGTCGGGGTTGAGTTGCGAAGCCAATCCGTGATTGCGCAGGGCGTGGGTGAGGGCGACGGCGAGTCCGTCGGCGGCATCAGCTTGCGGCGTGCCTGAAAGTGCAAGCATTTGGACCACCATATGCTGCACTTGCTCTTTGGAGGCCTTGCCCTTGCCGACCACAGCCTGCTTGACCTGAAGAGCGGTGTATTCAAACACGGGCAAATCGTGCATGACCAAAGCGGCAATCGCTGCACCGCGCGCCTGACCGAGCATTAACGTTGCGGCCGGATTGACGTTGACGAATACTTGCTCGATGGCTGCCTGATGAGGCTGATAGTGGCGGATGATTTCGTCGATATGGTGGACAATCACGGCGATGCGTTCGGAAAGCGACGCGCCGGTCGGCGTTTTGATACAGCCGGAAGCAACATAATAATGCTCGCGGCCGTGGACATCAATCACGCCGAAGCCGGTCACGCGGCTGCCAGGGTCGATGCCAAGAATGCGTGTGGGTTGGAACTGGGACATAGTGCGTGTTTAAAGTAATCGGTGTTTCAGGGCAGGCAGGCGCGTGCGCACGCTTTGCAGGCGCGCAGTATCCAAATCGGCACAAATCACGCCTTCGCCTTCCGGCAACGTCGCCAATACATCGCCCCAAGGGTCAATAATCATACTGTGGCCGAATGTGCGGCGGCCGCTTTCATGCAGTCCGCCTTGTGCCGACGCAATGACGTAGCATTGGTTTTCCACCGCACGGGCGCGCAGCAGCAATTCCCAATGCGCCTTGCCGGTCGTGTAGGTAAACGCGGCCGGCAACAGCAAAACATCAAACGGCTGCTGCGCGCGGAAAAACTCAGGAAAGCGCAAATCGTAGCAGACGCCGACTGCAAGCGGAACATCGTCCACGCTTAACTTCGGCACATCGCTTCCTGCCAGTATCGTATCGGCTTCGGCGTAGCGTTCGCCCAAACCGGAAAAGCCGAAAAGATGCATTTTGTGGTAAAGCCCGACTCGGTTGCCGTCGCGGTCATACACCAGCATTGTGTTCATCACCTTGCCAGCGTCTGGGCTTTGAAGCGGAACCGTACCGCCAAGCAACACCACGCCGCATTCCCTTGCCGTTTCGCTTAAGGCCATCTGAAAACGGGTGTGGCAGGTTTCGCCAACTCGTCCATCGTCCAAAGGCTCGGCAAATGCCAGCTTGTCCGTATCGTTTTTGCCCATCAGCGGCCAATATTCGGGCAGCAACACCCAATCCGCCCCTTGTTCGGCAGCCTCGCAGACAAGGCGCTTCATGGTGGCAATATTGGTTTCTGGGTCGGTGGACGACACCATTTGCACAGCGGCGGCGTGTAAAGAGCGCATCATCAAAACTCCTGTCAGATTTTGCAAGAATTGTAACTTGTTTACGCACAAGGCCGATACAATCGTCACACAATTCCTCTCCAAAAAAGGATAAACCATGAACTTAAAACTTCTCCTCACTGCCGCACTTTCCACCGCCGCACTTGCCGCACATGCCGACGTACAGCTTTACGGCAGCATCAAAAGCGGCATCGAAACCTCGCAAACCCGTTTCGGCGGCCAAACATACAGCCGAACCGCCGTTGCCGACCAAGGCAGCCACATCGGTTTACGCGGCTCGCATCCGATTGGCGGCGGAACGAATTTTATTTGGGAAGTCGAACAAGACACACCGGTCGGTAAAAGCGGCTCCATCCGCCAAGACTGGCGCGAACGCCGCGAGAATTTTGGCCGTTAAAGGAAAGATTGAATAGTACAGACCGTCTGAAAGATTTTCAGACGGCCTGTTTTTTATAGTGAGGTCGATTGATTTAAAGAATACACTTAAAAGGCGGTAATCAATAATATCTTAATATTTTCAAAATTTAACAGTTTTGTGTAACTTATTGATTAATTAATAGATTAATAAGATATTGGTTGATTGATTAGAAAACCAGCATTGTCTTTGCTTGAAAATTAATAAATTATCAAGTAAGGTTAAATGCAAGCGGTTTTATCCGTGAGTTAAATATTAATCAATAAGATAGGATGGTATAACCATGAACGAAGATATTATCAAAGGAAAATGGGAGCAGCTTAAAGGTAAAGCCAAAGAAAAATGGGGCGAGTTGACAAACGACGATTTGGACATCATCGAAGGCAAGCGCGATCAGTTGGCTGGTAAAATCCAAGAGCGTTACGGTCGCACTAAAGATGAAGCTGAAAAAGAAATTGATGATTGGTTGAACAACTAAGACCGTTGAATTTCACCATAAACGGTCGTCTCTCCCTCGACCGTTTTTATATTAAACCGAAAGGAAAAAATCATGCTTCATTATTCGATCGTTTTCTTTATAATCGCTATTATTGCAGCTGTATTAGGTTTCGGTGGCATTGCAGGTAGTGCGGCAGGCATAGCCAAAATTTTATTTGCCGGTTTCTTGATCTTGTCGGTGATATCACTGATTTTTGGCAGGAAGAAATAATACCTGTAGACCAATAAGGTTGTATCAAGCCACTACTCCGTCAAATAGGCCGTCTGAAAAATCAGGATAACTGGTTTTCAGACGGCCTTTGTTCTTATAATAGCGGTTTATTTTTTACACACCCAGCAACGGAGTTTCCATGCAGTTTTCAGCATTCGGCGAAAAATTCACACAACACAGCGGTATTTTGCAGTTGATGGACGATTTGGGCGACGCGCTCAAAAGCGACAAGCCCGTCAATATGCTTGGCGGCGGTAATCCGGCGAAGATTGCTGAAGTCAATGCGGTGTTCGCTGATGTGTTTTCCAAGCTGGCGGCGGAACATGCTGTTGAGAATATCGGCAATTATTCCAATCCGCAGGGCGATGCGGCGCTGATTGCGGCTTTGACTAAGTTTCTCAACCGCGAATACGGCTGGAATCTGACGGCGGACAATATCGCGCTGACCAATGGTTCGCAAAACGCGTTTTTCTATTTGTTTAACCTATTTGGCGGCAAATTCAATCTTTCAGACGGCCAAACGGCTGAGAAAGCCATTTTGTTGCCGCTTGCGCCTGAATATATCGGTTATGCCGACGTGCATGTCGAAGGGCAGCATTTTATTTCGGTGAAGCCGAAAATCGAAAATGTCGAACACGAAGGCGAAGCGGGCTTTTTCAAATACCGCGTGGACTTTGGCGCGCTGGAGAGCCTGCCTGAATTGAAAGAGGGCAAAATCGGTGCGATTTGCTGTTCGCGCCCGACCAACCCGACCGGCAATGTGTTGACCGACGGCGAGATGGCACGTTTGGATGCTTTGGCGCAGGAACACGGGATTCCGCTGATTATCGACAACGCTTACGGAATGCCGTTCCCGAATATTATTTACAGCGATGTGACGCTCAACTGGCACGAAAACATCATCCTCTGCTTCAGCCTTTCTAAAATCGGCCTGCCCGGTGTGCGTACCGGCATTATTGTAGCCGCGCCGGAAGTGGTCAAAGCCGTCAGCAGTTTGAATGCGATTGTGAACCTGTCGCCAACTCGTTTCGGCGCGGCGATTGCGGCGCCGCTGTTAAACGACGGCCGTCTGAAACAGTTGGCCGACCAAGTGATTCAGCCGTTTTACCGTCAGCAGGCACAAACGGCGGTTTCCCTGCTCAAACGCGAATTGGGTGCGTATCCGTTGAAAATCCACAAGCCTGAAGGTGCGATTTTCTTGTGGCTTTGGTTTGAAAACCTGCCGGTTTCGTCGCACACCCTGTACGAAATGCTCAAGGCCGAGGGCACGCTGATTATTCCGGGCGAACATTTCTTCGTCGGCATCGACACGCGGGATTATCTGCACACGCACGAGTGCATCCGCATGAGCATTGCGCAGGACGCGGAAACGCTGGAAAAAGGCATTGCCGCGATCGGTCGCGTGGTGCGCGGTTTGTACGATAAAAAATAAACGCTTTGAATAGACAAGGGCCGTCTGAAACCTGAGCAATCGGGTTTCAGACGGCCTTTTTTATTGGATTCAAACGTGGTGGATAACCAGTTTTTTGCCTTCGTAATCGAGGACGTTGACGTCCATATCGAATAGGGTTTTGATGTTTTCGGCGGTAAAAATATCGTTGGGCGCGCCTTGCATGGCGACTTGGCCGTTTTTCATGGCGACAACGTGGTCGGCGTAGGCGGCGGCCTGGTTGATGTCGTGCAGGACGACGACGGTGGTGCGCTTGTGTTCGTCGGTCAGCCGGCGCAGGATTTGCATGAGGGAGCGGGCATGATACATGTCGAGGTTGTTCAGCGGCTCGTCCAGCAAAACGTAGTCGGTGCGCTGGCAGAACACCATGGCAATCATGGCGCGTTGGCGTTGACCGCCGGAAAGCTCGGTCAGGTAGCGGTCAGCAAAGCCTTGCAGGTGGAACTCGGCAAGCGCTTCTTCGACGATGGTTTTATCCGTTTCAGAAGGCCTGCCTTGGTGGTAGGGATAGCGGCCGAACATGAGCAGGTCGCGCACGGTAATGCGGCTCATGATGCTGTTTTCTTGGGTGAGGATGGAGAGCGTGCGGGCGAGTTCGGCGGTGGGCGTGGTTTTGATGTCTTTGCCTGCGTAGCTGATGTCGCCGTGTACCAAGGGCTGTAGGCGTGCCATAAAGGAGAGGAGGGTGGACTTGCCTGCGCCGTTCGGGCCGATTAGCGCGGTAATGCCGCCTTCGGGGATGTCGAGGCTGACGTCGTTGAGGATGAGGTTGCTGCCGATGGTGTGGCTGACGTTGCGGATGGTAATCATAGGCGGATTCGAGTATGGAAAACTTGGGGTTTCAGACGGCCTTTTGGCGTGAGGCCGTCTGAATTTTATTCCTGTATGGTGTGGTTAGATTTCGCTGACGGTAACAAATTCGGGATTGTCGGCTTGGTCAATCAGGAAGGCGCGGACGCGTTCTTGCCAAAGCTCGCCGAATTGTTTGAGTTCGTCGGCACTTGCGCTGCCGCTAACGGCTTTGGGCATGATGTCGCGCATTTGCGGCGCAAAGGGTTGGAGCGCGGCGTTGAGGCTGACGGCAACGGTTTTTCCGGTATCGCGGCGGCGGAGCGCGAGTGTGCCGTTGATTTCGCCTGCACCAAAGGACAATAAATGGCGGCGGGCAAAGCGTCCGGCAGGGCCTACGCCGCCAAAGCCGGTTTCGGGTGCCGCGCCGGTAAGGAGTTGGACGACGGAAGCGGTCACGCCGGTTGTGCCTTCGTCACGCTCGCCCTGCATGAAGGCTTCGATGTCGCCGCGTTGCGGCAGCTCTTCGCCGTAAAGGGCTTTCAGGCCTTTGATGACCATCAGGTAGGCACCGGCGACAGTCGGGCAGGAGTGGCCGCACAGGCGTACGGCATCGGCGTAGTGGTAAGTGAGGATGCCGTGTTCGGCTGCACCGAGGAAGTTGGCCAATGCGTCTTGGACGGTGATGGTCGGGGCGTCATCGAAGAATGAAGGGAGGCGTTCTTGTGTCATGAGGGTTGTCCTTTATAGGTTTGCTTAGGCCGTCTGAAGGTTTCAGACGGCCTGAATTTATTTTTGCGAGCGTTTGGGCACGTTTAATTTATTTCTTTTTCAACACCAAATATAAAAATACCAATCCGCCTGCAAATTCGACGACTACGCTCAATACGGCCTGCATGCCGAGGAAGTGTTCGAAAATGGTTTGCCCGCCGACCAACAGGATGCCGCCGACACAAAAAGTCATCGGCAGGCGGACGGAATGTTTGACCGACGGGGAAAAATGGTTGGCCAGCGCGGCAACCAGCAGGCCGAAAAAGCTTACCGGGCCGACAACGGCGGTCGCGGTTGCAACCAGCGCGGCAATCCAGAGCAGCAGCCATAAGGTATTGCGCGAGTAGTTGATGCCCAAATTGATGGCCTGATTGCGGCCGAGCAGGTAAACGTCGAGGCGATGGCGTTCGCGCCAGATCACGGCGGCGCTGATGAGCAACACGATTGCGCCGATACCCAACAATTCCGAGTGGACGGTATTGAAGGTGGCAAACATATTCGCCTGCGCCGCGGTAAATTCTTCGGGGTCAATCATGCGCGAAAGCAGCGACGACAGGCTGCGGAACAAAATCCCGAAAATCACGCCGATTAAAATCATGCGCGACAAATCGCGCCCGCCCTGTTTGATGAGCGTGTAGAACAACAGCAGCGAGCCGCCCATCATGATGACCAGCTCAAAGCCGAATTTGCCCGTCAACGGCAGGGAAGAATAGCCCACGCCGCCGAGCGTAAACACCAGCAAGGTCTGCAAAAACACATACAGCGAATCGAAACCCAAAATCGAAGGGGTCAGAATCGGGTTGTTGGTCAGCGTTTGGAAGAGTTGCGTGGACACGCCGACCGCATAGGCGACCATCAGCAGCGCGGCAAGCTTGGTCAGGCGCAGGTGCAAGACAAAGTCCCAATCGCCTTTGACGTTGAGCGTCATAAACAGGACGCAGGAAACCAGCAACAGCGCAAAGGCGACCCACAACGGACGGCTGCTTCCTGCCATAAAACCGATATTTTTTTCAGACGGCATGAGCAGGTTTCCTTAATAAAAGCCACAAAAACAAAGCCGTCCCCATTACGCCAAAAACCGTAGAGACCGGAATTTCAAACGGAAACACAATCACGCGTCCGACAATATCGCACAGCAACACCAAAGACGCGCCCAGCAAGGCCACTGCAGGCAGGCTTTGGCGCAGCTTGTCGCCCATCAGGCGGCTGATGATGTTCGGCACGACCAAGCCGATAAACGGAATATTGCCGACCGTCACGACCACCAAAGACGTAATCAGCGCCACAATAATCAGCCCCGACCACAGAATCGCCGTCCGGTTCAGCCCCAAATTCACGCTTACCGTTTCGCCCAAACCCAAAATCGTCAGCTGGTCGGCAATCAAATAGGCAAACAAAGCCAAAATCCCCGTTGCCCACAACAATTCATACCGCCCGAGCAACACGCCGGAAAAATCGCCCTGTTGCCACACGCCGAGCATTTGCAGCATTTCGTTTTCATACGCGATAAAGGTGGCCACCGCTTCAATCACACCACCGAAAATAATCCCGACCAAAGGCACCATCAGTTGCGCGGTCGGCGGCAGGCGGCGGATCAGCAGCATAAAGACCAACATCCCGATCAGTGCGGCAACGGCGGCAACCGACATTTTTGCCAGCAGCGGCGCAGCCGGTAGCAGCAGGGTCATCAACAGCAAACCCAAAGCCGCGCTTTGGCTTGCGCCCACCATCGACGGTTCGACAAAACGGTTGCGCATCAAAATCTGCATAATCATGCCGGCCACCGCCATCGACGCACCCGTCAGCACAATCGCAAACGTGCGCGGCAGGCGGCTGATGAACATAACCTGTTGACTGTCGGATAGCGAAAACAGGGCGGACCATTTGAATTCGGCCACGCCGACCGACAGGCTGACGGCAAACAATATCAGAAGCGCGATGCCGTTGATAAGGTTCAAATAAAAGGGCTTGTGAAACATAAACGATAAGGTCGTAAAAGAAACAAAGGCATTATTTTATAGTTGTATCGTTTTCAAAGATAACGAAGCAAACGGGCAAGAATGCCCATTTCAGACGGCCTGATGACCAAAATACAGCTTGGGCAAAGGCCGTCCGGATGCCGTGAAACGGAAGGGTGGGCATTGCCGCCCGCCGAAACAATTATTTCGCCGCGTTGAATGCGTCGGCAACCTGTTTGGAAGCGTTCAGCAATTCTTGTGCGCCACCGGCCGCCAGATAGGTTTCAGGAACAAGGTAAACCACCTGTCCTTTTTTCCAAGCGGTTGTTTCGGCAACCAGCGGATTGTTCAGCACATCTTTTGCCGCCTGGCCTTCTTCGCCGATGGCCGCGCCGCGGTCAAGGACGAACAACCAATCAGGGTTTTTCTCTTTCAGGTATTCAAAGCTGATAGGCTGGCCGTGGCTGCCTTCTTTAATTGATTCATCAACAGCGGGAACGCCGATGTCTTTATGCAACCAACCGCCCAAACGTGAGGAAGGGCCGAAAGCCGACATCTTACCGCCGTTGACCAATACCACCAAACCCTTGCCTTTGCCTTGCGCAGCAGTTTTCGCCGCTTCAAATGAAGCATCGATTTCCGCTTTCAGCTTGTCCGCTTCGGCCTGTTTGCCGAAGATTTGCCCCAGTGCGTCGATGCGCTCTTTTGAGCTTTCTTTCAGATTGGCGGTTTCAGCGGTCATCTCAATGGTCGGCGCAATCTCGTTCAACTTGTCAAACGCTTTGGCTGCACGGCTGCCGATGATGATGAGCTGCGGCTTGTAAGCGTTGAGTGCTTCGTAATCCGGCTCAAACAGCGTACCGGCGGGTTTGGTCGTTTTGAAATATTCGTCCAAATAAGGCAGCAGGTTTTTGTCGATGGACAAACCGGTTTTCACACCCAATTTGTTTAAAGTATCGAGCATGCCCAAATCGTAAACAGCGATGCGTTCAGGATTTTGCGGCACTTTCGCATCGCCGCGCGCCGTTTTCACGGTCAGGCCTGCGCCTTCGGTTTGGGCGGCAGAAGCGGAAGCAGTTTGGGCTTGGTTGGAAGCAGAATCTTTTGGTGAACACGCACCCAAAGCAAGGGTGCAGCATACGGCTAAAGCGGTCAAACGTAACATAGGGTTTCTCCGTGGTCGGGAATAAAGTAAATCGAAATGATAACTTGTATCGGACTATAAAGCCAGACGCCGTCTGAAAACTTCTGCTTTCAGACGGCCTTTTCAAGCTGATTGCTTAGAAGCGGTAGTTCACACCCAAGCGGACATCGCGGCCGATACCGGGTAAGGTTTCACCGCGTTGGCTGTGCGGATAGTAGAACTTGTTAAACACGTTGTTGACGGCAAAGTTGACATTGAGCGTGTCTTTGCCCAGGGGTTTCCAGTTGGCGAATACATCGTTCACGCCGTAGCCTTTACGTTTGACTTCACCCTTGTCGCGTACCAATACTGAACCGGAGGCTTTTTGGAGGTAACGACCACGCCAGCCGATTTCCAAATTCGGATTTTGGAAGCGGTAGGAGAGGGAGGTCGTCCAAGTGCGGCCGGTTTGTACGGCAAATTCGGGGTTTTCGCTTAACAGTTTTTTAGGATGGGTGTCGTAGATGCGCGGTTTGCTGTGGCTGACGCCGACTTTAGCCAGCAGGCCACCTGTGCGGTAGGATGCGCCCAATTCATAGCCATGGTTTTTGATGTAGCCCGCATTGGCAGTTTCTTTAAATGCCGCGCCGTGGCGGTCTTGCGGATTGGCGATGGCGTCGCTGATTTTTTGCCAGAAGTAGCTGCCGTTTGCGGCAAATGTACCATCGTTGTAGTTGAAGCCGATTTCGGTATTGCGCGCGCGTTCGGCTACTGTGCCGTCTGCAATGGAAACGATGCCTCGGCGGCCGTGGGTCAGCAGCGCGTCGTACAGGCGCGGGCTGCGGCTGGCGTAGTTGTGACTTGCGCTGAAGCTCAAGTTTTCGGCAGGTTGGTAAATTACGCCCAGACTCGGGTTGACTTTGCCGTCTGAAACCGATTTGCCGTCATGGGTTTTGACCTCGAAATGGTCGTAACGCAGACCACCGGTCAGGGTAACATCGCCGATATCTTGGATGGCTTCGACATACACGCCGTAATCGGTTTTGGTCGGGTTGGTCAGGCTGTATCCGCGTACCAGACGTTGCAGGGCGGCATCGGTGTTGGTGTATTGCGAATTCAGGAAGGCATGGGGTTTGATTTCCTGATGGCGGTAGTTGACACCGTATTTCAACAGGGTTTTTTCGGCAAGGCGGCTGTCGAAGTTGATATTTGCACCTTTGGTGGTGATTTTGGTTGTGGTCGGGCCTGCCACATTGCCTGCGTAGCCGTTACCTTTGTCATCGGCAGAATAGCGCTCGTTTTCCAATACATAGGCGTTGGCATTCAGTTTTTCGACAAAGCCCAGGTTTTTACCCGTGTACTCTAAGTTGGTGTTGGATTGGGTAGTTTCGCGGTAAATGGGTGTATTGTCAGCTTTCCTGCCGTCCGGACGGGTAAAGGCCTGCCAACCGAATTCTTCTCGGATGAAGCGTTCGCCACGGTGTTGATCCTGCATATGGCTTAAGACAATGCGGTGGTCGTCGAAGGTTGCACCAATTTTGGCGAGGTAGCTGCGTTTGTCCAATCCGCTTTTTAAGACTTTGTTTGCACCGTATTGGTTGGTGTAGCCTTTACCTGCTTTGTAATCTTTTTCATCGTTGCGGCTGTAAGAGAACAAACCGTCGAAGTTGCCGGCTTTTCCGAACACGCTGGCACCGTAGTTTACGCCGTCATTGCTGGCATAACCGCTGCTGAGGCGCACGCCCCAGTTTTTATCCAAACCTTTGAGCAAGTCTTCGGCATCGACGGTTTTGGTAATAATCGCGCCGTTGGTCGCACCGATACCGGCAGATGCCGAGCCTGCGCCTTTCTGTACGGAGACGATTTTGACCAGCGCAGGGTCGATGATGAAACGGCCTTGGTGATATAGTATTTGGCTGTCGGAATAGGCGTTGTCCACCTTAATATCTACTGAGTTCTGTCCCATGCCGCGCAGCGTCAGGAATTGGGACGTGCCGTTGCCGCCGCCGAAATCGATGGCAGGTTCTTCTTTTAACAATTCGCGCAAATCGGTTGATGTGCTTTCGTCTTTTTGACGAAGAGTGACGATATTGGTTTTGATCTTGCTGCCTTGGCGGTCACCTTTCACGGTAACAGTATCAAGGGTAACGCTTTCTTTCGCTTCGTCTTCCGCGTGGGCAAAGCCGGCGGCGAGTGCCAGTGAAAGCAGGCTGAATCGGAACAGGGGTGAAGTCATAGAAATTTCCTTTTGGGGATAAGTTTAGTTCTTCAACAAAAAATATTTATTAATAATAATTTCTATTTATTATTTTAAAGCTAGGATATTATTTTGTAAAGGTGTGCATAGGTTTGTACTTAACAGTGTCTTTCTCTGATTGGGACGTTTGGCGTTTGCTTTTGGTAAAAGGCCGTCTGAAAAAATTTGCCAGTTTGGCCGGCGTGGAAAATAGGGAAAGAGGGTGAGAAATTATCGTGTCTGTTTTCAGACGGCCTTAAATAGAAAATTTTTACATTATTCTCTTGAATTTATCGGGGCGAACCCTAATTTGTCGCTGTGTTCAGGTAAGTTTGTCGACAAACTTGCCGCCTACTTTTTCAAACCGTATCTGCCGGATGAAGGCAGATGATTGTTTTCAAACTATTTATCGGAGCATAAAACATGACTATCCGTCCTTTACACGACCGCGTCGTCGTCAAACGCTTGGAAGCTGAAGAAAAAACCGCCTCTGGCATCGTTTTGCCGGGTGCGGCCGCTGAAAAACCCGATATGGGCGAAGTGATCGCCGTGGGTGCGGGCAAAATCGGTAAAGACGGCGCGCGCCGTCCACTGGATGTCAAAGTCGGCGACAAAGTGATCTTCGGCAAATACAGCGGCCAAACTGTAAAAGCCGACGGCGAAGAGCTGTTGGTAATGCGTGAAGAAGATATCTTCGGTATCGTTGAATAATTGTTGAATTAAGTTTCAGAACCAAAGGCCGTCTGAATCAAACATGAAGTTTTCAGACGGCCTCGAACAGATTTTTAATATTGATTTGGAGAATTTAAATGGCAGCAAAAGACGTACAATTCGGCAATGAAGTTCGCCAAAAAATGGTAAACGGCGTCAACGTATTGGCAAATGCCGTACGCGTAACTTTGGGCCCTAAAGGCCGCAACGTGGTACTCGACCGCGCTTTCGGCGGCCCGCACATCACTAAAGACGGTGTGTCTGTTGCAAAAGAAATCGAATTGAAAGACAAATTCGAAAACATGGGCGCGCAAATGGTGAAAGAAGTGGCGTCTAAAACCAACGACGTAGCCGGCGACGGTACCACTACTGCAACCGTATTGGCGCAATCCATCGTTGCCGAAGGCATGAAATACGTGACCGCCGGCATGAACCCGACCGACCTGAAACGCGGTATCGACAAAGCCGTTGCCGCTTTGGTTGACGAGCTGAAAAACATCGCCAAACCTTGCGACACTTCTAAAGAAATCGCCCAAGTCGGCTCGATTTCCGCCAACTCTGACGAACAAGTCGGCGCAATTATCGCCGAAGCGATGGAAAAAGTCGGCAAAGAAGGCGTGATTACCGTTGAAGACGGCAAATCTTTGGAAAACGAGCTGGACGTGGTTGAAGGTATGCAGTTCGATCGCGGTTACCTGTCTCCTTACTTCATCAACGACGCTGAAAAACAAATCGCTGCTTTGGACAATCCGTTTGTATTGTTGTTCGACAAAAAAATCAGCAACATCCGCGATTTGTTGCCTGTTTTGGAACAAGTGGCCAAAGCCAGCCGTCCGCTGTTGATTATCGCTGAAGACGTAGAAGGCGAAGCCTTGGCGACTTTGGTGGTAAACAACATTCGCGGCATCCTGAAAACCGTTGCCGTTAAAGCCCCTGGCTTCGGCGACCGTCGCAAAGCCATGTTGCAAGACATCGCCATCCTGACCGGCGGTGTGGTGATTTCCGAAGAAGTCGGCCTGTCTCTGGAAAAAGCGACTTTGGACGACTTGGGTCAAGCCAAACGCATCGAAATCGGTAAAGAAAACACCACCATCATCGACGGCTTCGGCGACGCAGCCCAAATCGAAGCGCGTGTTGCCGAAATTCGCCAACAAATCGAAACCGCAACCAGCGAATACGACAAAGAAAAACTGCAAGAGCGCGTGGCTAAATTGGCCGGCGGTGTGGCAGTGATCAAAGTCGGTGCCGCTACCGAAGTGGAAATGAAAGAGAAAAAAGACCGCGTGGAAGACGCGCTGCACGCTACCCGCGCAGCCGTTGAAGAAGGCGTGGTTGCAGGCGGCGGCGTAGCCCTGTTGCGTGCCCGTGCCGCTTTGGAAAACCTGCACACCGGCAATGCCGACCAAGACGCAGGCGTACAAATCGTCTTGCGCGCCGTTGAATCCCCGCTGCGCCAAATCGTTGCCAACGCAGGCGGCGAACCTAGCGTGGTTGTGAACAAAGTGTTGGAAGGCGAAGGCAACTACGGTTACAACGCAGGCTCCGGCGAATACGGCGACATGATTGAAATGGGCGTACTCGACCCTGCCAAAGTAACCCGTTCTGCACTGCAACACGCCGCATCTATCGCCGGCCTGATGCTGACCACAGACTGCATGATTGCCGAAATCCCTGAAGAAAAACCTGCTATGCCTGATATGGGCGGCATGGGTGGTATGGGCGGCATGATGTAAGGCCGTCTGAAACCTTCAGACAAAAAGCAAAACCGCACGGTAATCAGCCGTGCGGTTTTTTATTTGCCAGTAGAAGCGTGAGATGGTGAGGGGGTATGCCATGATTTGCAGAGAAATAAGGGTAGCCAGTTCAATTTAATTAGAAGTAATCAAATAAACTTCATCATCAAAAAAGGCCGTCTGAAACTTTATTTTATGTTTCAGACGGCCTGCTTAATGATTTAAACCGTTACTTTTTGCCCGAACGGCTGTATCGGACAGCTTGAGACAAGATTTCTTCAATTTCTATCCACATAATGCCTCCTTACAGTAAACCAGGTTGACCTAAAGCCGGGTCGTTAGCTCGTGCCGCTTGAGCATCTTCGACAGTCAGTCCAAGGGCTTTGGCTACGCCTTCACCGTATGCCGGATCGCAACGGTAGCAGTTGCGGATGTGGCGGTATTTGATGAAGTCTGGTGCATCGCCCATGGCTGCGGCGGTGTTGTCGAACAAAGCCTGTTTCTGTGCGTCGCTCATCAGATTGAACAAAGCACGCGGTTGGCTGAAGTAGTCGTCATCGTCTTGGCGGTAGTCCCAGTGCGCTGCGTCGCCGTTGATTTTCAAAGGAGGTTCGGCAAAGTCGGGTTGTTGCTGCCATTGGCCGAAGCTGTTGGGTTCGTAGTGCGGCAGGCTGCCGTAGTTGCCGTCGGCGCGGCCTTGCCCGTCGCGCTGGTTGCTGTGAACGGGGCAACGTGGACGGTTGACGGGGATTTGGCGGAAGTTTACGCCCAAACGGTAGCGTTGCGCGTCGGCGTAATTGAACAAACGCGCTTGCAGCATTTTGTCGGGGCTGGCGCCGATACCGGGTACCAGGTTGCTCGGTGCAAAGGCGGATTGTTCCACATCGGCGAAGAAGTTTTCGGGATTGCGGTTCAACTCAAATTCGCCCACTTCAATCAGCGGATAGTCTTTTTTCGGCCAAACTTTGGTCAGGTCGAAGGGATGATACGGCACTTTTTCCGCATCTGCTTCAGGCATGACTTGGATGTACATCGTCCATTTCGGAAACTCGCCGCGTTCGATGGCTTCGTACAAGTCGCGCTGGTGGCTTTCGCGGTCGTCGGCGATGATTTTTGCGGCTTCTTCGTTGGTTAGGTTTTTAATGCCTTGCTGGCTGTGGAAGTGGAATTTCACCCAAAAACGCTCGCCCGCTTCGTTCCAGAAGCTGTATGTATGCGAACCGAAGCCGTGCATATGGCGGTAGCTGGCGGGGATGCCGCGGTCGCTCATGACGATGGTGACTTGGTGTAGGGCTTCGGGCAGCAGCGTCCAGAAATCCCAGTTGTTCGTGGCGGAGCGCATATTGGTGCGCGGGTCGCGTTTGACGGCTTTGTTCAGGTCGGGGAATTTACGCGGGTCGCGCAGGAAGAATACGGGCGTGTTGTTGCCGACCATATCCCAGTTGCCTTCTTCGGTATAGAACTTCAACGCAAAGCCGCGGATGTCGCGTTCCGCATCGGCTGAGCCGCGTTCGCCTGCCACGGTGGTGAAACGGGCAAACATCTCGGTTTTTTTGCCGACTTCGCTGAAGATTTTGGCGCGGGTGTATTTTGTGATGTCGTGTGTTACGGTAAACGTACCGAACGCACCTGAACCTTTGGCGTGCATACGGCGTTCGGGGATGACTTCGCGCACGAAGTCGGCGAGTTTTTCATTCAGCCATAAGTCCTGCGCCAGCAGTGGGCCGCGTGGACCTGCGGTCAGACTGTTTTGATTGTCGGCAACAGGCGCGCCGTTGTTCATGGTCAGGTGGGTAACAGGGCATTTGGAGGTAGTCATGATGGTTTCCTTTGCAAAATGGTCAGTGGTTTATAAAACGATTTGCCGGAAGGCATATTCGTAGCCGGTTTCTTGGCATTCATAAATTTCTTGTATCGACATTTTATTTCCTTTTGCTGTTAACTATTAAAACAACTATACAGAAAGGTTTTAACTATTGGAACTATGAAACCGATTTAGAGTAGATATAATAAATCAATTATTAAATATCATTAGTTTTAATAAATAATTTGATTGTGAAAAAAGGCCGTCTGAAACTTTATTTTGTGTTTCAGACGGCCTTATTTTTAGTCAAAACAAGGGATTATTTATCCAGTTTGGCTTTGCGTTCTTCCAACCAATGTTCCAAGTAGTGGATGCTGACACCACCTTTTTGGAAACCCGGATCGCTGAACAAGTCGCGGTGCAGCGGCGTATTGGTTTTGATGCCGGTAATCGCCAGCTCGGCAAGGGCTACGCGCATTTTTGCTATGGCTTGGTCGCGGTCTTTACCGACGACGCAGATTTTGCCGATCAGGCTGTCGTAGTAAGGAGGGATGCGGTAGCCTTGGTAGATGTGGCTGTCGACGCGGATGCCGAAGCCGCCGGGCAGGTGGCAGCTTTCAATCAGGCCCGGGCTTGGAATGAAGTTGTACGGGTCTTCGGCATTGATACGGCACTCAAACGCGTGGCCTTCGACTTGAATGTCTTCCTGTTTGTATTGCAAAGGTAGGCCGGATGCGATGCGTAATTGCTCTTGGACGATGTCAACGCCGGTAATGAGCTCGGTAACCGGATGCTCAACCTGAACGCGTGTGTTCATCTCGATAAAGAAGAATTCGCCGTCTTCGTACAGGAATTCAAACGTACCTGCGCCGCGATAGCCGATGCGTTTGCAAGCGTCGGCACAGGCTTTGCCGATTTTGGCGCGTTCTTCTTCAGTGATGAACGGGGCCGGTGCTTCTTCGATGACTTTTTGGTGGCGGCGCTGCATGGAGCAGTCGCGCTCGGCGAGGTAGATGGCGTTGCCGTGTTCGTCGGCAATCACTTGGATTTCGACGTGGCGCGGACGTTGCAGATAGCGTTCCATGTAAACCATCGGGTTGCCGAATGCCGCGCCTGCTTCGGCTTTGGTCATTTCGACAGACTGGAGGAGGTCTTCTTTTTTCTCGACGACGCGCATACCGCGACCGCCGCCGCCGCCGGAGGCTTTGATAATGACGGGATAACCGACTTTATCGGCGATTTTGAGGATTTCTTCGCCATCGTCCGGCAATGCGCCGTCAGAACCGGGAACGCAAGGCACGCCGGCTTCGATCATGGCGTGTTTGGCGGATACTTTGTCGCCCATCAGACGGATGGTGTCGGCTTTAGGGCCGATGAAGACAAAGCCGGATTGTTCGACTTGTTCGGCAAAATTGGCGTTTTCGGCGAGGAAGCCGTAACCTGGGTGGATGCCGTCGGCTTCGGTTACTTCGGCGGCAGCAATGAGGGCGGGAATGTTGAGGTAGCTTTGTGCAGATGCGGCAGGGCCGATGCACACGGATTCGTCGGCGAGTTTGACGTGCAGGCTGTCTTTGTCGGCTTCGGAATGGACGGCGACGGTGGCGATGCCCATTTCACGGCAGGCACGCAGGACGCGCAGGGCGATTTCGCCCCGGTTGGCGATCAATACTTTTTTCAGCATGATAATCTTTCCGGATGGTTCAGACGGCCTCAGCGGCCGCCTAATGCGTTGCGGATTTTCTGGTCGGTTTTGTATTGGCTCAAGGCGTAAACCGACCACATGGCTGCCGGTATCCAGCCAACCAGCGTACACTGCAGAATCAGACAGATGATGCCTGCAAACGGACGGCCGATGGTGAAAAACTGAAGCCATGGCAAGAAAATAGCCAAAATCAGACGCATGGTTTGTCCTTAATGAACAGAAAAAGGAATTTCAGACGGCCTTGAAGATAAAGGCCGTCTGAAAAAGCGGATTATTCAATGATAAAGAGCGGCTCGCCGTATTCGACTGGGGTACCGTTTTCAACCAGAATTTCTTTAACGACACCGGATTTCTCGGCTTCGATTTCATTCATCAGCTTCATGGCTTCGATAATGCACAAAGTATCGCCGGCTTTTACTTGTTTACCTACTTCAACGAAAGCTGCGGCGTTCGGGCCGGGAGCGCGATAGAACGTACCTACCATAGGCGATTTTTGCGCGTTGGACAAATCGCGAGCGGCAGGGGCGGCGGCCGGAGCGGCTGCGGCCGGAGCAGCAGGGGCGGCAACCGGAGCGGCTGCGGCAGGTGCCGGAGCAGCATAAATAGGCGCTGCGGCGGCAGTGGTACGCGTAATGCGGACTTTTTCTTCGCCTTCGGTAACTTCAATTTCTGCAATGCCTGATTCTTCGACCAAATCAATCAGTTTTTTTAATTTACGCAAATCCATTGCTTTTCCTTTTTAGCGCGGCATAAAGTGCATATTGGGTATGCGCCGCTGTGGTTTTAGATGATTTCCTGAGACGTCGGAAGGTAGGTTTGCCATCCGGCGTTTAAATAATGTCGGAACAGGGCGGAGCCTGAGAAATGAATCTGGTTATTTTCCCGAACTTGTCGGTAAATGTCCAGTAAAAGATAGAAAAAAGGCGTTTTTCGGCGAAAAAAGAAAGGAACGCTGATTTTCGTTAAAAAGTGATTTTTTCAAGAGCGTTTATTCTAATTTATTGGTTTTTCGACAAAACATGCCGTCTGAAAACCAACTTTGCGCGTATAATGGCGCCTGTTTTTTTAAAGTATGCACGACAATGGATATTTCCGATTTTGATTTTGAATTGCCCGAAAAACTGATTGCTCAGCATCCTCCGGAAGTGCGCGGCAGTAGCAGGCTTCTGGTTGCCTTGCCTACATTGCCGATTGAAGACAAACATTTCGGCGATTTACCCGATTATGTCGCTCCGGGCGATGTGCTGGTGTTTAACAATACCAAAGTGATGAAGGCACGCCTGTTCGGTCAAAAAGCCAGTGGGGGCAAAATCGAAGCCCTGATTGAACGGGTATTGGACGCGCATACCGCATTGGCGCATATCCGCTCGTCCAAATCGCCGAAACCGGGTACAGAATTGATTTTTGAAGGCGATATCCGTGCCGTCATGATGGAGCGCGCGGAAGAATTGTTTTGCCTGAAATTTAAAGGCGAGCAAACCGTTTACGAACTTTTAGAGCAAAACGGCCATCTGCCCTTGCCGCCTTATATCGAACGCGCGGCCGATGATGAAGACGACAGCCGCTATCAGACCGTGTACGCCAAGTATCAAGGCGCAGTGGCCGCGCCGACGGCAGGTTTGCACTTTACCGATGAGTTGTTGGGCCGTCTGAAAGCCAAAGGCGTAGAAACCGCGGAAGTAACCCTGCACGTCGGTGCCGGAACATTCCAACCCGTGCGCGTCGATAAAATTGAAGAACACAAAATGCACAGCGAGTGGTTTGACGTACCAGCCGAGACCGTTGCTGCCGTTGAAGCCGCCAAAGCGCGCGGCAATAAGGTGTGGGCGGTGGGCACAACCTCCATGCGCGCCTTGGAATCCGCCGCACGCGAAACAGGCCGTCTGAGAGCCGGTCGCGGCGATACCGATATTTTCATTACGCCAGGCTACCGCTTCAATGTTACCGACCGATTGATTACCAACTTCCACCTGCCCAAATCAACCTTGCTGATGCTCGTCAGCGCGTTTTCGGGCATGGAGCATATCCGCAGCGTTTACCGTCATGCGGTGGAACAGGAATACCGCTTTTTCAGCTATGGCGATGCGATGATTTTGGGGAAAGTGGAATAAATTTGAAGCGGATTGGAGCGTTTCAAACTGGTTATTTGGGTTGTCCCGAATCTGAATCAGTTGAAATGCTCTATTAAAACACGCGAAGTTGTTGGGATTTTAGTTGTAAGAAATAAAGTACAAAAACAAAAAGGCCGTCTGAAAATAGTTTTTCAGACGGCCTTTTATCTTTCCATGCTTAGGCGTCGATGTTTTGTGCCAGCAGGGCGTTGTTTTCGATGAAGGCGCGGCGCGGTTCGACTTCGTCGCCCATCAGGGTGACGAACACTTCGTCGGCGGCGATGGCGTCTTCGATGCGGACTTTCAGGAGGCGGCGGACGGTAGGATCCATCGTGGTTTCCCAAAGTTGTTCCGGGTTCATCTCGCCCAAGCCTTTGTATCGTTGGATGGACATGCCTTTTTGGGCAACGCTCATCAAGATGTCCAAAGCGCCTTCAAAGCTGTCGATGTCGTATTCATTGTCGCCTTTGTAGAGCTTCGCCCCTTTGCCGACCATGCCTTTGAGTGCGGCGGCGGTTTGGGTAAGGGTTTGGTAGGCTTTGCTGTTGAGGAACTTAGGCTCGAGGTAGCTCACCATCACATTGCCGTGCAGCTTGCGTGTGATTTTGATGAACTGGTGTCCTTCGTGGCCTTCGATGCGTTCGAGTGCGACTTCTTTTTCGTCCAAGAGGCCGCTCAATTCAGCAACGGCGCGGTCTGCGCTTTCTGCTGTGCTGAGATCGACCGGCGAAGCATGCAGCATGGCATGCAGGACGAGTTCGTCAATGATGCGGCTTTCTTGCTCGATGACGGTTTTGGCCAACAGGAATTGTTTGGCGGTATTGGCAAGCTCTTCGCCTTCGATGGTGCGGCCGTCTGAAACGATTTTGGCTTTTTCCAAGGCCAAGCCGAGCAGCCATTGGTCTTTTTCCAATTCGTCTTTGAGATAGCGCTCTTGTTTGCCGTATTTGGCTTTGTACAAAGGCGGCTGGGCGATGTAGATGTAGCCGCGTTCGACCAGCTCGGGCATTTGGCGGTAGAAGAAGGTCAGGAGCAGGGTGCGGATGTGCGCGCCGTCCACGTCGGCATCGGTCATGATGATGATGCGGTGGTAGCGCAGTTTTTCGGCATTGAATTCTTCTTTGCCGATGCCTGCGCCTAGAGCGGTGATCAGCGTGGCGACTTCTTGGCTGGCCAGCATTTTTTCAAAACGTGCTTTTTCGACGTTCAAAATTTTACCTTTGAGCGGCAAAATCGCTTGGAATTTGCGGTCGCGGCCTTGCATGGCGGAACCGCCTGCAGAGTCGCCCTCGACGAGGTAGAGTTCGGACAGGGCAGGGTCTTTTTCTTGGCAGTCGGCAAGTTTGCCCGGCAGGCCCAAACCGTCCATCACACCTTTGCGGCGGGTAATTTCGCGTGCTTTGCGGGCGGCTTCGCGCGCGCGCGCGGCATCGACGATTTTGCTGGTGATGATTTTGGCTTCGGTCGGGTTTTCTTCAAGGAAGTCGGTCAAGGCTTGGTTGATGACTTCGTTGACAACGGGGCCGATTTCGCTGGAAACCAGTTTGTCTTTAGTTTGCGATGAGAATTTCGGGTCGGGCAGTTTGACGGACAAAACGCAGGTCAGGCCTTCACGCATATCGTCGCCGGCGGTTTCCACTTTGGCTTTTTTGGCCACTTCGTTGGCTTCGATATAGTTGTTGATGGTGCGGGTCATCACTTGGCGCAGCGCGGTCAAGTGCGTACCGCCATCGCGTTGCGGAATGTTGTTGGTAAAACATTGCACGCTTTCTTGGTAGCTGTCGTTCCATTGCATCGCGCATTCGACGCTCATGCCGTCTTTTTCGCCGAACGCGTAGAAGATTTTTTCGTGCAACGGCGTTTTTTTGCGGTTCATGTATTGCACGAAGCCGGCCACGCCGCCGGAGAGGGCGAAGCTTTCGTGTTTGCCGTCGCGTTCGTCGGTCAATTCAATGTCCACGCCGTTGTTCAGGAACGAAAGTTCGCGGATGCGTTTGGCGAGGATGTCGAAGCTGTATTCGACATTGCCGAAGGTTTCGCTACTGGCGAGGAAGCGTACGGTTGTGCCTTTTTTGTCGGAATCGCCGACAACCTTCAACGGCTCTTCGGTTTCGCCGCGTACGAAGCGGACGAAGTGTTCTTTGCCGTCGCGGTAGATGGTCAGCGTTACCCAGTCGGACAGCGCGTTGACGACGGACACGCCCACGCCGTGCAGGCCGCCGGAGATTTTGTAGCTGTTGTTGTCGAACTTGCCGCCCGCGTGCAATACGGTCATGATGACTTCGGCGGCAGAGCGTCCTTCTTTCGGGTGGATGCCGGTCGGCATACCGCGCCCGTTGTCGGCCACGCTGACGGAATTGTCGGCATGGATGGTTACGGTGATTTTGTCGCAATGTCCGGCGAGCGCTTCGTCAATGGCGTTGTCGAGCACCTCGAACACCATGTGGTGCAGGCCGCTGCCGTCCTGCGTGTCGCCGATATACATACCGGGGCGTTTGCGTACCGCTTCCAAGCCTTCCAGCACTTGTATGCTGTCGGCGCCGTATTCTTCGTGTTTTTGGTCAGTCATGGTCTTTTCTTGCTGAATTTCAAGGAATTTTTCCGTGCGCGCAATGAAATGTCAAACGGGCGCGGCGGATGTGTTCCGAAAGGTCAAAATAATAGGCAATTATACCTGATTTTGCTGGAATATTCAGCGTTTTAAGTGCAAAAAGGCCGTCTGAAAGATTAAATTTCAGACGGCCTTTGTATCGGAAAACGGGTTTAGCGTTTGACACCGCTCAATCGCGCCCAGCCTTCTTCGATTTCGGCAGGCTCAATGTCGAACCATTGACTGTAAATGCCGCTGAGTTCTTCGACTTGTTCGTCCAAAAGGCCGGATAAAACAATGCGGCCGCCTTGTTTGGTACGCGCGGCAAGCATTTCGCCGAGCATACGCAACGGATTTGCCAGAATGTTGGCGACAACGACATCAAATTGGCCTTGCGGCAAGCCGTCCGGCAGGTAGAACTGCGCATCGACGTTGTTTTGCGCGGCATTGTCTTTACTGGCGCGGATGGCTTGTTCGTCAATGTCTACGCCGATGGCGGAGCCTGCGCCGAGTTTGAGGGCGGCAATGGCCAAAATGCCTGAGCCGCAGCCGTAGTCCAATACGCTTTCGCCGCCTTTGAGCTGCGTGTCCAGCCATTTGAGGCAGAGGCGGGTGGTTGGATGGCTGCCGGTGCCGAAGGCAAGGCCCGGGTCGAGTTGCAGGTTGACGGCGTCGCCGTTGGGCGCTTCGTGCCAAGACGGGGTAATCCACAGGCGGTCGGAAATTTGAATTGGGTCGAATTGCGCTTGGGTCAGGCGCACCCAGTCTTGATCTTCAAGGATTTCGCCGGTGTATTTCAAATCGTTCAAACTGCATTCCTGCGCGGCGGCTTCGATAATGGAAGCGGCATCGTCGCTTTCGCCGAAAAGGGCGATGACTTTGCTTTGTTGCCAGATTTGTTCGGTCGGCATGCCCGGCTCGCCGAAAATGGCCTGCTCGTTTTCTGTACCGGCGTAGGCATCTTCAATGGCGGCGGACAATGCGCCGTGTTCCATCAGCGCGTCGGCAAGGCGTTCGGCGACAGCATCGTTGACGTTGATGGTGATTTGTTGATAGGACATAGTGGGGCTTTCTTTTTTAATAAGGCCGTCTGAAAATCGACGTTGTGCTTTCAGACGGCCTTGTAAGGTATGAAACCTGATGATGCGGGTTTATCGGTTTTTCAAACCCAGTACGTCTTGCATATCGTACAGACCTTTTTTGCCGTTTGCCCAAACTGCGGCGCGTACAGCACCGGCGGCAAAGGTCATGCGGCTGCTGGCCTTGTGGGTGATTTCCACGCGCTCGCCGTCGGTGGCGAAGAGGGCGGTGTGGTCGCCGACGATGTCGCCTGCACGGACGGTGGCAAAACCGATGGTGGACGGATCGCGTGGGCCGGTGTGGCCTTCGCGGCCGTAAACGGCGCATTCTTTGAGGTCGCGGCCGAGTGCGTCGGCAATGACTTCACCCATGCGTAACGCGGTGCCGCTTGGGGCATCGACTTTGTGGCGGTGGTGGCCTTCGATGATTTCGATGTCGTAGCCTTCGTTTAATACGCGGGCGACGGTGTCGAGGATATGGAAGGTCAGATTGACGCCGACGCTGAAGTTGGCTGCGAAGACAACGCCTGTTTTCTCGCCTGCGGCTTGGATGGCGGCTTTGCCTGCGTCGTCGAAACCGGTGGTGCCGATGATGATGTTGACGCCTTTTTCCACGCATTTTTGCAGGTGTTTCAGGGTTGGCTCGGGACGGGTAAAGTCGATGAGGACATCGCTTTGAGCCAGTACGGCATCCACGTCGTCTGAAATGGCAACGCCGGTTTTGAGGCCGGAGGCGAAGCCTGCATCCAAACCCAATACTTCCGAACCGGAATGTTCGAGTGCGCCGGAGAGGACAGTATCGGGATGGTTGTTGACCGCTTCAACCAAAACGCGACCCATGCGGCCGTTGACGCCGGCAATGGCGATTTTCAATGCGCTCATGGGGCTTCCTTATTGCGGCTTGGTTTCGGTGGTCGGAACGACGTTTTGTCCGGCTTGAACCGCTTCGATGGATTTTTGAATGGCATCGCCTTCGGCGCGTGCGAGGACGTCGTTTTCAAAGTACAGGGTCAGGTTGCTTTGTTCTTTGATGATGCCGTTGCGGCTGGTGTTGAAAGTGTAATCCCAGCGGTCGGCATGGAAGGCGTCGCGCAGGAGCGGCGTACCGAGCAGCAGTTGGACTTGGTCGCGGGTCATACCTTGGCGCAGGGAAACCACGGCGCGGGGATTGAGCTCGTTACCTTGAATGATTTTGAGTTTGTAGGATGGAAAGTTGGATACGCGCTCGGCACTGCATGAGGCCAGACCTAAAATAGCGGCGATGGCAAGGCATAAGGCTTTATTCACGGGCTTACCTTTCTGTGTCATTTCGGGAAAGATGTTTATCATCGCTTGAATATTTTTAAAAAGCAAACGATAATCATCTTCTTAATTTTTCTTTTCGCCGATTTTCAATTGCAAGACCGGCGGCAGATTGCCGCCCTTTAACGGCCCAATAGTGGGCAAACGGGCGGAAAGTGCGTATTATAACGGTTATTACCTTACAGGGATATTGAATATTATGGAAAAATTCAGCAACATTGCGCAATTGAAAGACAGCGGTTTGAAAGTTACTGGTCCACGTTTGAAAATTTTGGACTTGTTCGAGACTCATGCCGAGGAGCATTTGAGTGCGGAAGATGTGTACCGTATCCTGTTGGAAGAGGGCGTGGAAATCGGCGTGGCGACGATTTACCGTGTGCTGACCCAGTTTGAACAGGCCGGCATTTTGCAACGCCACCATTTTGAAACCGGCAAAGCGGTTTACGAATTGGACAAAGGTGACCACCACGACCACATCGTCTGCGTGAAATGCGGCGAAGTAACCGAATTCCACAATCCGGAAATCGAAGCGCTGCAAGACAAAATCGCCGAAGAAAACGGCTACCGCATCGTCGATCACGCGCTGTATATGTACGGCGTATGCGGCGAATGCCAAACCAAAACCAAACGTTAATCAGTTTGTATGTTGATTTTTCAGACGGCCTTGGGCATTTTCAGCCTGAGGCCGTCTGAAACTTTATGGGCTTTGCGATGAAGATTCCTTTTCTTGCGCCACGGGATTATCGTTTCCCCGACCCGTCTTATGCTTTGGCAGAATGTGACGGCTTGGTCGGCGTCAGCGGCGATTTGGATACGGGGCGGCTGTTGTCGGCGTATGGGCAGGGGATTTTTCCGTGGTTTAGCCGCTACGGTTGGTTTTTCTGGTATGCGGTTGCGCCGCGAGCCGTGATTGTGCCGGGAAGCCTGCATATCGGCCGTTCGCTCGCCAAAACTTTGCGTCACAAGCCGTATCGGGTAACGGTCAACCGCTGTTTTGAGAAAGTGATTGCCCATTGTGCCAATGTGCCGCGTCCGGAACAGGACGGAACGTGGATAGAACCTGCGTTTCAGACGGCCTATTTGAAGCTGTACCATCAGGGGCATGCGCATTCGTTTGAATGCTGGCTGCCGGATGAGCAAGGCGAAATGCAGTTGGCAGGCGGGTTTTACGGCGTGCAAATCGGCTGCGTGTTTTATGGCGAATCGATGTTTGCCTTACGTCCCGATGCGTCCAAGATTGCGTTTGCCTGCGCCGTCCCGTTTTTGGAGGATTTGGGCGTTGCGCTGATAGACTGTCAGCAGGATACCGAACATATGCGCCGTTTCGGTTCACAGTTGATGGATTTTGCCGACTTTCAGACGGCCTTGAAGGGTTGGAACGCGAAACCGTTAAGGCGGAATATCGAATGCGGCGTGGTGGCTGAAAATCTTCTGTAAAAGATTGGCGGCGAAGATTGATTTATCGGCACGGCGTGTCGGCAGAAGCGATAGTCTGTATATCGTAGCTGGAAAATTAGTTAGAAAATTAATGCGATTCAATTCACTTGAATAGGCCGTCTGAAAATCTTGGTTTAACCGAAATCCTGCAGTGTAATGCTCGGCGCTCATCATGTTAATAGCTGACGAAATCGCTTTTACATGGCAAAATAACGAGTTAAATATTTGTAATAGGGCGGCCTGAATAGGTTTCAGACGGCCCTGATCTCTTGAAGGAATCAACATGTCTTTGCAAAACATCATTGAAACGGCTTTTGAAAACCGTGCCGAAATCAATCCGAATACCGTTACCCCAGAAGTGCGTGAAGCGGTTTTGGAAACCATTCATCAACTCGACTCCGGCAAACTGCGCGTTGCCGAGCGTTTGGGCGTGGGCGAATGGAAAGTCAACGAATGGGCGAAAAAAGCCGTATTGCTGTCTTTCCGCATTCAGGACAATGAAATCCTCAACGACGGTGTGAACAAATACTTCGACAAAGTACCGACTAAATTTGCCGATTGGTCTGAAGACGAATTCCGCAGCGCAGGTTTCCGCGCAGTTCCGGGTGCCGTTGCCCGCCGCGGCAGCTTTGTAGCGAAAAATGTCGTGTTGATGCCTTCTTATGTCAATATTGGCGCATACGTTGACGAAGGTGCGATGGTCGATACTTGGGCGACTGTCGGCTCTTGCGCGCAAATCGGTAAAAACGTGCACTTGAGCGGCGGCGTCGGCATCGGCGGCGTACTCGAGCCTCTGCAAGCCAGCCCGACCATTATTGAAGACAACTGCTTCATCGGTGCGCGTTCTGAAATTGTTGAAGGCGTGATTGTCGAAGAAGGCAGCGTGATTTCTATGGGCGTGTTCATCGGTCAATCCACCAAAATCTTTGACCGTACGACCGGCGAAATCTATCAAGGCCGCGTACCGGCTGGTTCGGTTGTCGTATCTGGCAGCATGCCTTCCAAAGACGGCAGCCACAGCCTCTACTGCGCAGTTATTGTCAAACGCGTGGACGCGCAAACCCGTGCGAAAACCAGCGTGAACGAATTGTTGCGCGGTATCTAATCGGATAACGATGATGCCGACTGAGGGTGGGGGCAAAGCCTGCTTTACGGTCGGGTGTGAACACAAAACAGGCAGAATGTTCTGCCTGTTTTTTATGGCTTAAAGGCCGTCTGAAGCGATTTCAGACGGCCTTTTGTTTTTGATGATGGGTTGTTTAAGAGTCATCGAAGGAGAGGGGCTTTGCCTGAAATTATGCTTTCGGCCAGTCGGCGCAATAGTATTGCCAATAGACTTCGATAAAAGGAATTTCGCCGTAATCGCACAACCAAGGTTTGGCGCGTGTGGTGTAGTGGATAACGGGCGGGACAGTGTCGGGTTTGGGGAATACTTCGCCGAGGTTTCGTTTTTGGAAGTATTCGACTGCGCCGGTTTGGAAGTTCCAAGATTCTTCTAGTTGCAGCCAGTTTTTTTGAAATACGGTGTTTAGAAAGCATTGGTCGCCGTAGGGAACGGATTTGTCAATGGTGGTAGCAGTTTGCAGCAGTTGCGCTGCGATATTGTGTTCCCGCCATTGCGCCAGGTCGACCAACAACATACCGGAATTGAAATAGGGCGTAGTGTGCAGGCCGGTCGGGTGATTCCATTCGGTACGGGCAAGAAAGGAGTCTTGTACCGCTGCAACGGGATAACCGCGCATATCGAGGTTGAACAAATCATGCAGGGATTGGGTAACCACCATATCGCTGTCGAGATACAGGGCGCGATCGACAGGCAGATGTTGCATCATCAGACGGAAAAATGCGGCATCCGAAATATGGGGTAGGCGGCGATATTGGCTGAAGTCCATCTCGATTTTGACATCATTCAGACGGCTGCCGCTGGCTGCGAGCTTTTGGTTGGTATAGTCGATCCATTCCCGCCTGAAGGTATTGTGCATGAGGTAGAAATTGACATTTGTGTTGTGAGTACAGATGGATTTCATCAGGGTATGAACTTGCTCGGCATAGCCGGTATCGGCGGCAAGGACGATGGTGATGTTGCTCATTGGTTAAATTCCCTTTATTTGCAATGTCTTAAGTTTTATCAGTCATTTTCTTGGTCTTGCGCGGTCGGCAAGGTGGCGTGGTCTTCGTTTTCCGACATGGCTTTTTCTAATAAATCGCGTTGCAGCTGTTTGCCGGCTTTGATGCCCAATTTGCGCAGTTTTTCGGTGCTGCTGATGAGATTGCCCCTGCCGGAAACCAAGCGGCCATAGGCCGTCTGAAATTGGGATTGAGCCTGACCAAGCGCTTTATTGATGCCGTCCATGCTTTCGACAAAGCCGACAAATTTGTCATAGAGTTTGCTGCCTGCCTCGGCAATCGCCAGCGCGTTTTGGTTTTGCTGCTCGTTGCGCCAGATGTTGGCAACGGTGCGCAGGGTAGCGAGCAGGGTGCTGGGGCCGGTCAGCATGATGCGTTTGTCGAAACACTCTTGGAAGAGGTTTGGATCATGTTGCAGGGCGAGGAGGTAGGCCGGTTCGACAGGGACGAACATAAAGACGAAGTCCAGCGTTTTGACGCCCTCAAGGTCGGTGTAATCCTTCGCTGCCAAGCTTTTGATGTGGGCGCGGATGCTGGCGACGTGGTTGGCAAGCTCGCGTTCTGCTTCTGCGCCGGTGCTTTGCGTATAGCGGACGTAGGCGGTCAGCGATACTTTGGAGTCGATGACGATTTGTTTGTTGTCGGGCAGATTGATGAGGACGTCGGGCTGGAGGCGGCGTTGGGTGCCGTCTGCTTCGTGGCGGACGCTGGAAGCTTGGACGATGTATTCGCGGCCTTTTTGCAGGCCGGAATTTTCCAATACGCTTTCCAAAATCATCTCGCCCCAGTTGCCTTGGGTTTTGTTTTGCGTGCCGGTCAGCGCGGTGGTCAGCGCTTTGGCATCGTGGTGGAGCTGGGTGTTGAGTGTTTGCAGGCGTTTGAGCTCGTTTTCGATGGTCAGGCGTTCTTTGGCTTCTTTTTCATAAGTCTGCTGAACCAGCTCGCTAAAGCCGTGGATGCGTTCGTTGAGCGGATTGAGCAGTTGTTGGAGATGGTCGTGGTTTTGCTCGGTAAAGCGGCGGCTTTTCTCTTCCAGAATAGTGTTGGCGAGGTTTTGGAACTGGTCGCTCAGGTTTTTACGCGCATCTGCCAGCAGGGCCAGTTTTTCTTCGGCAGCCTGACGGTCTTTTTCCGATTGGGTGTTGAGGCGCTCGTTTTGGACTTGAAGCGCGTGATTTTGCTCCAAAAGGGCGGCGTATTCTTGTTTCAGACGGCTTTTTTCGGCTTCCTGTTGCTGTAAAAGGCTGTTTTTGTCGTCGATATTGGCTTTTTCTTGCGTCAATTGTGTGGAGAGGCGTTCGTTTTGGACTTGCAGCGCATGGTTTTGCTCCAACAGCGTGTCGTAGTCTTGTTTCAGACGACCTTTTTCCGTTTCCTGCTGTTGCAAAAGCGTATTTTTATCCGCACTCAATGCTTGTTCTTGAACCAGTTGAGTGTTGAGGCGTTCGTTGTTGATTTGCAGGTTTTGCGCGCTTTGCTGCCATTTTGCACATTCGTGTTTTAAAGCTTCGGCTTCGGCCTCGCAATCTTGCAGATAGGCAATCTGTTTTTCGGCTGCGGCAAAGCGGTTGCCCGTTTCCTGCAATTCGTCTTGCAATTCCTGCACGGTATGGCGGCTTTGCGCCAAGTCCGCCGCAGTTTGAGCCTGCACCTGTTCGGCAAACTCATGCAGGCGGCGGCTTTCGGCCAATTCTTGCAAAACAATAAAGTGTCGGCTTTGGGCTTGGTAGCGTGTTATCAGCCAAGCAAACAGCGCGCCGATAAAAAATGCGGCCGCGCCGGTCAGAATTAGGGTGTTGTTCATGCTGGAAATAGTCAATACGCAGAATGTTTCACTATATCATATATTTGCAGCGCATTTTATGGTCGGATATGCGCTAGAAGCGTGTGTTTTCTTTAAAGGAAGCTATCAAAGGTATTGGTTTTGACTAAGTGAAGATTTGGACTGTGAAAAAGATAGATTTATAACATTTTGAATTTAAAAATATATTTAATTTAGAGTGCGATTTTGCAACAAAAAAGGAGGGATTTTATGGGCGCAGTCAGATACGTTTGTAGTGTGTATGTAATTAAGACATCGGTGTCATTGAAAAAGACATCGGTGTCATTTTCAAAACAAAATATAAATTAACTAAAACATTTATTATGTATATTTTTAGCATTTTATCTTTACGGAAAGGTTGTATTAATTAACGATTAACACAGTATGATTCGTCCTGTCGGCAACGTAGATGCCGGCGAAAAAATGTGTATGTTGTTAAATAACATTTTGTATCTATGAAAAAGGGCTACTTAAAATGGGACATTTAATAACACTTGCCGCCGCTTCTTTAATCGGCATGTCGGGGATACCGGCCTCCGCCCTCGGCGTTGCCTACAATATTGAAACGGTAGTACACAAATAATTCAATCATAAACGAATTGATGACAATACCTCAGAAAACGCAACTTAGGCCGTTTTTCGGCCGACAGACAAGAAAGTGAGACAAACAATGAAAACTTTAATCAAACTGGCAGCAGCCTCTTTAATCGGTATGTCTGGCCTGACCGTCGGTGCAACCAATATCGCCCACAATATGGCTGATGCCGACAAATAAAAAATACACAACACACCCTTAAATACACAGAAAAGAGTTAAAATGAAAACATTAATTAAATTGGCCGCAGCTTCTTTGATCGGCATGTCTGGTTTGACAGTTGGCGCAACCAAAATCGCAAAAAATATGGCAGAAGCTGCCAATAAATAAACGCAAGTGAAATTAAGCTTGTTTTGGTGATAAAAAAGGCCGTCTGAACATTCAGACGGCCTTTGTATTTGATGGCAAACCGTTTTATTTGCCGATGCAGAAGCGCGAGAAAATCACGCCCAGCAAATCGTCGGCGGTAAATTCGCCGGTGATTTCGCTGCACGCGTTTTGGGCGAGGCGCAGGTGTTCGGCGAAAAGCTCGATTTGGTTGTTGTTGCAGAGGGCGGCATTTTCCAGCTCGGCGTCGGCTTCGTGCAAGGCATTGAGGTGACGGCTGCGGGCGAGGAACAGGCTTTCGCTTTCGCCCTGCCAGCCGACTTCCTGCAACAGCGCGTGTTTGAGCAAGTCGAGACCCGCGCCGGTTTTGGCGGACAGGCTGATGACGGTGTCCGCGCTAGTTTGCGCGAGGCCGTCTGAACGGACGGCGACGGGTTCGCCGGTCAGGTCGGCTTTGTTGTGGATTTCGATTTTTTTCAAACCTTCGGGCAGGCTGTTCAAAATGGCTTGGGTTTTGGCGTTCACGCCTTCTCGCGGGTCAATCAGAATCAGGGCGACATCGGCTTCGGAGACGGCTTTGCGGCTGCGTTCGATGCCGATTTGTTCGACCACGTCGTCGGTTTCGCGCAAGCCGGCGGTGTCGATGATGTGGACGGGTACGCCGTCGAGGGTGATTTGTTCGCGCACGGTGTCGCGGGTGGTGCCGGCGATGTCGGTTACGATGGCGATGTCGTCACCAGCCAAGGCGTTGAGCAGGCTGGATTTGCCGACGTTGGGTGCGCCAACGAGGACGACGTTCATGCCTTCGCGCAAAATCGCGCCTTGTTCCGCGCTGGCGAGCACGGTTTTCAGACGACCTTGCAGGGCTTGGAGCTTGCCGCGCGCGTCGGCGGCTTCGAGAAAATCGATGTCTTCTTCGGGGAAGTCCAGCGTAGCTTCGACCAACATCCGTAAGGTAATAAGGTCGTCCACCAGCTCGTGTATGTGTTGGGAAAACGCGCCTTTGAGCGAACGCAACGCCATGCGTGCGGCGGACTTGCTGGAGGCGTCGATAAGGTCGGCGACGCTTTCGGCTTGGGCAAGGTCGAGTTTGTTGTTGAGGAAGGCGCGTTTGGTAAATTCGCCCGGCTCGGCCATGCGCGCGCCCAGTTCGAGGCAGCGCGAGAGCAGCATGTCCATTACGACGGGGCCGCCGTGTCCCTGCAATTCAATCACGTCTTCGCCGGTGAAGCTGGCGGGGGCGGCGAAGTAGAGCAGGATGCCGTTGTCTATCGGCTGCCCGTCGCCGCCGAGAAAGTCGGTGTAAAGCGCGGTGCGCGGTTTGGGTGTTTTACCGCCGCTGAGGGTTTGCGCCAAAGGCAGCAGGTTTTTGCCGGAAAGACGGATCACGCCGACGCCGCCGCGTCCGGGGGCGGTGGCGATGGCGGCGATGGTGGGTTGGGTTGCGGACATGAGAACTCGCGTATAGATAAATTTAATGTGCGTATTATAGCAAAAGGCCGTCTGAAACTTTGGGTTTTGGGGTTTCAGACGACCTTTTTAGCAGATTGGCAATGTGGGCGTACTACTTGAACGGTTCAAGTATTTTTAATTTCCAAATCATCCGGTAGTAAGTCGTGTACGGAACAGTTTAAAGCAGAAGACAGTTGATATAGTTTATCAACCGTTATGTTGACCTCCCCCCTTTCTATTCTACCCATATAGCTTCTGTCTATATCGGCAAGTAAGGCTAAGCTTTCTTGGTTGATATTGGATTGTTTGCGGATTTCTCGGATTTTTATACCTATCAAAACACTGATTTTACTCATGAGATTTGTCTTCACAAATCTCAAAATATCCAATTTTGACGCTTATTTATCCACGGATTATAATCCGTATTTTTGGAAAATATCTAATGTGGAGAACGTTAAATGGCAAGTTATATTGAAAGCTCTTTAGGGCGAGGTGAACGTATTGTTTATAAAGCGCAAGTATCGTGGTTTTCCCAATTCTGGAGGATTTTTTTCGGTATCCTGCTGTTGATGTGGGTAATCGGTATCGTATTTATAGTGTTCGCGGTATTGAATGTAATGACAACCGAGCTTGCTTTAACTAACAAAAGGGTTATCGCTAAGTTTGGCTTTATCCGCCGGCAAACAATTGAGATAAATATCAACCGTATCGAAAGTATTTCGGTAAATCAAGGTTTTTGGGGCAGGATTTTCAATTATGGCTCCGTAGTGGTCAGAGGGACGGGCGGCAGTCATGCTCCGATTCCTTATATCGCCCGACCAATGGAGTTCCGTCAACAATTCAATGATTTTATAGATAACGAAATTGGTGGTGGCTCGAAAAATCAAATTGAATTAAAACCGCCTGCCGTTTGAGGTGGGTGGAAACGGTGGTTTTTGTTTTATATAGCCCAATTACTTTATTTTCGATACGCAATACCTATTGCCGTCATTTCCGCGCAGGTGGGACTGACGAGGTTGGAAGCCTTGAAATATCGGAAGTTAGTTATGTTTGCTATAGCAAAATTGTAATTAAATATTTATTTCTATCGATCCGAATATGAAAAGGCCGTCTGAAACTTTGGGTTTCAGACGGCCTTTAAATTAAGATGATTAAACAGCGGCGACGGTAAAACGTTCAAACAAATGCGCTTTGTTTTCCACATCGTCGGCGATGGCGACTGCCAAATCGGCCACGCTGATGCCTGCCGGAATTTCACCGTCCATCAGCAAATCGTCTTTGCCCAAGCGGTATTTGCCGGTTTTGTCTTCGCTGAAACCGCCGTCTGCACCCAGTCGTGCCGGAGGGGAAACGAAAGACCAGTTCACGTCGCGGCGCGGCAGGAGTTCTGCCAAGAGATGGCGTGCGGCATTGGCGCCGTCGAAAATTTCTTTCGGGAAGTCAGGCGTATCGATAACTTGCAAACCGGGTGCCACATACAGGCTGCCCGCGCCGCCGACGAATAAATAAGACACTTGCGCTGCTTTTGCCGCTTCGACGATGCTGTTTGCGCCGCGTGTGAAATCCGCGCCGATGTTGGGATTGGTCCAGCCCGGGTTGAACGCGCTGACTACGGCATCAAAACCGGCCAGTTTGTCGGCAAAATCTGCTGCGTTGACATCTGCGGAGACTGCGGCAACATTTTGCGCTTGGAACACTTTGTCTGTGTTGCGGGCGAAAGCGGTCACTTCATGACCGCGGTCTGCCAATTCTTGAACGACTGCGTTGCCGACATAACCTGTTGCACCGATAACTGCGATTTTCATATTTAACTCCTTGTGGTGATGTGATTAATTAGATGAGTGCATTGTAAGGCCGTCTGAAACGCTTGATAATCCCTGATTTGCTGTTATGATTGTGAAGTTGAACTAAACAATTATTTCCAAATGCAAGACATCAAACCCCTGCTTGTTTTCGCTACCGTCCTTGAACACGGCAGCATGAACGCCGCTGCGGCCGCGCTGGGCATGACGCCGTCTGCCGTCAGCCAGCACATCAATCGCCTCGAAACCCTGCACGGCATTAAGCTGTTAAACCGCAGCACGCGCAGCCTTGCGCCTACCGATGCCGGCCGCGCCTTGGGCGAATACTGCCGCCGTCTCGCCACCACGCTTGCCGATACGCGTACTGTTATCGACAATCTGAAAACCGAACCCGTCGGCGAATTACGTATTTCCCTGACTTCCACCGTCATCGGTTCCCGCGCTTTTCAGACGGCCTTTTCGCGATTGCAAACCGAGTTCCCAAAAATCCGCCCCGTCCTCAATTTCAGCGATACCTTGGACGACCTGCAACACAATCAGACCGACATCGCCATACGCGGCGGCGACCGCGCTTTGGACGATCCCAATCTTATCGCGCGTCATCTCGTTACCTGGCAGTCCACCATTTGCGCCGCGCCCGATTATCTCGACCGGCATCCGCCCATTACCCATCCCTCGCAGCTTCACGCTCACCGCTGGCTGCATTTTTTACCTGTTCGCACCACCTTGCAAAACGGTGAAGAAAGCTATTACCTCGACGTCGCCGACAGCATTGCCTGCACGCATCTTGCCGCTGTCCGCAGCCTGACCGAAAGTGGATTTGGTTTGTCTTTGCAGGTGGGCGGCGAAGTGAGGGAAAAAATTGCACAAGGCCGTCTGAAAGCGGTTTTGCCCGAATGGACATTGCCGCCGGTTAGCCTTTATTTGGTGACGCCTTATCGTGTGCAGTCTGCCAAAACCGAGGCTGCCGTGCGCATTTTTACCGAGAGTTTTGCCAAGGAAGGGGATTTATGAGCGCGGAAAATTGGAGCGTTTACCTGATTTTGTGCGAAAACGGTGCGTTTTATTGCGGCATCAGCAACCGTCCTCAAGAGCGATTTGCGGCGCACTTGTCAGGAAAAGGCGCGAAATACACGCGGTTGAACAAGCCTGTCGAGATGCGCATCGTTTCAGACGGCCTGAATAAAAGTGAAGCGCTGAAACGGGAAATAGGCATTAAGAAATTGACGGCAGAGCAGAAGCGGGGATTGTGGGCGGAAGCTGAAATATTGGCAAAAGGTTAATGGCGGCAATGGATTAAATTGTAGTCGGGATATGAATAACCACATAAACAAGTAAGCCTGCTGGTGTCTTTTGCATAGCCAAGCGGCAAATGTTTATTAACATGATTCAAAAAGGCCGTCTGAAACCTGATTTGGGTTCAGACGGCCTTTTTAGGATAAGAGGCGGTTTAATGCTTATTGTATTATATGGAAAGCTTGTAAAAAGTTGAATTTAAAAAGAAACTTTAAAAATAAGGGGATAACTGTTTGAACAATAAAATGAAAATTATTACGCTAAATGACAAATGAGCGTAAATTTCTATCTGAGTAGAGGTGTGGTGTCAATATGTTTTTCCTGTTTTTGTGACAAAATCTGATTTATACCAATATTTATTATAGTGTAGGTCGAAGGTATTAGTTTCTATGTTAGAATTTTTAAGCTGTTTATATAAAACAGTAATTTAAACTAAAACTAAGGAAAGACAGAACATGAACAAATTACTGATTGCCGTAATGATGATGGCTGGTCTGACAGCTTGTTCCCAAGAGGCTAAACAGGAGACTCAAGAGGCTGCTCAAGCCGTTGCATCTGAAGTTAAAAACGAAGTTGCTTCTGCCGCCGATGCTACTGCATCTGCCGCTCAAGAAGCTGCCGATAAAGTAGAAGCCGCTGCCAGCAAAGCAGAGGAAGCCGCTAAACCTGAAGAAGCTGCCAAGCCCGAAGAGAAAGCCGAAGCGCCTGCCGCTGAAGCCAAGCCTGCAGAAGCCGCCAAAGTGGACGGCAAAGCTGTTTTTGAAGCGAACTGTAAAGCATGCCACAGCGGCTTGATTCCCGGCGCTCCTGCCGTAGGCAAAAAAGAAGACTGGGCTCCTCGCATCAAACAAGGCCAAGACACTCTGCACAAACACGCCCTCGAAGGCTTCAATGCCATGCCTGCCAAAGGCGGTAACGGCAGCCTGAGCGATGATGAAGTGAAAGCCGCAGTTGACTACATGGCCAACGAATCCGGCGCTAAATTCTAAATCGCACCGATTGAAACGCACCTTGCCACAAGGTGCGTTTTTTATATTCAGGCGGATGAAAGTTGAAATAGGGCCGATAAACAGGCAAAGGCCGTCTGAAACATTTTATTTTGAAGCACAATCGGCTAAAATCAGGCGAATTATTTTATGCAGGAGCAAACCATGAGCAATCAACACGACAACGTAGATGCCGGCGAAATCGCCAAGTTCAGCCAAATCGCCGATAAATGGTGGGATAAAAACGGCGAATTCAAACCCCTGCATGACATCAACCCCTTACGCCTCGACTATATCGACGGCTATGCCGGATTGGCAGGTAAACGTGTGTTAGATGTAGGCTGCGGCGGCGGTATTTTGTCGGAAAGCATGGCCAAACGCGGTGCAGAACACGTTACCGGCATCGATATGGCGGAAAAATCCCTGCAAACTGCCGCTGCCCATGCGGCCGCTCAACACGTTGCCAATATCGATTACCGCTGCATCCGCGTCGAAGACCTCGCTGCCGAAGAGCCGCACAGCTTTGACGTGGTAACGTGTATGGAAATGATGGAACACGTTCCCGATCCGTCTGCCATCGTTCAAGCCTGCGCGAAACTGGTCAAACCCGACGGCATGGTGTTTTTCTCCACCATCAACCGCAATCCCAAATCTTATCTGCATCTGATTGTCGGCGCAGAATATCTGTTGAAATTCGTCCCCAAAGGCACGCACGACTGGAAAAAATTCATCACGCCGGCAGAACTCGCGCGCATGTGCCGCCAAGCCGGATTGGATACCGTCGGCAGCAAGGGTATGACCTATAATTTGTTGAGCGGCCGTTATTCCCTGTGCGACTCGACCGAGGTCAACTATATGGTTGCCTGCCGTCCAGCGTAAGATTCAACTGATAAAACACACGGGCTAGCCCGATATTTGAAACGGTATGTCGAAAGCAACTTGATTCAAATATCGGTAAGGCAAATCAGGCCGTCTGAAAAGAAAAAAGGCATGTTCGATACATGCCTTTTTTGTATGTGCAGAGAGGTTGTCGCCCTTATTCCGTCCAAGACGAATACGGATGTTTGCTCAGATACGCATTGGTGAATTTCCCGTCTGACGTGATTTCCTGACCCAGCCAAGACGGTTTGGGGAACTCGGTATCTTCAGACGGCAATTCAATTTCCGCCACAATCAATGGTGCATTGTCGCCGAAATATTCATCGATTTCATATACAAAGCCTTCAAATTCGACCCGATAGCGGTATTTTTCCATTTTAAACGGGCACATGTCCGCCATCATTGCTTGCGCGTGAGCCAGCGGGATTTCGTATTCAAACTCGCTGCGCGTCATGTCGGAAATATAGCCTTTCAGGGTCAGCCATGCTTGCGAACCGATAATCCGCACGCGGATGGTGCGCTCTTTTTCCACGCTCAAATAGCCCTGTTGCAACACCAGCGGCTCGCTTGCCGCTTCGCGCCAACTGTCATCCGCCAGCAAAAAGCGGCGTTCGATTTCGACCGTCATGAATTCTTTCCTTATTTACCAAACAGGCCGTCTGAAGATTAAAACGGCTTGAAAACCACCATATAAAGCGCGGCCACCATCATCAATACGGGGAGTTCGTTGAATACCCGATACCAGCGGTGCGAATACACATTGCTACCGTTTTGAAAACGGCGCAGCAGCAGACCGCAATAAAGCTGGTAAGCCAAGAGCAGCAGGCCGCACAATAATTTAACCGCCAGCCAGCCGTTGCCCCACCAATTATTTACAAACCCGATGGCCGCGCCAAATATCAGCGTTCCCCAGCCCAAAGGCGACATAAAGCGGTACAGCCTGCGCGACATATCCGTCAGCCGTACATATTCCACGCTACCAGGCTCTAATTGCGCCAGATTCACATAAATCCGCGGCAGATAAAACAGTCCGGCAAACCAAGAAATCACAAAAAATATGTGTAACAGCTTAAACCACAAATACATTTCAGACGGCCCCAAAACCTAAAACCATTATTTTATCCGCAATACGGCCCGAGCCAAAATAAAATAGTCAAAACAATCTGATTTAGTTCGCCACAACAATGTGTTGCAGGCGCGATTTTACCCAAAAACCAAATTGTAAATTTCGCAACAATATGCAAGTTGATATATGCACAATGCAAAAAACTTGTTAAAATCCTATGCTATTTAATTATAAAAACATTATGGACGGAAAACATGAAACAATTTGAAATCAGCAACAGCGTCAGGAAAGAGCTTAGCAACTACCTGAATACGCACAATCTAAGCCTCAAAGCCGCCATGGATAATGAAACAACCAATGGTGAAGTCGCCGCCATCGTTCATGCAGGATTGCCGGCGATGATTCGGAAAATCTATTCTTTGGAAAAAATGAAAACCTTTTTCTGGACGAAAAAAGATTTGATGATGGAATTTATCAATATGCGCTTGGATGCCGGTGATAAAAAGGGCAAAAACTAATTTTAGCGATGGGTAGGGGGAGATAGAAGTTTGAAATCTGGACTTCTGTTTTCTCAAAAATCTTGTTAGGGGCAGGACTTACTTATTGTTCCTAATAAGTTTTGACAACCGAAAGGCCGTCTGAAATTCAAATGATAGGGCATGGGAACATGCCCTGTTTTTATGGGCGGCTTGTCCGCATTGGGAAAATATTGAGCTTGGCAACCGTTGCGGCGTTCCGCGCTGGGTGGTTTTATCGGCTGAATGGTTTTATATTTGTTTTGCTGAAAATATTGAATTGATTATAAAAAGGCCATCTGAAACATTTCAGACGGCCTTTAACTTTGAATCAGCAATTAAAACGGCGGATTTTCAAATCAAGCTGCGTTGTCAAAACCGCTGTGGCGGAGCAGGGCATCCAGGCTTGGTTCGCGGCCGCGGAAGGCTTTGAAGGATTCTGCTGCGCTGCGCGAACCGCCGACGGCCAGTATTTCTTTCCAGAAGCGGCGGCCGGTTTCGGCCACATCGTCGCTTTCTTCAAATGCTGCGTAAGCGTCTGCACTCAAAACTTCCGCCCATGCGTAGCTGTAATAGCCTGCGGAGTAGCCGCCGGCGAAGATGTGGCTGAAGCTCAAGGCAAAGCGGTTGTATGCCGGCGGTTGGGTCACGGCGACTTCTTGACGCACTTTGTCCAAGATTTGCGGCCATTCTTTCAGACGGCCTTCATCTTCCTGATGGTAGATTTCCATGTCGAAGAGGGCAAATTCCATTTGACGGACGAGGAACATACCGCGTTGGAAGTTTTTGGCCGCGTGCATTTTGTCGAACAGCTCTTTCGGTAATACCGCGCCGGTTTCTTCGTGCGAGGACATTTGCGCCAATACGTCGTATTCCCAAACGAAGTTTTCCATGAATTGACTAGGCAGCTCGACCGCGTCCCATTCGACGCCGTTGATGCCGGATACGCCCACTTCGTCAACTTGGGTCAACAAGTGGTGCAGGCCGTGGCCGGTTTCATGGAAGAGGGTGATGATTTCGTCGTGGCTCAGACGTGCCTCTTTGTCGCCGACCGGCGGGGTGAAGTTGCAGACGAGGTAGGCGGTCGGCAGTTGCAGCGTACCGTCGGCGAAACGGCGGCGGCCTTTGTAGCCGTCCATCCATGCGCCGCCGCGTTTGCCTTCGCGTGCGTACAAGTCCATGTAAACGCCGCCGATGGTTTGGCCGTCTTGTTTTAGCTCGAAATAGCGCACGTCTTTGTGCCAAACGGGGACGGTTTTTTCAGCCAGCTCGATGCCGTAGAGTTTTTTGATTTGGGCAAACAGGCCTGCCAATACTTTGCTGATAGGGAAGTATTTTTTCACTTCGGTTTCGCTGAAGGCGTATTTGGCTTGGCGCAGTTTTTCGGCGGCGTAGCTCAAATCCCAAGATTGCGGATCTTCGATATTCAGGTTTTCTCGCGCAAAGGCTTTGATTTCGGCAAAGTCTTTTTCGGCAAACGGTTTGGCGCGGCGGGCAAGGTCGTGCAGGAAGTTCAGAACCTGTTCGGGCGTATCCGCCATTTTGGTGGCCAGTGACAGCTCGGCGTAGTTTTTGAAGCCGAGCAGTTTGGCGGTTTTCAGCGCGTTTGCAAGCGTTTGTTCGACGTTGGCCGTGTTGTCGAATTTGCCTTCGTCAGACAATTCGCTGGCACGGGTAACGTAGGCGCGGTAGATTTGTTCGCGCAATTCGCGGTTGTCGGCGTATTGGATAACGGCGAGGTAGTGCGGAATCTGCAGGCCGATTTTGTAGCCTGTTTTGCCTTCGCTTTGCGCGGCGGCGGCAAACATGGCGATGGAGTCTTCAGGAATGCCGGCAAGCGGCGCGGCATCGTCAAAGTAAATGCCGAAAGCGTCGGTCGCGTCTTGGACGTTTTGTGCGAATTTGGCACCCAGTTGCGCGCCTTCGGTTTGCAGTTGCGCCAGTTCTGCCTGCTGTTCGGGCGGTAATTCGGCACCGCTGAGGACGAAATCGCGCAAGTCGTGGTTGAGCTTGGTTTGCTGCGCAGGGGAGAGGGTGTCGAATTCGGCAGAATTTTTGATGATTTTGAAGCGGTTGTACAACTCGATGTCTTGACCGATTTCGGTAAAGAAAATGGTGATTTCAGGCATCAATTCGTTGTATACGGCACGCAGCTCGGGCGTATCGACCACGGAATTGAGATGGGAAACCACGCTCCAAATGCGGCCGACGCGTTCGGTAATGTCGGTCAGTTTTTCGACGGTGTTGGCCCAGTCGGTGTGCGTTTGCGCTTTGATGGCGGCGATTTGTTCGCGTGCTTCGGCAATGGCGGTTTGCAGGGCGGGTTTGATGTCTTCGGTTTTGATTTGGTCGAAACGGGGTTCTTCGCCCAAGTGGAGCAGGACGTTGTCGCTCATATGGTTTCTCCTGAATAAGATGGATTCAGACGGCCTTGTGGCCGTCTGAAAAGAAAACGATAGGCGTTATATGGTGGCAGACAGATAGAATTAAAGTGTCTTGTCTGCCTGTCGGCCAATTTTATTCTGCGCCGCGCGGATTGGCGTGCAATGGCGCAGCCAGTTCGAGGCGCATTGGTGTGCCTTTCGGGGCAAATACGGCATTGGCAACATTGGTTTGCAGGGATTCGGCAAACGAGCCGCGATACACTTTTGCGCCTTGGTGGGTCAGGTTAGATTGTACGTCGACGTACACTTCGCCGCCGATTTGACGCCAGAGGTGGCAGAAGGTGTAGTCTTCGGACAGGTAGCGTTTGCTTTCGGGATCGACCATGCAGTCGAAGAAACGGTAGTGCAGGCCTTTGTTTTCCGGGCTGTAGTCGCTGTCGGAGACGTAGTTCAACTCGGGATAAGCCTCTATCATTTTTTCAAATACGCTGCGTTTGATAACCATGAAGCCGGTTGGCGCGTCATGAACCTTCATAAAGCCTTCTTCATCGACTTTCAGGACGATTTCGCCGTTTTCATTTTTGTCGTTGGTATTGACGGTGTAAGAAGTGTACATGCGCTCGAAATCGGCTTGGGTCATGCCGGCAGGAAGGCCTGCTTGGGGCCAGTTTTCGCGTTTGAGCGGATAAACGCCGGCCACAACGTCTTTATCGGCCAAGAGCAGGCGGTAGAATGAGTCGGGAGAGAAGCCGATGTCGGAGTCAATCCAGAATAAATGCGTCCATTCTTTGTTTTCCAAAAATTTGGCCACGCAGTTGTTGCGCGCGCGCGTAATCAGGCTTTCGCCGCGCTGCATCATTACTTGCAGCGGCAGGCCGAGGGAGGCGTTGGTGTGGACGATGTTCAGAAGCGAGAGGGTGTAGTTGTGGAAATATTTGCCGTCATGGCTGGGGGTCATAATGACGGGGTACATTTCGGCAAGGGCTGATTCGGGCAACATGACTTTTCCTTATTGTTGATTGTGAACTTTATTATTGTAAGGGATTTGATTGTATCAATAAACACACCGTACTATTTTGTTTGGTTGATCAGTCGGTATTGCGTGCGCAAAAATTCGTCTAAGACGGCCTGTTGTATTTCCAGCCGTTTGGAAACGGGGGAGGCGAAGCGTACGATGATGTGGTACACCTTGTCATCGTGCGGCACGCGGGACACGCGCGGCTGGGCGGCGGGGGTAATAAAGAGTTTTTGCGCTTGAACGTTTTCCAAATATTGTTGGATAACGGGAACATAGGCCGCGCACAACGGCTCAAGCACAGCTTTCAGACGGCCTATGATTTCGTCCGAATCCAAATGAATCGGCACGGGGATTTCCACCGTATGAATCACATAATTGCCCAAAATATTGTCGCGGCGCACGGTATGGCTCAAAAGCAGGCTGTTGGGAAACGAGAGTGTTTTGCCGGAAAGCTGGCCGATCAACGGATTAGGGCCGATTTGCATCATCAGCGTGTTCAGCATATTGATATCGACCACCCGTCCGCGCAGGCCGTTGATTTCGATGTAGTCGCCGATGGAGTATTGTTTGGTTACCGAGCGCAGGATGCTGCCGGACAAACACATAATCAGCTCTTTGGTTGCCACCACAATCGCCGCGGCCACTGCAAACATCGACAAGGCCAAAGTTTGAATCTGCGCCGCCCAAATCATCGCCAGCCCGAGCAGGATCAGCAGCATGGTTACGTTACGGCTGAACACCAGCGAGCGGCGTTTGTTTTCAATGCTCAAATCCGGATGGCTGCGAAAATGCGCCGAGAGCAAAATGCTGCGCCCGGCAATGACGGCCACAATCATCAATACCGACATCAATGCCGATTTGATGATTTCTTCACTGACAGGCAAAGCGTTCAGCCATTCATGCATGGTGTTCCACATAATCCTGTTTCCTTTCCCTTCTTAGGCCGTCTGAAAACCCACGCGTTCAAAAATTTCTGCCGCACACGCCTCCGATACCGCAAACAAAGTCGCTACGCTGCCCAAAGCCCGTTGCACCGCCGCACTCAAATCGTCGCGGCACACTTCGCCCAGCCACTCAACCGGCCGCACCAGCGACATTTTTTCATCGTCCCATTGCGGACAATGCACCGCGCCGCCCGTAATCCTGCCGACCCGATAACGGCGCAGGGCAGGCGAGTAGGTCAGTACGGCATCTTCATCGGCCAACTCGTTGACAAACCGCCACACCTGAGCCGCGCCCGATTGCGCCGTTCTCAACTTCACATCCGGCACGGCCGAACGGTAAATATCCGTCAGCTCCTCACGGCCAAAGCCTTTTGCCGCCGCTTCGGCCAGCATAGGCCAGGCCAACGCCGCCACACCGCGCTCGAAAAATACGTCATAAAGCGCACCTTGCGTGCTGCGAACCATATAAAGTCTGGCTTGTTTTCCCATTGCAGTACCTGTTTGTTTGAAGGATTTATCCCTTGGTTTCAATATTACCCGTTACGGCTGAAAAATTCGATATTCAGCATAGGCGGAAAGGGTTAAATTACCCACTGAAAATAAATGAATGATAAATAAAAGGCCGTCTGAAAAACAAAATAGGCTGATATATCAATAGATGATATATCGTAACAATATATTAATAACTGTAAATTTTTTTACGTTTGCATCAAAAAAAGATAAGATGAAAAAATCAATCGAGAAAGATTGCTATTCACTGAACATTAGGAGAGAAAAATGACCTGTAAAACCCACGAACATCATGACCACGTTCACGGCGCAAACTGCGGCCACACTGCCATCAAACATGAAGGCCACGTCGATTATCTGCACGACGGTCACCTGCACCATGAACACAACGGCCACTACGACGAGCACGCCCTGAGCGTCAATGAAACCAACCCTGACGGCTGCCATCCGGTTGACACCTGCCACGGCCACGTTCACGGCGAAGGTTGCGGCCACGAAGCTGTACCGCACGGCGATCACGTCGACTACATCGTCAACGGCCGTCTGCATCACCAACACGGAGATCACTGCGACGACCACGGCCCGGTTGAAATCGTTAAATAAAACTGTTTTTCAGACGGCCTTTGATATGGGGCTTCTATAGAAAAAGGGGGTGTATTTTCCCCCCCCTTTTTTTGTGGGCTATCTTTTCCTATTAGCCAAAGTCTCTTGCAATAAACTTTTCAGATAATCTCTCTATACAATAAGGTCGTCTGAAAGCCTCAATCCGTATTTGATTTATGTTTTTAAAGCGCTTTTTAAATTAAAGGCCGTCTGAACGTATAGTTTCAGACGGCCTTTAGTGTTACCAATTCACACGAACTGCCCTGCTGCCGAGCAATGTTTCCAGTTCGTCAAACAAGGCGGTGCTTGGCGTTACCATCCATTTGGGTGCAATTTTCAATTTGCCTGATGCTTTGCCGTTGCTGTACGACAGTTGCAGCGGGATGTGCGACGTGTCGGGCAGGCGGTGGGCGGTAAGGATTGCGGCGAGGTGTGCGATGTCGTGGCCGGGGGAGAGGGCGAGGCTGAGGCTGCGGGCGTAGCGTTCGCGCGCCATTTGCAGTGTCATGACTTGGTTGGCCATGATGCGCAGCCCATCGCCGCCGCCGTAGTCGTCACGGCTGACTTTGGATTCGATAATCAGCACTTGGTCGGACTTGAGGTAGTCGGCGCAGTTTTCCAGCGTGTGGCCGCTGACCATGATTTCCACCAGACCGCTCAAATCTTCAAGGCTGACGAAGGCGATTTTGCCGCGCTTGCCCATCATGGTGCGCACGGCGGTCACGAACCCAGCGAGGCGCACGCTGTCTTGCGGTTTCAGACGGCCTAATTTGGTCGGGGCGATTTGGCGGACTTCTTGGGCATATGGGCCGAACGGGTGTCCGGACAGATAAAAGCCGATGACGGTTTTTTCTTCGGCGAGTTTTTCCGACTCACTCCACATGGGCACGTCAACGAGTTGCACCGGTTCGATGGCGTCTTCCATCATGTCGAAAAGTCCGCCCTGATTGGCGTTGGCGGCTTTTTGGTCGGCGTTGTTCATGGCAAGGTCAATGTTCGCCAAGAGCATGGCGCGGTTGGGTTCGATGCTGTCGAACGCGCCGCCGCGTATCAGGGCTTCGAGGGTGCGGCGGTTCATGTGCTCTTTGCCGACGCGCTCGCAGAAGTCCAAGAGGCCGGTAAACTTGCCGCCGCTTTGCCGCGCGGCGATGATGGATTCGACGGCTGCTTCACCCGTGCCTTTAATCGCGCCGAGTGCGTAGCGGATTTTCATGTTCGGATACGGCGTGAAGCGGTAGTCGGATTCGTTGATGTCGGGCGGCAGGAACTCGATACCGTTGGCGCGGCAGTCGTCGTAGAAATGCTTGAGTTGGTCGGTGTTGTCCAATTCAGACGACATGGTTGCCGCCATAAATTCGGCGGGGTAGTGCGCTTTGAGCCATGCAGTCTGGTAGGAAATCAGGGCGTAGGCAGCGGCGTGGGATTTGTTGAAACCGTAGCCGGCGAATTTTTCCATGTAGTTAAAGATTTCGTCGGATTTTTCGCGCGAAATCCCTTGTTTGGCCGCGCCTTCAGCGAAGATTTCGCGGTGTTTCACCATTTCTTCGGGTTTTTTCTTACCCATGGCGCGGCGCAACAAGTCTGCACCACCGAGTGAGTAGCCGCCGATAATCTGCGCCGCCTGCATCACTTGTTCCTGATACACCATAATCCCGTAAGTCGGCGCAAGGATGCCTTCGAGCAGCGGGTGGATGTATTGGAATTCCTGTCCCTTCATACGCGCGACGAAGTCGGGGATGTTGTCCATCGGGCCGGGGCGGTAGAGCGATACGAAGGCGATGAGTTCTTCAAACTTGGTCGTGTGCGCCGTTTTCAGCATTTTTTTCATGCCGGTCGACTCGAACTGGAAGACGGCGGTGGTGTTCGCATCGCGGAAGATTTGGTAGGCGGCCTGGTCGTCAAGCGGAATCTTGCCAACATCGACGATATCGCCGGTGGTGTTTTTGATGTTGTTCTGCGCCATTTCGATAATGGTTAAGTTGCGCAGACCCAAAAAGTCGAATTTCACCAAACCCACGTCTTCCACGTCGCCCTTGTCGTACATGGATACGGGCGAGGCGGATTCGTCCGCTTGATACACGGGGCTGTAATCGGAAATCTTGCCCGGTGCAATCAACACGCCGCCTGCGTGCATACCCAAACCGCGTGTCAAATCTTCCAGCTTTTTCGCCAGCGTAATCAGTTCGTCTGCTTCTTCCGCTTCGATTAATTCCTGAATTTGCGGTTCGGCCTCCATGGCTTTTTCCAAACTCAGGGGTTTGTTGGCTTCTAACGGAATCAGCTTGGACAGTTTGTCGCACAGCATGAACGGCAGTTCCAGCACGCGTCCCACGTCGCGGATGACCGCTTTGGACGACATCGTGCCGAAGGTGACAATCTGGCTGACCGCCTCCGCGCCGTATTTCTCGCGCACATATTCAATCACACGGCCACGGTTTGCTTGACAGAAATCCACGTCGAAGTCGGGCATGGAGACGCGTTCAGGGTTTAAGAAACGCTCGAACAGCAGCGCGTATTTGAGCGGATCAAGGTCGGTAATCTTCAATGAATACGCCACCAGCGAACCTGCACCCGAGCCACGACCCGGTCCTACCGGACAGCCGTGTGTTTTCGCCCAGTTGATAAAGTCTTGTACGATAAGGAAATAGCCGGGGAATTTCATCTGGATGATGATGTTCAACTCAAAATCCAAACGTTCCTGATATTCCGGCATTTTTGCCGCACGCTCCGCCTCGTCGGGATAAAGCTGAACCATGCGTTCTTGCAAGCCTTCGTTGGAGAGCTTGATCAAATAATCATCCAGCGACAGGCCGTCTGGAGTAGGGAAGAGCGGCAGGAAGTTTTTGCCCAATGTGATGTGCAGATTGCAGCGTTTGGCAATTTCTACTGTGTTTTCGAGGGCTTCAGGCAAATCGGAGAAACGCTCCAGCATCGTTTCCGGCGGAATGAAAAACTGGCTCGGCGTGAAATCGCGCGGACGTTTCTTGTCCGTCAGCACCCAACCGCCCGCGATGCACACCCGCGCCTCGTGCGCGTTGAAATCGTCGCTGCTCATAAACTGGGTCGGATGCGTCGCCACTACCGGCAAACCCAGTTCCTCCGCCAGCTTCACGCTGCCGGAAACGCAAGCCTCCCATTCGGGGCGTTCGGGCAGGCGTTGCAACTCTAAATAAAACGCATCGGGAAACCACGCCGCATACTTCAACGCTGCCGCCCGCGCCGCTTCTTCATTGCCGTTCAATAGATTCACGCCCACTTCGCCGTAATGCGCGCCGCTCAAACAAATCAAGCCGCTGTTGTCGCCGTTTGCCAGCCATTCGGGGTTGAGTTCCGCATGATGGATATTGCGGTCTTTGCCGACATAGGCCTCCGTCAAAAGCTCGCTCAAGCGCAGATAGCCCGCATCGTTGCGGATAATCAGCATGGCGCGAAACGGCTTGTCGGGCGCATTCGGATTGCCTATCCACACGTCCGCCGCGCCGATGGGCTTAATCCCTGCACCGCGGCAGGCTTTATAGAATTTCACCAAGCCGAATTCGTTCATCAAATCGCTGATGCCCAAAGCAGGCAAACCGTATTCCTGCGCTTTGGCAATCAGTTTTTTAATCCGCACCATACCGTCGGTAATCGAGAATTCGGTATGCAGGCGCAGGGGGATGTAGGTCGGCTCGGTCATGGCAAAATCGGCGTGAACAATAAAAGGCGTATTGTAGCAGGGTTGGCAGTTAAAGGCCGTCTGAAAACCAAATGTAATGGGGTTGGATAAAGCAAATAAAACAGAAGGGGGCTTTCTTTCAGACGGCCATGTTAAAATATCGCCATTATTGAAAAGGATTAAATGATGGAAGCAACTGTCTATCTTGAAGACAACGAATACATCGCGTTGTGCGACTTATTGAAATTGGCCGGCCTTGCCGAAAGCGGCGGACAGGCAAAAGCATTTATCGCCGAAGGGCTGGTGTTGCGCAACGGCGAAACCGAAACCCGTAAGACCGCCAAAATACGCGGCGGCGAAGTGATTGAGTTTGACGGCGCACGCTTGGAAATTGCCGATGGATACGACCCTGAAGAATAAAGCCGAAGCCATCTTGGGCGAACCGCTTTTAGACGAACCTGTCCGCCCCGAGTCGTGGGAATGTTGCGGCAGCGAATGTGGTGATGCCTGTATTCAGACAATGTATTGGGTGGAAAAAGCCCAATATGACGCGCAACAGCGGAAATTGAAAGAAGCAGGTTGGACTGATGGCGAAGATGGTGCAAAGGCCGTCTGAAAAAGGTTTAGTTGAATAACACCATGCTTTTTAAGAATTTTCACTGATACGTCGTTGTTTTTAGTTTGCGATAAGAAAATAAAAAAAAACGCAATAAAAAAGGGTATGCGTATACATACCCTTTGAAAGTTAGATAGAAAACGGCATTATGGAAAACAAATGACGGAATAAGATTTGCGGTTGGTCAACTCATCTCATTCCGCCTTGTTTTACAATCACTCAGGCGATGTTTCGCCCGCAAGATTTTCGATTTCTTCGCGATGCGCGTCAAACCATGAGCCGACCACTTGATTGACTTCGTCCATGCCTTGCTTTTTCAGGCTGGAGAACAGTTGAACGCTGATTTTTTGGCGCTCGGTGTAGGGTTTGAGTGATTTTTTAACCGCCGCCAAAGTTTTAATCTGGTCGTTTTTAGACAGCTTGTCTGCTTTTGACAGCAGGATATGCACAGGACGGCCGGTGATGTGGAAGAAGTCCAGCATTTGAATGTCTAAAGCTTTGAGCGGATGGCGCGAGTCCATAATCAAAATCAGGCCGATCAGTTGGCGGCGTTGTTGCAGGTAGTCGCCCAAGAGTTTGACCCAGTGCGCACGAATGGCCTCCGGTACTTGCGCGTAGCCGTAGCCGGGCAAGTCGACCATGAAATTGCCGTTTTCCAGCTCAAAGAAATTGATGTGTTGGGTGCGGCCCGGTGTTTTGGAAACGTAGGCAAGACGCACATGATTGGTTAAAGTATTGATGGCGCTGGATTTGCCGGCATTGCTTCGGCCGACAAAGGCAATCTCGGCCGGCGTGTTGGGCAGGTCTTTCAGATGGTTGACCGTAGTAAAAAATTTGGCGTTTTGAAAAAGGTTCATCAGCATTTCCTTGCATGGAAACAAAACTGCAACATCATAATTTGTATCGGGCATTTATGTTGCAGCAGTTTGGTAATTTGAGTAGTAATTTAATGTAAACTTGGTATAGAATAGCACGTTTATAGAATTATCGGTTTTAATCGGGAAAATTCCCCGGTATTTGAGTATAAAAAAGGCATTGACGCGGTACGCAATGCTGTAATCAGGAGCACTCCATGAAACGATTGACTTTATTGGCCTTGGTATTGGCTGCCGGTGCGGTTTCCGCTGCCCCTAAAGCAGATGCTGAAAAAGGCAAACAGGTAGCGACTACTATCTGTGCGGCGTGTCACGCAGCCGATGGTAACAGCGGTATCGCAACTTATCCTAAACTGGCAGGTCAGGCCGCGGCCTACACCTACGGTCAAACCATGGCCATCAAAGACGGTACCCGTACCCACGGTGCTGCCGGCGTGATGAAACCGATGGTGATGAACTTGTCCGAACAAGACATCCGCGACGCTGCCGCCTACTATGCCAAACAACAAGGCAAACCGGGCGAAGCCAATCCTAAAGAAAACCCAGAGCTGGGCGCGAAAATCTATCGCGGCGGCCTGAGCGCTAAAAAACTGCCGGCATGTATGTCTTGCCACGGTCCTAGCGGCGCAGGTATCCCTGGCGGCGGTACTGAAATCCAAGCCTATCCTCGTCTGGGCGGCCAGCACAAAGCTTACGTTGTCGAGCAAATGAAAGCTTACCAATCCGGCCAACGCAAAAACGCCATCATGGCCGATATTGCCAACCGCCTGAGCGAAGAAGAGTTGAACGCAGTAGCCAACTTCATCCAAGGTTTGCACTAATTTCGTTTTGAAACGAGCTTATTGATACAGGCCGTCTGAAAACCCTTCAGACGGCCTTAGCCAATATATGTCGATAAGCCTGATTGGTTTTTTCAAATAGCGACAGCAAGATTTTGACTACAATATGCAGTATTCTTCCTTTCGCATCATAACGTCCATCGTAGCCCGATTGATTGGGTTGTTCAAAGCCGACAGTTGAAACATGAGTAAATCTTCATCATCCGTCCCACTTATCCGTAGACCATGGTTTGCCTTTTTCAGCTCCATGCGCTTTGCCGTTGCTCTGCTCAGCCTGCTGGGCGTGGCTTCGATTATCGGTACGGTCTTGCAGCAAAACCAGCCACAAGTCGATTATTTGGTGAAATTCGGCCCGTTTTGGTCGCACATTTTCGGCTTTTTGGGCCTGTACGACGTGTACGCCTCGGCGTGGTTCGTTATCATCATGATGTTTTTGGTGATTTCCACCGGATTGTGCCTGATTCGCAATGTTCCGCCGTTTTTGCGCGAGATTCGTTCCTTTCGTGAAAACGCGAAGGAAAAATCATTGGCGGCAATGCGCCATTCCATCGTTTTAGACGGACAGGTGACGCCCGAAGTCGCGCAACGGTATTTGGAAGTACAAGGCTACGGCTGCAAAACCGTTACGCGTGAAGACGGTTCGGTTTTGGTGGCGGCGAAAAAAGGCGCGATGAACAAATGGGGCTATATCTTTGCCCATGCCGCGCTGATTGTGATTTGTTTGGGCGGTTTGATAGACAGCAATATCCTGCTGAAAATCGGCATGCTCACCGGCCAAGTCATGCCGGACAATACTGCGGTTTACGCCAAAGACTTTAAGCCCGAAAGCGTGTTGGGTGAATCCAACCTGTCGTTTAGGGGTAATGTCAATATCGCGGAAGGGCAGAGCGCGGATGTGGTGTTTCTCAATGCGGATAACGGCATGCTGGTGCAAGACCTGCCGTTTTCGGTCAAATTAAAGAAATTCCATATCGACTTTTACGATACCGGTATGCCGCGTGATTTTGCCAGCGACTTGGAAGTAACGGACAAGGCGACCGGAAAAGTCAGCGAACACACTATCCGCGTCAACCATCCTTTGACGCTGCACGGTATTACGGTTTATCAGGCAAGTTTTGCCGACGGCGGCTCTGACTTGACGTTTAAAGCCTGGAATCTGGCTGATGCCGACCGCACTCCGGTCAAACTCAAAGCAACTTCCATGCGCGAGTTTCCGCTGGATTTGGGCAAGACCTCTTATAAACTGGAATTCGACCAGTTTACTTCGATGAACGTCGAAGACATGAGCGAGCCGTCTGAAAAAGAGCAAAACCTGAAATCCGCCATCAACGATGTTCGCTCTGTCCGTCAAGAAGGAAAAAAATACACCAACATCGGCCCGTCTATCGTTTACCGCATCCGCGACAAAGCAGGGCAGGCTGTCGAATATAAAAATTACATGTTGCCGGTAAAACAAGATGAAGACTATTTCTTCATTACCGGCACACGCAGCGGCTTGGCGCAGCAATACCGCTGGTTGCGTATTCCGATGGATAAAAACGGCCAAATCGACACCTTTATGGCTTTGCGTCAATATCTGAAAGACGATGCGGCACGCCGTAAAACCATTGCCAACGCCGTTAAAGGCGCGCCTGCCGAAATCCGTGAGCAATTCATGGCGGCGGCGGAAAACACCTTGTCGATTTTTGCCAAAGGCGGCTATTTGGCTTTGGACGAATTTGTTACCACCAACATTCCGAAAGAGCAGCAGGAAAAAATGCAGGGCTATTTCTATGAGATGCTCTATGGCGTGATGAATGCCGCTCTGGAAGATACGATCAGCACATACAATCTGCCGGTTTGGCCGCAAGATGAAAAACGCAACCGCTTCCTGCTGCATGCAATGGATGCTTACACCGGTTTGACCGAATATCCCGCGCCGATGCTGCTGCAACTGGAAAGTTTTACCGAAGTACGCTCTTCCGGCCTGCAGATGACCCGTTCGCCGGGCGCATTCTTGGTGTATTTGGGTTCGGTATTGCTGGTGTTGGGTACGGTGTTTATGTTCTATATTCGTGAAAAACGTGCTTGGCTGCTGTTTTCAGACGGCCGTATCCGTTTTGCCATGTCTTCCAGCCGCAACGAACGCGACTTGCAGAAAGAATTTCCGCAACACACACGGCAATTGCAGCAGCTTGCCAAGGATTTGAACCATGAATAACAAACATCAGGCCTTGCCCGAGCATGAGCTTCTGACACACAAATCATTTATCCGAAACCTCAACCTTTTCGACTGGGCATTCGCGCTGCTGATTGCAGTCGGTGCGTTTATTGCCCAAACCCAGGCTGGTCTGCATATGGACATCTACGAAATGGTAATTTTGTGGGTGAGTGCCGGTATTGCCGTTTTTCTGGGTTGGTTTTTCAAACCGATGCGCTGGTTTATCCCTTTGGGCGTGTGCTTGGCGTATTTGGCCGTTGATTTGTATGGCGGCGACATCAAACGCGCAGACGGTTTCCTGCTCAAATACCTGTTAAGCAGCCAGTCGGCGATTATGTGGCAATGCGCGTTTGTGTTCTTTGCCTTGTTTGCCTATATCGTCGGCGCGATAGCGGCGGTGCGCAAAAATGTGCCGTCCAATACGCTTTTGGGCATGGGTACCGTGTTTGCGTGGGTTTCCGCGATGGCGGGCTTTGTCGGTTTGCTGGTGCGCTGGCATGAAAGCTATCTGCTGCGTCCCGATGCCGGCCATATTCCGGTCTCCAACCTTTACGAAGTATTCATCTTGTTCTTGGTTATTACGGCGCTGATGTACCTCTATTACGAAGGTCGTTTTGCCGTACAAAAACTGGGCGGCTTCGTGTTCAGCTTTATGGCGATTGTGGTCGGATTTGTCTTGTGGTACAGCGTTTCACGCGAGGCGCATACCATCCAGCCGCTGATCCCTGCTTTGCAGTCTTGGTGGATGAAAATCCACGTTCCGGCCAACTTTATCGGCTACGGCGCATTCTGTATCGCCGCCATGTTGGGTATTGCCGAACTGCTGGCACTCAGAAAAGAAGATGCAGGCAAAAAATCATGGCTGCCGCACTCGCAAGTCATTGAAGAAGTGATGTACAAAGCGATTGCCGTCGGTTTCCTGTTCTTCACGATTGCCACCATTCTCGGCGCATTGTGGGCGGCTGACGCGTGGGGCCGCTATTGGAGCTGGGACCCGAAAGAAACTTGGGCATTCATCGTTTGGCTGAATTACGCGGTCTGGTTGCATTTGCGGCTGGTGGCAGGCTGGCGCGGCAAAGTGTTGGCTTGGTGGGCGGTCATCGGCCTGATCATTACCGCCTTTGCCTTTATCGGCGTGAATATGTTCTTGAGCGGCCTGCATTCTTACGGCACTTTGTAAGCAGCCTATCCCACACTTTATTTCAGACGGCCTTTTTCCGTTTTCGGAGAAAACGCCGTCTGAATCGTTTTTAATCATTTTTTCAGACGGCCTCAAACCATGTTGGTATTAGGAATTGAATCATCTTGCGACGAAACCGGCGTTGCGCTCTACGATACTGAGCGCGGCTTGTTGGCGCATCATTTGCACACACAGATGGCGATGCATGCCGAATACGGCGGCGTTGTCCCCGAGTTGGCCAGCCGCGACCATATCCGCCGTGTCGTGCCGTTGACGCAAGGTTGCTTGAAGGAAGCCGGCGTTGGCTATGCCGATATTGACGCGGTTGCCTTTACGCAAGGCCCGGGCTTGGGCGGCGCATTGCTGGCTGGTTCAGGCTTCGCCAATGCCTTGGCATTTGCCATCGGCAAGCCCGTTATCCCTGTTCACCATCTTGAAGGCCATTTGCTCTCGCCCTTGTTGGCAGACGACAAGCCTGAATTTCCATTTGTTGCTTTGCTGGTGTCGGGCGGACATACGCAATTTATGGCTGTACGCGGTATCGGCGATTACACCTTGCTGGGTGAAAGTGTGGATGATGCGGCAGGCGAGGCATTTGATAAAACAGCCAAGCTCTTGGGCCTGCCTTATCCCGGCGGTGCCAAATTATCCGAGCTGGCCAAACTCGGTACGCCTGATGCCTTCACATTCCCACGCCCCATGCTCCATTCGCACGATTTGCAGATGAGCTTTTCCGGTTTGAAAACAGCCGTTTTGACCGCTGTCGAAAAAGTCTGTGCTGAAACCGGAAGCGATGAAATTTCGGAACAAACACGCAACGACATTTGCCGCGCTTTCCAAGATGCGGTAGTTGACGTATTGGCGGCCAAAGCCAAAAAAGCGTTGTTGGATACCGGCTTCAGAACTTTGGTGGTTGCCGGCGGCGTGGGTGCAAACTGGAAACTGCGCGATGAATTTTCGCGCTTAACCGTCAAAGTGCCGTCTGAAAAAGGCAAACCCAAACCGCAGGAAGAAAAAATCAATGTTTATTTCCCGCCGATGGCATACTGTACCGACAACGGCGCAATGATTGCCTTTGCCGGTGCGATGCGTCTTGCCGAGCGTCAGGCTGTCGGCGCATTCAATGTCAAACCGCGCTGGCCGCTGTCGGATATTGTGAAGCAGGGTTGATAATTAGACTGTTTCGGTGCAATGAAAGGCCGTCTGAAAACCTAAAGACAGGGTTTTCAGACGGCCATTTAACTAAATGGATTTATGTTGTGAAGTCTCTTTGTAAACAAAGGAATACCGGTTATCCCGGAATTTCGATTTTGGTTTCCGTTTTCGCGAAATTCATTACAAATTGGCTTTTGAAATTGCGTACTCTGTTGACGGAAGTGAGCACGCGGCGCGTGAAGGCGTGATAAGCGGGCATATCGGTGCAATGCACCAACAGCAAGAAATCATAATTGCCGGAAATTTCATAACACCCGACAACTTGCGGCTCGCGCTGCATACTGCGTTCAAATGCTTCTTGCACATCATGGTACTGGCGTTCGAGGTCAACTTGGACAAAGACGCTAATGTTCAAACCGACTGCCTGCGGCGAGACGATGGCGGCTTGGCGGAGGATGACGCCTTGTTCGGTCAGGTTTTTGATGCGCCGCTGGCAAGTGGCAATCGACGAATGCACTTGTGCGGCCAATTCTTTCAGCGGAATGTCTGCACGTGTTTGGAGAATGGTGAGGATATTGCGGTCGAGTTTGTCCAGCTCCATTTCAGACGGCCTTTGAATGTAATATTTTTTGATTTTTTAATCATAATAGAAAAATTATCGTTGTAATATAAAAAAATATGAGAAATTTTTTCACACATTTTCTTTACAATATCAATATTGATTTATTGAGGAAGGCCGTCTGAAATGACGAATTTATCCAAAGGTTTGCTGGCGGCCATAACGTCCAATGTGTTGTTTGCCATGCTGTTTCTGTACGGCGTATGGATGCAGCCGATGAGTGGCACAGAAATTTTCGCGTGGCGTATGGTGGCGATGTTGTCGGCTTTATGCGTGCTGATGACGATGGTCAACGGTTGGCGGGCGGCGGCGCGGTTTGCGAGCAATATCGGCCGCGATTGGAAGCGGTGGCTATTGATTGTATTGCCGACGCCGATATTTGCCAGCCAGTTGTGGCTGTTTGTCTGGGGGCCGGTCAACGGGGAAGGGGTAAACATCGCCATGGGTTATTTCCTGTTTCCTTTGGCGATGATGCTGGGTGGACGGATTTGGTTTAAAGAGCGTTTAAACCGATTGCAGACGGTTGCCGTTGCGTTGGCGTGTGCAGGCGTGGCATGTGAATTGGTACGGTCGGGTGCGTTTTCGTGGACGACTGTATGGGTGTTCGGCACCTATCCGTTTTATTATCTGCCACGCCGAAAACTGGGTGTGCCTTCTTTAATCGGTCTGACTTTTGATTTGATGATGATTACGCCATTTGCGTTGGCGTATATTATATTTGCAACGGATACGCCGGCGATGATTGCGGCCAAACCGGTTTTAATTTTCTTTATTGTGTTGCTAGGCTTCAATAGCGCAATATCTATGCATTTGAATTTGAAGGCGAGTCAGTTGTTGCAGGTTGCGGTGTTCGGCATGTTGAGCTATTTGGAGCCTGTATTGCTTTTTATTGTGTCGATTGTATGGCTGGGTGAGCCGGTGCAAAAAGGCGCATTGATCGGCTATGGCCTGATTTGGTCGGGATTGTGCGTGATGATTGTCAATGGCTTGTTGGGAATGAAGAAAGAAAAGAAATTGGCTAAAGCTTGATGATAGATTGAGGCCGTCTGAAAAATGGGTTGACCAATATTTTCAGACGGCCTTTGATATTGAAAGGGATGTATCGGATACGTCCCTTTTGTTTTACCAGCTTTGGGCAATACGGTCGGCTTCTTGCAGGCGTTCGACTGTGCCGACGTCCAACCAAAGGCCGTTGTGGTGTTCGCCGCTGATTTGGCTTTGGCTCATGGCCTGACGTAACAGAGGGGCAAGTTTGGCAGCCTGATGCGCCGGGGTATCTTTGAAAAGTGCGGGATGATAAACGCCCACGCCGCTGAAAGTTAGGGCTTGGCCGTCTGAGGATGAGGCGGATACCAGGCCGTCTGAAAGCAGGCCGAAGTCGCCTTCGGGGTGATGGGGCGGATTGTCCACCAGCCACAAATGGGCGAGAAGGTTGTGTTCCTGCATACGCTGGGCAGCCAGTCGTGCAGCTTGGAAATCAATGTCAGTCAACACATCGCCATTGACGACCAAAAACGGCTCGTCGCCCAAAAGAGGCAGGGCGGTGGCAATGCCACCGGCGGTTTCCAGGCCTCCGGCGAGTTCTGGAGAATAGGCAATGCGCACGCCGTAGTCCGAACCGTCTTTCAAGGTGTCTTCGATTTGCTGGCCAAGCCAGGCATGGTTGATGACGATTTCAGTAAAGCCGGCCTTCCGCAGGCGGCGTAAGTGCCAGCCGATAAGCGGCATGCCTGCCACTTCGAGTAAGGGTTTTGGCGTGTGGTCGGTCAGCGGGCGCATGCGTTCGCCGCGACCGGCGGCCAATATCATTGCTTTCATGGGTGTGCCTATAATGTGTGAAACAGAAAAAGTCTCAGGCCGTCTGAAAAAATGAAACCGATGTTTCAGACGGCCTGAGACCTTTATTTATGCCAAAGATTTGAATTGCCTACGAAAATACAGCAATGCCGGTGCCTGCGTGTCGGTATTGCGGATTTCGTTGAGCTGAACGAAAAAGACGTAATGCGTGCCGATTTCGCGTTGATCGACAATGCTGCCGTGCAGGTGCGCCAGCGCACCTTCGACTTCAAGCTGTCCGGTTTGTCCCCTGTGCCAAATATGGTATTCGAAGCGTTCTTCGGGCGAGAGGTCGGTCAGTCCGGCAAAGTGTTCAGCAACATCCTGTTGGCTGTCGTTGAGCGTGTTGATGCACAAGTCACGGTTGCCTTGCAGGATGGGAATGATGGCGGATTGGCGGTTGATGCACAGCATGACCGTCGGCGGCTCATCGGTAATGGCAGTTACGGCAGTCATAGTAATGCCATAGCGTCCCGTTTCGCCGTCTGTCGTGATAACGTGTACGCCGGCGGCACAGGAGGCCATGGCATCTCGAAATGGTCCCTTGAGTGTGTGTGTTGAGTCTGTCATCCGACTTTCTTTATTTTAATGCCTGTTCGATTTTTGCCAGCTCTGCCAAGAGTTCTTTGAGTTGTGCCATTTTTTCTTTGGACAGAACTTTTTCAATCGCATCGTAGCGTTCGTCAACCAATGCACCGATGGATTCATAGAGTTTCTCACCTTCGGGCGTTAGTTTCAGATAAACACGGCGTTGGTCGTTGGAAGGCTTCAGGCGAACGGCCAAACCTGCTTTTTCCAGGCGAGTCAGAATGCCGGTCAGGCTGGGGCGAAGGATGCAGGCCTGATTGGCCAAATCTTGAAAGTCGAGTGTGCCGTTTTCCGCTAAGAGCCGGATGATACGCCATTGCTGGTCAGTAATATTGGCTTGGTTCAGAATAGGGCGGAATTGGGTCATCAATGCTTCCCGTGCCTGAATCAGACCGATATTGATAGATGCATGTTTAGATTGGTTGGGCATTACTAAGTCTCCGGTGTTATCAAAAATCAAACCGTTGAAGCGTGAGGTAGATTGATAAAGGCGAATATTGCTGTTTTAAGGCTGCCATCGGCAGCCGGGTCTATGGGAACAAAAGCATCACTGCCACGATATTAGATGAGAATCTCTAACAGTTTGTTTTGATAATAATGTTTCCAATTGTTCTTATGGTTATATCTTAGTCTATTTTCTTTATAATCTCAACAAAATGATATGTTATTGGGAAAGAGATAGTTTATTTATTTATGAAATTGAATTGTTTGAATGTATTCAGGTGAAATTATTCTTTAGATTTCCTATTTTTAGTGGATTTTCAATGAATTTAGCTGAAGATATTTGCCAAGTAAATTCTGATTTTTAATCCGATATAACTGGAAAGTCCGGATGTGTGATGAATCATTTTGCCATCTTTTAATATGATAATGGTTGGTGTGACGGCTATGTTCCATTTTTGAGCCATCAGGCCGTCTGAATCGTTGAAGTTTGGAAAGGATAGATTGTTTTGTTGCATATGGTGGGTAATGTCCGCGTCACTTCCGGAGCGCAAGGCTACGCCCAATGTTGGGATATTGTCTTGGTGCAGTTTTTCTATGGTTGATGATGTGTATGAACAAATACGACACCAGCTGCCCCAAAAATAAACGACGGCAACCCGATTTTGGCTGAAGGATTGGAGGGAAGTGGTTTGACCATTGGTTAAAGTCAGTGTTTGTGCTGCCGACTGCAAAGGTTGGTCAGGCTTGCGCACCCAGTCGACAATCAGGGATAAGAAGATGAAGAGAATCACAGCCTGAAGCAATGATTTGGCGTAGTGGAGCAGGGTTTTCATCATATATTGCGGGGATATTGGATTATTGTTTGATAAATGAAAAAAGCCTTGCAAAGCAAGGCTTTTTGATTCGATTCTGAAAACGTATTAACGTTTGGAGAATTGTTTTGCGCGACGTGCTTTGCGCAAACCAGGTTTTTTACGTTCAACTTCACGAGCATCGCGAGTAACGAAGCCTGCTTGAGACAGGGCTGGTTTCAGAGCTGCATCGAAGTCGATCAGTGCACGGGTGATGCCGTGACGGATGGCGCCGGATTGACCAGTTTCGCCACCACCGGTTACGTTAACTTTGATGTCGAAAGATTCGGCATTTTCAGTCAGAACCAGAGGTTGACGTACAACCATGCGGCTGGTTTCACGTGCGAAAAATTCGTCAACGGGACGGCCGTTTACGATGATTTGGCCGGTACCTTTAGTCAAGAATACACGAGCCACTGAACTTTTGCGGCGGCCTGTGCCGTAGTAGTATTTACCGTTCATGTCGTGTCCTTATTATTTCAGTTCCAAAACTTTAGGTTGTTGTGCAGCGTGGCCGTGTTCGGCGCCGGCGTACACTTTCAGTTTTTTGATCATGGCGTAGCCCAGAGGACCTTTAGGCAACATACCTTTTACGGCTTGTTCCAAAGCGCGGCCTGGGAATTGCTCTTGCATTTCGCGGAAAGTGCGCTCGTAGATGCCGCCTGGGAAACCAGAGTGACGGAAGTATTTTTTGTCTTCGAATTTAGCACCGGTCACGCGCAGTTTGTCTGCGTTGATGACGATGATGTAATCGCCGGTATCAACGTGAGGGGTGTATTCGGGTTTGTGTTTGCCGCGCAGACGGTGTGCGACTTCGGCTGCGACACGACCCAGAACTTTGTCTTCTGCGTCAATGACGAACCATTCGCGCTTCACCTCGTGGGGTTTTGCAGAGAAGGTTTTCATGGTTGGAATCCAGATATATATAGAAAGTTATGGATTTTAAAGAGGAGATTGGTTTTTGTCAATCTTAATCGAACGTGTTTGATGCATGAATATGCGGTTTTTTCAGACGGCCGGAAATCTTTACGAAAGTCTTTACTTGGAAAGGGAAAAGCCACACCTGTCGGTATGGCTTTTTTAGGGAATCCCCACGAGTGCCGTTTAGGCTGAATCCGCTTGAACCTTGCTGACAAGGCGGTCACCTCGGGTAGTTTCGGGTGCGTCCGATAAACGGACACTCGCGCCCACTACAGCTCCCGGCAACCTAAAGCGAACGTATTGGTTCAAAGGAATGTATGCCTTCGCGAACACCGCAGGGAAAAGGGGAAAATCAGTTTTACTCCAAGCGCGCCAGTGCTTTTTGGCACGCGTTGTTCATGTCGGTTATTCTACGCTCAAATTCACCGATTGCCAAATCGTCGTTGAGGGTGGTTTTTAAGAGGTCGTGTACGACGTTGAGGGCTGCCATGACGACGATTTTGTCTGTGCCGACGATGCGGCCACTTTCTTTAATCGCATCGCTTTTTTTGTTTAGCATTTCAACGGCTTGCAGGAGGGTGGCTTTTTCTTCACTCGGCGTGTTGATGGTGAAGTTGACATTCATGATGTCGAGATTGACTTGTTCGATACTCACGGGGCATCCTTTTATTGTTGTGTTTCTTGGGGCAGTCGGGCAATGAGGCTGCGGATTTGGTCTGCACTTTGGGCCAGCGTGTTGCGGTAGTTTTCTTTTTCGGCAGTCAGGTTGTCAATTTTGCTTTGCAGGTCTTCTTTGAGTTTGCCGACTTGAACCAGCAAGGCTTCGCTGAGTTCGTCAATGGCCGCATCGTGTTGGCGTTTTTGTTGCTCTTGCTCGAGTTTGAGTCTGTCGATTTCCTCGTTGAGACGGCGGTTTTCTGAAACCAGCGTTTCAAATTTTTGGACAAGTTGGTAAACGTTGATTTCCAGATTGTTCAGTGATTGGTTCATGTGTTTCCCTTCAGACGGCCTTATGGCCGTCATATTGTGCGTCAGGCCGTCTGAATGGCAGACGGTGCGACCGTTTACTCGAAGCGCGCGCTTCGTTCCATCAGTCGTTCAACGACTTGCTGCGGCGTCATTTCTTTGCGGATGAGTTGCAGCAGGGTTTGAGTGATAGGCATATCGATTTGGTATTTGGCGGCGGTGTTGAAGACTTCTTCAATGGTGCTGACGCCTTCGGAAACGTGGCCGATTTCGACAAGCACTTGATGCAACTCTTTGCCTTCTGCGAGGCCGAGGCCGACGCGGCGGTTGCGCGAGAGTGCGCCGGTACAGGTCAGGATAAGGTCGCCGATGCCTGCCAAGCCCATCATGGTTTTGGGTTGTGCGCCCATGGCGATGGCAAGGCGGGTGATTTCGGCAAGGCCGCGTGTTACTAAGGCTGCGCGTGCATTGAGGCCGTATTCGAGGCCGTCTGAAAGGCCGGTGGCAATCGCCATGACGTTTTTAACGGCACCGCCCACAGCGACGCCGATGACGTCGGTGCTGCCGTACAGACGCATCACGTTGGTGTTCAGTTGGGCAGTGGTTTCCTCCACCCAGTCTTTGTTTTCGGAAGCAAGCACGACGGCGCAAGGCAGTTGGGCTGCAAGTTCTTGGGCAAAGCTCGGACCTGAGAGAACGCCGATTTTTTTATTGTTAGGCAGGACTTCTTTCAGTACTTGGAAAGTCAGAAGGCCGGTATCTTGTTCAAAACCTTTGCAGGCGGCGAGAACGGGAATATCGGCGGCGTTATGCTGTTTGAGCAGCTCGGCGCTGCTTCTGAGTCCGGCTACGGAGGTCACGATCAGGGCAAGTTGGCTGTCTTTCAGCGCTTCGCCCAAATCGGCATGAGCGGTCAGGGACTCAGGGAAAGGGAAGCCGGGCAGGCCGCGTTTGTTTTCGCGATCTGCTTGCAGGGTGCGGATTTGGTCGGGATTGCGTGTCCAAAGGGTAACTTCATTGTTGTGGTGCGCAAAGTGCAACGCGAGAGCTGTACCCCACGAACCTGCGCCGATGACGGTAATTTTCATGTTTCTCTTCCATATGGGAACGGGGCTTACTTTAAAACAAACGGCTTTGGGGTGCAAGGGCGGCGTTTGTGAAAAATTTTTTGTGCCGTTTAAAAAGCCTTAGGCCGTCTGAAAGTTCAGACGGCCTGCTTCGGTTTATGATTTATTGTTACCGGAATGGTAGGCATCGTAGGCGTAGTAGTCGTAGCTGTTGTTGGCTTCGTGCTTCATGCCGTTGAGGACGACACCTTTGATGTTGATGTGGTTTTGTTTGAGGCGTTCGACGCTGGCCTCAAGCTCTCGTACACGCGTGTGCGCATAACGGCTGATCATCAGGACGGTGCCTGCATGTTGGCCGATGATGACGGCGTCGGTCACGGCCAATACGGGCGGCGTGTCCAAGATGACGTAATCGTAGCGTTGGCGCGCGTGGGTGAGCAACTCGTTGAAACGTTTGTCCATCAAAAGCTCGGACGGATTGCTAGGATAGCTGCCGCTGCTGATGAGGTGGAGGTTTTCAATGCCGGTCTCTTGTACGGCTTTGGCCGGAGCCGCTTTGCCGTTGAGGATGTCAGACAAGCCGAACTCGGGGGTAAGGCCGAAGAGTCGGTCGAGGTAGCCTTTGCGCATATCGGTATCGATAAGCAGAACGCGTTTGCCTGACTGCGCCATTACGGTGGCGAGGTTGGCGGAGATAAAGGATTTACCTGCTTCAGGCGCGGCACCGGTAATCATGAGGATGTTGTTAGGCGCGTCCAGCATGGAGAAGTAGATATTGGTGCGTAGGGCGCGGATGGCTTCGACGGCAGTATCGGCGCGGTCTTCACTGGCCAGCAGATAGTTGGAACGGCCGCCGGTTTTCTTGAATTTGCTTTTGAAGAAGTCGCGTTTTTGCTGGGTTTTGGAGTGCGGAACAAGAGCGACGACTTCCAAATTGAGGTTTTCGATTTCTGCAGATGACGTAATGCCGTTTTTCATGCGGTTGCCGATCATGAGCCACAAAGCGGTCAATGAACCTGCGGCAAGTGCGCTCAGGAGTGTGATGACGGCTTTGCGCGGGGCAACAGGGTTTTCAGGAACATAGGCATAATCGACGATGCGTACATTACCTTGCGCACTGGCTTTCATGATGTTGAGTTCTTGTTGTTTGCTCAACAGTTGGACGTAGGTAGCCTGGTTGGTTTCTACGTCGCGGGTCAGGCGGATAACTTCTTGTTGGGTATTCGGTAACTCGGCAATTTGTTGATTAATTTTGTTTTTAGCGCGCTCGAGAACGGCAAGTTTGTCCAATACGGCTTTATAGGAAGGGTGTTCCGGCGTGTACAGCTCGGCTAAGCCTGCTTCTTCGGTTTTGAGCAGGGTAATTTGGGTTTCGATGCTGGTCAGGCTTTCCAATGCGCCTTTGGACTCGAGTGGAATGTCGAGAGAGCCTGATTGTTGGCGGTAGGCATTGAGTTTGTTTTCAGCGTCTTGCAAGGTTTCTTTCAAGCGTGGCAATTCTTCGCTGATGAAGGCCAAACCGCTGGATGCAACTTGGACGTCGCGTTCACGGTTTTGCGCAACGTAGTTGTCGGCAATGCTGTTGAGGATGACGCTGGTACGTTTAGGGTCGGTGCCGGTAAAGGCAAGGTTGATGATGGGGCTGGTTTTACCTTTGCTGATAACAGCCAGTTTGTTTTGGATGTTTTCGATCGCACTGATGCGGGAGAACTTGGTCAACGCAAATTCTTGACCCGGATTGGCCAATATTTGATCGATTTTGAGGATGGTGTGATTGTTGATTTTCAGAGGCACGCCGACCTTGCCTTCGACGACGCGTTTGTCAGGCAGGGTAAGGGTATAGGCCTTGTTGCTTTTGGCGGTCAGCGTGAAGGTTTTGTTGAACCATTCGTCTTGTACGGTAAAGCTGCCGACGGTCAATTTAGGATCGGGGTCGCCGCTGATATTGTGCATCAGGCTGCCGATAACGGGTGTGTATTTGGCTTTGACTTCTTGGTCAAGCTGAAGGTCATCGACGGTTTTACCCAGCACCAAGCGTGATTGAACCAGCTCGACTTCTGCTTCAGACGGCGTGGTTTGGTTGTTGAAGATGCTGTTGATTTCGGTCAGGATTTGGTTTTGTCGCGTTTCAATTTCCAGCATAGCATCGGCACGGTATTGCGGAGTGGATGCCAAGCTGAAGGCTGCGCCAAGAACGCCGCCTGCAAGCAGGGCAGCGAGGATTTTGTATTTATTTGTCCAAATTACGCGCAGCTGTTGGCCGAAGTCGATGTCGTCGTTGTCTGCGCTGTAAGGTATGTAGGTCGTTTTTTTCATTGCTTGCTTTCTTGTTCATGCCGGTTTTATACCGGTTGAGTTTTTCCGTTTAGTTTGGTTTTCCAAGTGTCTGCGGCAGCATTGAGCTGTTCAAAAACGGCTTCAAACATTTCGCTGCTTTGTTTGTATGGGTCAGGTACGGTTTTTTTAGGTAACCATTGGGCAAACAGCATGGTTTTGCTGCGTGCCGGCGAATGGATGTCGGCCACCATATCGATTTGACTGGGCTCCATCACAAGAATCAAATCGGCCTGCTCGCACATTTGGGCGGTCAGCTGGCGTGCCGTATGGCCTGCAACGATAACGCCGTGTTTGAGTGCGGTTTTAATGGCTTGGAAATCGGCATCCTTCCCTGCCAGTGCTTTTATGCCGGCGCTGCTGATTTGATGGCCGGGTAGTTTTTTCTGCATGATCCGCTCTGCTGTAGGGGAGCGGCAGATGTTGCCTAGGCAGACGATGAGTATGTTGTGGTACATGATATTGTTTTCGGTTTATGGTCTGAAAAAAGCGTGAGTCAGACTATAAGATACTGCTTTTCCGTTTGTGTGGTGTGTACGGCTTTTGTATGCCGTTTATGTAATTGGTTTGGATTGTGCGTAATTTTGTATCCTGCTGTCAAACAAGGGTCTGACAGCAGGAACCACTGTTTATTTAAATGTATTGTCGAGGGTGTTGACGTTGCTGATGGAGTTGGTAATTTGTGACATTACGCGGTTCCAACGGGTAACCGGGGCGGCGGTAACGTAAACGGTATCTTCCGAACGCAGTTTGAATTCGCTGCCCAGTGCGTAAGAAGTCGCATCTTTCAGGTTGAGCTGATAGATGTGGATAGGTTTGGCCGCATCTTCTGGTGCGCGGCGGATCACGAATACGCCGGTTGCATCAGCATAGTTTTGGTTCATGCCGCCGACTTCGCCGAGCGCTTGGGTCAGGTTGAGGCCGTGATTGCCGATCGGCAGAGTGGCTTGTTTGCCGACTTCACCCATGATGTAGATTTTGTTGTTGCTGCTGTTAGGAACGTAAACGATGTCGCCATGGCTGAGAAGATGGTTTTGCGACATATCACCGTATTGCAGCATGTCTTGCAGGGAGAGGGTGCGGTCGACGCCGTTGTGCGTCCATTTGATGTGTTGGGTGTCGGCACTTTGGGTGACGCCGCCTGCTTGGTTGATGGCATCCAAAATGGTCATCGGGATATTGGTAATCGGCAGCTGACCTGCTTGGCTGATGGCACCGGATACTGAAATACGTTGCGAACGGAATTCGGTAACGTTGATGGCTACTTGAGGATTTTTGATGTAGCGTTTCAGAAGGTTGGTTAGGGTATTTTGCAATTCGTCCAAAGTTTTGCCTTTGGCTTGAATTTTGCCTGCCAATGGGTAAGTGATGTAACCGCCCTCATCTACCCAGGCACCGCGGCTGACTTGGTTGGTTTGCGGGTTGCTTTGCTGGATAGGGGAGTTGAGGTCGGAGTGCGCCCAAACCATGATATTGAGGACGTCGCCGCTGCCGATGCGGTAGCGGTAAGCACTTTTGCTTTGCTCCAAACCTTTGTTGTTTTGGGAAAGTACAGGCGGCTTGCGCATTTTTTCAATCAGATTGGGCGTAATGGGGTAAACGGCAACGCGGCTGTCGAGGTTGGTATCGGCTGCGGTGTCGGTATCGGTGTAAACAATGGTTTTGGTTCTGGTTTTGATGGTTGAACCAGGAATGACTGTCGTGCTGTTACAGGCAGTCAGTGCTAATAGAGTAAGCAGGGAGAGTGTTTTTTTCATGTAGTAGTCCTTGCGGGATGGTGTCTGGGCTGTCTGAAAATGTTCAGACGGCATTATTGTTTTGTTGCCAAACCAAGTCGCAGATACCGTCTTTAGGTACGAAGCCTGTCGGTGCGCGTAACAGAAGCTGGCGCAGGCTGTTTTGGTCGCTTTGGAGACAAGCAGTTTCGAGTTCCGACAGTATGTCAGATAATTGCGTCCATGGAAGCATTACTTCACTGGCGGTCATAATACGGGGATGAGTGGTTTTTTGCACCTCATCACCGATGAGCAGTTCTTCATAAAGTTTCTCGCCCGGGCGCAGGCCGGTAATCTTGATTTCGATGTCGCCGTGTGGGTGTTGCTCGTCTTTCACTTTGAGGCCGCTGAGGACAATCATTTGACGGGCAAGGTCGATGATTTTTACGGATTCACCCATGTCGAGGACGAATACGTCGCCACCTTTACCCATTGCGCCGGCTTGGATAACCAGTTGCGCCGCTTCGGGAATCGTCATGAAGTAGCGGGTAATGTCTTGGTGGGTCAGGGTAATCGGGCCGCCTTCGGCAATTTGTTTTTCAAATACGGGGACAACGGAGCCGGACGAACCCAATACATTGCCGAAACGCACCATGCAGAAGCGTGTTTTTTGCTCCGGCTCGGCGGCAAGCGCTTGCAGGCAGAGTTCGGCCATGCGTTTGCTGGCGCCCATGGTGTTGGTCGGACGGACGGCTTTGTCGGTGGAAATCAAAACAAAGGTGGAAACGCCCGCATCTACGGCAGCCTGTCCGCAGCAGAGTGTGCCGAACACGTTGTTTTGAATGCCTTCGATGGTGTTGAACTCGACCATAGGGACGTGTTTGTAGGCCGCGGCATGATAAACGGTGTCGACGTGATAGGCCTTCATGATGCTGCTAAGGCGTTCTTTGTTTTGAACCGAACCCAAAAGCGGTACGACTTCGACTTGGCTGCCTTGCGCGGCTTGGGTTTCGCGCAATTCTTTGTCTATGCTGTATAGGGCAAATTCGGACAATTCAAACAACAGCAGTTTGGTCGGACGGCAGTTGAGAATCTGACGGCAAAGTTCGGAGCCGATAGAGCCGCCTGCGCCGGTCACCATCACGACTTTGTCGCTGATGTCGGCACTCATTAATTCAGGGCGCGGTGTCACAGGGGCGCGGCCGAGCAAATCGACCACAGAGATTTTTTTCAATGAGCTGACGTTGATTTTGCCGTCCACCAAATCCTTCATGCCCGGAATGGTCAGGACTTCGCATTTGTATGCTTCGAGGCGGCGAATGATGTCTTTGCGTTCTTCAGGCGTAGAACTTGGAATCGCCAGCAGAATTTTGCGGACGCCGTAACGGCTGATCAGCATCGGGATTTCGTTGGGGTTGTAGACGGCAAGGTCATAGATGACGGTACGTTGGATTTTTGGGTTGTCATCGACAAAGGCGATGGCCGAATATTCGTTAACCTGTTTGATGGCTTCCAACAACTGGCGGCCGGATTGGCCTGCGCCGTAGATGATGACGGGGGTCATCTGTTTACGGTGATGGTCGGTCAGAATAGCGCGCAGGATCATGCGCGAGCTGGTCACGCCGACCACCAAGACCAAGAAATAGACGATAGGCAGGGCAAGGTGTAGTTTTTGCTCAAAAATCAGGGTGGTCAGGCAGAACAAGACCGCTGAAATGATGCTGCCGAATGCGGCGGCGGTCAGGACGCGGATGCTGACGAAGCGTGTTACGGCGCGATAGAGGCCAATACGGATGAAAAGGATGATGGTCAGCACAGCGGTGCTGCCGAAAGCCAGCCAGTTGGCGATACTCAACCATTCGTCGGAATATTGCACTTTGAGGCTTTGGGCAAACCAAAACGCCACGAATATCATCAAGATATCGTGGATGACGAAGAAGGTTTTTTTAAGGTTGCGCGGCAGAGCCAGCAGGGTTTCCAAGTTCATTTTATATTTCTTGTGTCTGAGTGTTGTAATGTGGCTTGGTACGGATTGTTTGAAGCAGGCTGTTTTATTTTTTCAGACGGCCTGAAGTTGCAGGCCGTCTGAAAATGATTATGACGTGGCTTCAGTCAATACGGCTTCGATGTTTTCTTTGCAGAACGCAATTTCTTCATCGGTCAGGGTTGGGTGCACCAAGAACATCAGGCTGGTGTCGCCCAACTCGACAGCGTTTTTCAAACGCTCTTTCGGACGCCAAGGCGTGTCGTCGAAGGCTTTTTCCAAATACACTTCGGAGCAGCTGCCTTGATAGCATGGGACTTTGCGCGCGTTCAGTTCGTTCACGATGCGGTCGCGTGTCCAGCCTTCTTTGAGGTGTTCGGGTTTGACGAAAACGTAGAACTTGTATTGCGCGTGTTCGATGTAATCGGCTACTTCAAACAAACGGATGCTGGCAAATTTGCCCAAGCTTTCAGCCAGTTTGGCGGCGTGCGCTTGACGGCGGGCCGTCCATTCGGGCATGCGTTTGAGCTGGATGCGGCCGATGACAGCCTGCATTTCCAACATGCGCCAGTTGGTGCCGAAGCTTTCGTGCAACCAGCGGAAACCGGGTGCGTGTTCACGGTTGTACACGGCATCGTAGCTTTTGCCGTGGTCTTTGTATGACCACATTTTGCTCCACAGCTCTTTGTCGTTGGTGGTGACCATGCCGCCTTCGCCGCCGGTGGTCATGATTTTGTCTTGGCAGAACGACCAAGCGCCGACGTGGCCGATAGAGCCGACGGATTTGCCTTTGTATTTCGCACCGTGCGCTTGGGCGCAGTCTTCGATAACCCACAAGTTATGTTCTTTTGCCAAAGCCATGATGTCGTCCATTTCGGCAGGCATGCCGGCAAGGTGAACCACGATGATGGCTTTGGTGTTTGGCGTCAAAGCGGCTTTGATGGTTTCGGCGCTGATGTTTTGGCTGTTCAAATCGACATCGGCGAACACCGGATTTGCGCCGGCGGTCACGATGCAGGATGCGGAAGCCAAGAAAGTGCGCGAAGTGACAATCACATCATCGCCTTGGCCAATGCCCATTGCTTTGAGGGCTACGTCCAAAGCCAACGTACCGTTGGAAAGGGCGACGGCGTATTGCGTGCCGACAAAGGCGGCAAATTCTTTTTCAAATTCGCGACATTCCGTACCTGTCCAGTAGTTGACTTTGTTGGACAGCAGGACTTTGGAAACGGCATCGGCTTCTTCTTGAGTAAAGCTTGGCCATGGGGAGAGTGATGTATTAAGCATTTGTTTTTCCTGCAAAAAGACTGGTTGAGCCTTTGGGGGCGATTTCTTCCAGCAATTGGCGGTTGATCAGGGTGTATTTCTGACCTTTGATTTCGACGTATGCGCCGTCGTAAGGCGGGAACCAAAACGCACGGATTTTTTTCTCCACATCGTCGCCGTCGCGGATTTGCTTCATGGCTTCCATCTCATCACGGCTGACGTAGCGGCCACCGATGTTTGGCGTAGTCGGCAATTTGGTTTTTGACTCGATGGCGCGGGTGATGATGCGTCGCGCGAAATCTTCCAATGCCTGCATGGTTTTGCGTTCGAGAGATTGGGCGGTTTCTGTTTCAGCTTCGATAGGGAAACGATCCACTTCGATGATTTCGCCGGTATCGATGGAAGCATCGACGTAGTGGGCGGTATTGCCCCATTCGTTCAGCTCGTCCATGATGGCCAGGTTGTAGCCGCCTGTGCCTTTGTATTCGGGCAACAGCGCAGGGTGGAAGTTGATCGTGCCTAAAGTCGGAATGCTCAGGAATTCATCACGCAGCTTGCGCCAGTAAAGGACAGACAAGCCCAAATCGTATTTCAGACGGCCTTCTCGCATTGCTTCCAAAGCCGTATCGAAGGTGTACAGGGGCAAGCCCAATTCCTGCGCGGCAGCCGTGGTCGGCGAGCCTTGCAGATGGCTGTCGGTCAAGACACCGACGATTTCGATATGGTCTTGTTTGGTCAAAAAACGAAGCAGGTTGGCGGAAACCTGTTTACGACCCATAAATAAGATTTTCATGGAGAAATGTCCCTTATGCATTTGCTTTTTCGGTGGCGGAAGTTGTCAGTGTAGCCAATTCTTCCAGGGTGTTTATCCAAAGGGTGGGCTGGTATTCACGACCGTATTGCTCGGGATCGGCTTGATGAATATTGTGCGGCTTAGGCATGATGCCTATGGAGAGCCAACCCAGTTTGTTGGGTGCGACAAAATCTTTTTTGATGTTGTCGCCGATGTAGATGAAACGTTTTGCAGCCGGATATTTGTTTTGCAGGAAGACAAAACGCTTATCGTCGGGTTTTTCCGATTGTATGGCTTCCGAAATCAAAATGTCGTCAAACAAATCGGTCAAACCCAAGGCCTGTATTTTCAAACGCTGTGTCAGACTGCGACCGTCTGTAATCAGGGCGCGTGCGACAAAAGGGCGCATCAGCTTACGTAAAAAAGACGGTTCGACATAGGGTCGGATAACAGGCCGGTGTAGTCGATATTGCCACAAAAGTGATTGTTTCTCTAGTTCGTTTAATTTGCAATGATGACACAAATTTTCGAGCCAGTCTTTACTTTTATTGTCTGCAATTTCATTTAGTACGTCGACATTGTATTGCGGGTAAAGCGACGTAATTGTCCCTACAACTGCCTGTATTCCGGAGCATTTGTAGTCGTACTCAGAGTAAAGCGTATCGTCAAGATCGAAGACGATGACGGATTCTTCCGGTTTAATCATGTTCTCTTACCAAAATCTTAGCATCATAACGAAGCATGATTAAATTGTTTTCCCAGTCGTCGGAGAAAGGGATGTCTTGGCCGCCGATGTATTCTTGAATCAGCCAGCCCGGATAGTTGCCGCCTGCGGCGTAAGTCAGCGGGAAACCGCCGCCGAAACGAGGGTTGATTTCCACGCCGTAGGTCGTGCTGTCGGTTTTGCTGACGAAGAATTGCGCGGTAATGCAGCCGCGTGCGCCTTCCAATACGGCCATTTTTTCAACCAGCTCTTCATACAGGGCATTGCGTCGGGTTGCACCTTTGCTGACTTCGCCGGTGCGCACTTCCAAACGTTCGCGAGGAATGGCGCATTTCAGACGGCCTTGACGGTCGTAATACATATCAACGGTAAATTCGGAGAAAGTATTCTCGATATCGATGTATTGGGTGAACATCATTTTCGGGTCTTCGGTAATGTCGACAGTCAAATCAGCCGGTGTGTTGATTTTTTTCGCACCGATGGCGCGGCTGCCGTCATAAGGCTTGGCAAAACATGGGAAAACCAGGTGGTCCCGTTCGTAAATTTCAGGGGAACGGATGCTGTATTGTGCAAATAGGCCTGAGGTCAGGCGCTTGTCGCGGCACAGGGTAATCAACTTTGCATCGGAAATGACAATATGTATTCCTTCAGCTTCAAAACGGTCACGTACTTCGGCCAGTTTGAGCAGCTCGGTATCGATGGTTGGCACAATCAGACCGATGTCGTGTTGTTTGGCCAGCTCGAAAATGCTGTCAATGTATTCGGCTACATCGATGCGCGGCACGCTGAAAGCGCGGTCGGCAACATGGCAGGCAGAAGACATGTGGGGGTTGAGGTCAGTGGCAAAAACGCCGATGCCGTCTGAAAAACGTGCGGCTTCGGTTTGAAAGTCCTGCACCAATTCGACACGGCGACCTGCCGACAGAATCAGTATATTATTTTTTTTCATCAGTTTTGTTACCCGTGAAATAAGGCATTGTGGCTTCCCCTTCGGCTGAGATGCCTTCTTTGACGAAGACTTTTTTAACTGTCAGGAACAAAATTTTGATATCCAGCCAAAAGCTAAAGTTGTCGATGTACCAAACATCGTGGGCGAATTTTTCATCCCATGAAATGGCGTTGCGGCCATTGACTTGAGCCCAACCGGTCACGCCTGGTTTCATTTCGTGGCGGCGGTTTTGGAAGTCGTTGTACAACGGCAGGTAGTGCATCAGCAGCGGACGAGGGCCAACTAGACTCATCTCACCTTTTAAGACATTCCATAATTCAGGAAGTTCGTCCAAACTGGTGGCACGTAATTTTTTGCCGAAATCAGTCAGGCGTTCGCTGTCCGGTAGTGGGTTGCCGTCTTTGTCGATTGCATCGCACATGGAGCGGAATTTAATCATTTTAAACGGCTTGCCATCTTTGCCCGGCCGCTCTTGGATGAAGAACACGGGCGAGCCTAGGTTTTTGCGGATGAGGTACACCGAAATCAAAAACACAGGCGACAGGATAATCAGTCCTGAAGCGGAGGCGACAATGTCAAACAGGCGTTTGAAAAATTTATTCATGAGCTAATCTTTCAATCAGGTTGACGATTTTTTGATAGGCAACGTCGCGCTTGAAACGGCGGACGATTTCTTCGGACTGAACAGGATCGTTTTTGCGCTTCAAAATATCTTTGGCGGCTTGAACGAAACCGTCCACATCGCCGGAACGGTAGTTCGCATGCGGCAGCAGGGTAAGGACTTTGGCAACTTCGTCGTTGACCTGGCTGTTCAGAATCGGTTTTTGCAAAGCCATATAGTCGGAGAGTTTGTTGGTAATCGATGCCATTGAATAGGACTGGATGGCGTTGATGGCAATGTCGCAGCCCTTGGCAACCGACATCATTTCGGCATAGGGAATGTAGCCGTAAAACTTGATGTCGTCGCAGGCGTATTGTTTGAGCCTGTCCAAATCAGGGCCGCCGCCCATGATGTGCAACTCGACGTTTTCGCCGGCGTCCAACAGCTTGAGAACGCCTTTGCACACGGTTTCCACGTCATAGCTGTAACTGAGCGTGCCCAAGTAGAAAAAGCGGGTTTTGTCGTCACCAAAATCTTTGGCAGGCGCGGCATCGAGTTTGGGAAAGTCAGCACCGATATAGACGACTTCGCCAGGTACATTCGGATTGGCTTCTTTGGCACGGTCGAGATAAGTCTGCGATACGGCAACCAGCGCGTCGGCGTAGCGGTAGGCTTGGTTGGCGCGTGAAGCAAAGGGCAGCAGGTTGTGCGGTACTTTTTTCAAAAAAGGTACGACTGAGGAGAAAGACTCCGGCCATACGTCCTGCACATCGACAATTAGTTTGTAACCCAAACGCGCTTTGTGTTTGCCCAACAGCAGGTTGGTGGCAATCAGCGGATAGGCGGAAAAGACGACGTCTTGTTCGCCCGGACGGCAGTTTTCCAACCATTTTTCAAAATGTTTGACGAAGTGGTGATGGCTGGCCAAGCGTCCTAAAGACACGTTTTTGCTGTATCCGCTTTCTTCCAACAGCATGACTTTCAGACGGCCTTGTGAGGCGGCCTCGGCATCTTCGGGCCGTCTGAAAGATTTGTTATAGTGCTTGAAGTTGCTGGTAATCAGTAACACGTCATGCGACTGAGACAACAGCTCGGCAAGATACCAGAAGCGGTTGAAATGCGGCTCGGACGGCAGTGAGCAATAAGGGGCGACGATGGTAATATTCATGTTTCAGACAGCCTTACATTTCGTACGCAGCCATGGTGGTGCGGTAGATTTCGTCGTCGGAGCATAAGGTTTCGACGTGTTTGTGCAGGGCTTTACCCATTTGACCGCGCAACTCTGGACGCTTGATGAGTGTATCGACGGCTTCGATAAATGCTTCGTCATCGCCGAAAGGAATGCAGTAGCCGGTTTGGCCGGTAATGACCATTTCCGAAATGCCCGCCATGTTGTAGGTTACGACAGGCGTGTCGTAAAGGCCGGCTTCCAAAATATTGTTGCCGACACCTGCTCCGTGGTCGCCTACGCAATGCGGCGTGTTCACCAAAATATCGACTTCTTTGAAGTAGCCGGTCAAGTCGCGGACGCCGCCGAGGAAGGTGACTTTGTCTTCAATGCCTAAACGTTTGGCTTGGGTTTTGAGGTTGTCCATTTCTTCGCCGATACCTGCAACGTTGAGGCGTACAGGCATACCACGGTCAACCATTTTCTTCAAAATATCCAACATCAGATGCACGGCGCGGACGGTGTCCAAACGGGAAAGCGTACCCAGTTGGACATAGTCTTTGACTGTTTTTTCAGGAACGAAATCTACTTTGTGCAGGGCGTTGTAGGTGTAGGTGATGCGGTTGGCAGGGAAACCGTAACGGATGAGTTTTTCACGTTCGTGTTTGCAGTTGCCGATGATGTACACGCCCAGCTTGTCGAAAAGCTTGGCGATTTTTGGATAAGTTTCCGGATCAAGGCCGCGCGCGTGGTAGAACACTTTGGTTTTCGGCGAAGCGAGCTTGGCTGCAATGGCACAGGCTGGAACGATACGCGCCATTTGGCAGTGAATCACATCGGGCTTCTCTTTTTTCAGCAGTTTCATATAGGCAAACATGCCTTTGACGTAACCCAAAAGACCACCTTGGTAAAAATCAATCGGCTGCCAACGGATGCCCAATGCTTGCGCTTCCTGAATCAAAGGGCCGTCTGAAGAGGCCAATACGATATCGTGTCCGCGTTGTTTGAGCAGGCGACCAAGGCGGAAAGTGGCGTTTTCAGTGCCACCGAGGCCGGACATGGAGGTAGTCAGGGTGATTTTCATGATATTCCCTTTGTTTTAGATGGGGTATAGCTATATGTGTAAGCGGCCTGATTTTGTAATTTGGATGCGACAAATGTGCTGTAAATGTAAATCAGCAGGCAGGGTAGCCAGATGAAGGGCATACGCAAAATGGTGGACGGAATAAAACCTGCCAACAAGAAAATGCCCAAAGTTACCCAAGCCAGTACGCGTGATTTGTTGGTTAGTGCACGGCTTGAGGTAGTGTAGAGGAAATAAAACGCTACAAATGCAATAAAACCGAGCAGGGAAATTATGCCGAAACCCAAATACAGTTCGATGATGAAACTGTGCGGATTTTCAAAACCCAGGCTGTTACTCAAGTGGCCGCCAAAATAGTCGCGAAAATTTTTTGGTCCGTAGCCGGTTAGCAACAGGGGCGGATTATTCCAAAAATAGTTGTAAATCTCCTGACGGTAGGACACAGAGTTGTCGCTGTCTAAATCGAATAGAAAAAGGTACACGCGGCTGGAAAAACGTTCAAGAAAAGGGTTGCCGTTAAGTGACAGCAAAAATTCCGCGATGACACGGGATGGAATCATCGATAATGTTAACGCGAGCAGTCCTGTGGCAATAACGGTAATAAAACCATTTTTACGATAAGCTATATAAATGAGTGAAATCAAAAGGTAGCAGGCAATAGCTGTGCGTGATACGCAAACAAAAATGGCCATACCTAGTAGTAAATATAATCCCCAGCCCAGTAGTTTCTCTTTGTGTTTGCGTCCTTGCAGTTGAAAGAAAAATAGGATGGCGGGTGCGAGGCAAACGGCAGTGGCAGCAAGGTTGTTGGGATTGAAAAACAGCCCTTTGAGCGAACCTTCTTTAATGGCCAGTTCATCACTGGCACTGACAAACTGAATGCCGGTAATCAATTCCACAAATGGTGGAATGGCAACATAAAGGGCAAAGACCAATAAAAACTTCTGAATAACGCCCAATGGATTTTCAGCGCGCATAAGCACTTGGTAAAACAAGTAGAAAAAAACCGGCACCGCCATAAAAAACAAGATGTCCATGTATTGAGTCGGTATCAGCGATGTAATGCCCATGTGGATGGCCGGCCAAATACACATGGCGGCCAGGGCGCAGAGCATGACAAAAATTTTGCGCGGAATATGCTTGCCCTCCAAAAAGAATACGGCAAGGCCAATCAATACGAACAACAACGATAAAGGATTATCGATGCGCGGTACGCCGATTTTAAAAGACAGCGCCGGCCCCAGCATATAAGCTGTAAACATAATGTATAGGATGTAAGTGTATAAATTTAGACGTTTTATTTTCATAGTCGTTCTGTTGTTATCGTAGAGACATGAATCTCAGGTTGGCTATTTTGCCGAACGGTTTAATTTGGCTTTGATTTTTTCGGTCGCGGCAAATAGTGCTTGTTTGTATTTTAGGAACAGGAAACCCAGCCCGACTGCCCATGCCAGCGCAAACCAGATGTAGTTGTCGCGCGTACCCAGCCAAGTATAGGCAAGGCAGATCATCAGGCAGAGCGTTGAATTGGTATAGATCTTCAGGCGCGGCAAAGGTTGCCACAGGCGTGAAGAGAATTCGGTTTTAAAGATGAAAAACAGCCAAAAAGCCGTTGCGCTGGCCATAGCCGCACCTTTTGCACCAAATTTCGGTACCAGCAGATAGAGCAGGGCGGTATTGGCGATAAAGGCAACGATGTTGATGACAGTAATCAGCCAAGTCGAGCGGACGACGTTCAAACCGATGCCGCTGACTTCGGTCAGCGTGTAAAACAGGGGAAAGAGCATACACGAGAGCAGGATAAATTGAACCTGCGTGTATTTTTCCGGCAGTATCCAAGTCACCATCGGCGAGAAAATCCCAATGAGGCAAATCATTGCGCTGATGAGGACGGTCATGGAAAGCGTGATATCGCCGATTTTGTCCAGATTGGTTTTTTCTTCTACCCATTTGAACACCAAAGGTGCCCAAATGGTGGAAAACACACTTTGGAAAATCAGGGCGACGGCACCAAAGCTGACTGCCATCGAATAAATGCCCAATTCGTCCAAACCCGAGATGTCTTTGAGGACAAAGCGGTCAATCGAAGTCAGGCCCCAATAGGCCAAGTTGCCGAATGCCAGCGGCAGGCCGTAGCGCAGGCCGTCCCGATGCAGCTCGGACGACCATTTCGCATGGGAAGCGGCTTGCAGGTCTCGGCGCAGCTGATATATCAACAGTACAACGGTCAGCACTTGGGCTGCGGTGTAGGTAAAAACCAGCGAAGTAGTATTGGTAGGCAAGCCGGAAGCAATCACGGCAAAAACCAACACCAAAATCAAGAATTTCGGCGCAAGCTGGCTGACGGAAAAAGCCAATGCCTGCTCTTTCATCCGCAAAATCAAGGCTAAAAAACGGATAATCAGCGTGGTGGCCAAGAAAATCAGGAAGAGAATCCCCAAATTCGCACTGGGGATGTCGAAAATGATTTCAGACGGCCATGATGCGTTTATCAGCAACACTAAAACCACAACCGTCACAGTCAGAATCAATGGCGATAAAAAAACGGATTTGAACAGCGCAGCCTTGTCTTTAACGGCGTAATAGTCGCGAATATAGGATTGGTCCAGCCCCAAGCCCAAGAGCAGAATGCTCAGTCCGGCAATGGTCTGCAAGAGTACGATACGGCCGATGTCTTCCGCAGGGAAGTACCATGAGATGAGCGGCAGGGAAAGCAGGCCAAAGGCGGCGCTTCCTAGCGGGCCCAATGCGTAGCCGAGGATTTTTTTCGCGTTCATATTATTTGTTTTCAGACGGCCAGAAGTTCGAGCTGAGCGTTTTTCGTAAGGTATGTGTTGTTACCGTTGCCGGTTTGCCAAGGCCGTCTGAAAAAACAAATGGCCTTGGGAAACCGGCCGCCGTCCCAGTTGGGGAAACCGGAGGCAGCCGGACGCGTCTGAAGCAAGATTATGCTTTGATGACTTTAGGATTTTTCACTGGGAATTTGCCGCGTGTATCGACAATCAGCTTGGCATGTTCGGTGATCATGTCATAGTCGAATTTGTCGTGATCGGTGGTCAGAACTACGCAATCGTATTGAGCGACAGTTTCAGGGGTCAGCGCTTCGCTCTTCAGGTCGAAGTAGTGGTGGCCGGGGATGTGCGGGAACTCTGGAACGTGTGGGTCAGAGTAGGAAACCACTGCGCCCAGTTTGTGCAGGCGGTCCATAACTTCCACAGACGGGCTTTCGCGCATATCGTCCACGTTTTTCTTGTAGGCGATACCCAATACCAAGATTTTGCTGTCTTTGATAGAACGGTTGTGGTTATTCAAAGCCAGGCCGACTTTTTCGATAACGTAGTCAGGCATGTGGGAGTTTACTTCGCCGGCAAGCTCGATGAAGCGGGTGTTTACGCCGTATTCGCGTGCTTTCCAAGTCAGGTAGAACGGGTCGATAGGGATACAGTGGCCACCCAAGCCTGGACCTGGGTAATAAGCAACGAAGCCGAACGGTTTGGTTGCAGCGGCATTGATGACTTCGTGAATGTCGATGCCCATTTTGTCGGCAACGATTTTCATCTCGTTCACCAGGCCGATGTTTACGGCGCGGTGGATGTTTTCCAAAAGTTTGGTCAGCTCGGCTGCTTTGGTGGAGCTTACTGGAACAACTTTATCGATGGCAGGTTGGTACAGTGCAAGGCCGACTTCCAAACAAGCAGGGGTATGGCCGCCGATGACTTTTGGAATGGTACGGGTTTCAAAGTTAGGGTTACCCGGGTCTTCGCGCTCAGGAGAGTAAACTAAGAACACGTCTTGACCGACTTTCAAGCCGCCTTCTTCCATGCGCGGCAGCAATTCTTCTTCGGTAGTACCGGGGTAGGTGGTGGATTCTAAAGACAGCACTTGACCGGCGCGCAGGTAAGGTTTTACCGCATCGGTAGTGTCAATCACAAAGCTCATGTCCGGCTCACGGTATTTGTTCAGCGGAGTCGGTACGCACAAAATGACGGCTTCTACTTCGCCAATGCGGGAGAAGTCGGTCGTTGCTTCAAACAGGCTGTTGGAAGCAGCGGCAATTTTGTCGGAAGGGATATGCTCAATGTAGCTTTCGCCTTTGTTGAGCTTGTCGACTTTGTTGGTGTCAATGTCGAACCCCAAAACTTGGTAACCGATATCCACATAGCGCAACATCAGTGGTAAACCGACGTAGCCTAAGCCAACGATGCCGATTTTTGCGGTCTTATCGGCAAATTTTTGTATCGTAACGTTTTTCATGATGTCTTTCGTTTAATGAATGAGTAAATCGGGAGTGTTTTCCCGAAGCCTGAGTTGTTTGCTGCAACCGCATAGCCATAGCCGGCTGCCGTATCGTGTGAAGCCTTAAAACCATACTTATAATTACATTAGACGGAATCATAAGCACTTATCTGATTCGTCTCAATCAAAAAAGTTTAACGGTCGTTCAGACGGCCTGTAAGGTATGAAAAAGGTATTTTTGAATATTGAATTTTTAGAAATTACACTCAACTAAATGTTTTAATTTTAAATATCTCTTTGTCAAATGCATGGTTCATGAAATTAAACCACCGTTTATGCCGTTTAAAACCCTTCTAGAATAAAAACTTTTAATAAATTTTCATGGTTTAACTTATCTTAATAATGCATTCTTTCGTGATGAAAAAAAGGAAAATTTGTAGACAATCAGCTTGAGGATAGTTAACTCAAGTCAAAGTTTTAAATTGGAATACGTTATAGTCATTGTAATATATTGACGAAAAAAGCACATTTATTACTACATAAATGATATATGGATTCTATTGAAATGGTTTAATTATTAAGTTGGGCAATTAGATGGATTTTTTCCGGAGAATCCATTTAATGTCCTGCCCGATGATTTCTACCGATTGACTTTGCCAAGGGCCGTCTGAAAGTATGGCGGCCGGATTTTCAGGGAGGGAGAAAAGAGGTTTGCCTGCGCCTAACAGTTTCGGCGCTTGGTAGAGGACGATTTCATCCACCAAGTCATCCTTCAGGAAGGCTGAAGCAAGTGTTGAGCCGGCTTCTACCAGAACTTCGCCAAAGCCAAGCTCTGCCAGTTGCGGCATGAGGGAAAGAAGATTGATGCGGCCGTTGATGTGTTCAGACGGCCTGATGATACGGATATGTTCAAATGCACTTAGAGCCTGCAAACGTTGTTCGTCTGAGGAAAGGGTAACGATAACGGTCGGGCTGTTGGTATCGGTAACGAGGTGGCAGTCCAAAGGGATTTGCAGTCGGCTGTCCAAGACGATACGCGCAGGTTGGCGCAGAGTGGGGAAGCTGCGGACGTTGAGCTTCGGGTTGTCGGCAAGTACGGTACCGATACCGGTCAAAACGGCGCAACTTTCGGCGCGGAGAATTTGTACGTCTTCGCGCGCTGCTTTGCCGGTAATCCAAAAGCTGCGGCCGTCTGAAAGGGCGGTTTTACCGTCCAAACTGGCGGCGCATTTGAGGCGGATAAATGGTCTGCCGCGTTCGATACGCGACAGGAAACCGCGGTTGAGTTCGCGCGCCTGAGCTTCCAACAAACCGCTTTCTGTACGGATTCCGGCGGCTTCCAGCATGGATAAGCCTTTGCCTGCGACCAATGGGTTAGGGTCGGTCATGGCGGCGACCACGCGCGTTACGCCGGAATGAACCAGCGCTTCGGCACATGGGGGTGTGCGGCCGTAATGGCTGCAAGGTTCCAGCGTGACATAGGCTGTTGCGCCTTTTGCCGCCGCTTGGGCCTGCCTCAAGGCGTGAACTTCAGCGTGCGGCTCGCCTGCTTTGACGTGGAAACCTTGTCCGATGATTTGGGCGCCATGTGCAATCACGCAACCGACGCGGGGATTTGGGGAAGTAGAAAACCGCCCAAGCTTGGCCAGCTCGAGGGCGGTTTGCATCATTTGGGTATCAAGTGCGGAAAACATGGTTTCAGACGACCTTATTTGGCTTTGCATTCGGCAATGACTTGGGTGAATTCGGAAACGTCTTTAAAGCTTTTATAGACGGACGCGAAGCGGACATAAGCGACTTGGTCGATTTTTGCCAGCTCTTCCATCGCCATTTCTCCGACGATGCGCGAAGCGACTTCTTTTTTGCCCAAACGGTAGAGGCGTTGCTCGATAAGGGCAACGGTTTCATCGATTTGTTCTTGTGTGACAGGGCGTTTGTGCAGCGCGCGCTCAAGGCTGGTTTGCAGTTTGTGTGGATTGAAGGGAACCCGTGTGCCGTTGGATTTGATGACTTGCGGCATCCGCATTTCAACGGTTTCAAAGGTGCTGAAGCGTTGTCCGCATTCCAAGCATTTGCGACGGCGACGGATGCTGTTGGTGTCTTCCAGCCATCGCGAGTCGGCTACTTGTGTATTGGGGTGTTGGCAAAACGGGCACTTCATCGGGTTTCCTTGTCATACGCTCGGCAAGGTCGCTAAGCAATTGAATTTATTGTTTGTGACCTATTATTGTAGCGGATTGCGCTATTTTCGTATAGTAAACGCTTTGACTATGGATTAAGTATAAAAAGGCCGTCTGAAAGGGCACCTTGAGAGAAGTTGAGCCTTTCAGACGGCCTTGAGTTTTTCAGTCAATCAACCGTTAAACCGATACGCCGACGGCACGGGCGATTTCCAAACCTTCTTCCGCACTCATATAAACCGGATTCTCGGGACGGTCGCTGCGGACGATATCGCCGTCTTGAAACATCACCAATTCATTGACTGCCAATTGCGACCAAGTTTCATCACGCGTCAGGGGCAGGGTGGCGATGACGGAAACTTTATCGTTCGGTGTGGTCACTTCTGAAAAATCGACCATCACATCATCGTCCAGCAGGCGTGCTTTGCCAAACGGGGCTTTGCGCACGATGTAGTGCAGCAAGGTGCTGGCGTGGGCAAACAGGCAGTCGCCGTTGGACATCACGAAATTAAACAAGCCATAGCGGCGGATTTCATGGGTCAGGCCGGCGATGGCATCAAACAAAACTTCAGGTTCGGGCTTGGTGGCAAAGCGGCTGCGCAGGCGGTTGAGAATAAAACAGAACGCGCGTTCGGAATCGGTTGAACCAACGGCATGGTAGTACTCGCCCTGCTCGGGGAAAAAATCAATCAAATGGCCGTTGTGGGCAAACAGCCAATATTCGCCCCACATCTCGCGCATGAAGGGATGAGTGTTCGCCAATGAGGTCTGGCCTTGTGAGGCCTTGCGGATATGGGCGATAACGTTTTCAGATTTGATTTGGTAGGCGCGTACCAAGTCGGCAACGGGCGAGTTGGCGCTGGGCTTGTCGTCGTGAAACAAGCGCACGCCTTTGCCTTCAAAAAAGCCGATACCGAAGCCGTCGGCGTGGTGGTCGGTAATGCCGCCACGACGGCGGAAGCCTTCAAAAGAAAACATGATGTCTGTGGGAGTGTTGCAATTCATGCCGAGCAGTTGGCACATGGCGTTAACCTTTTTTCCGGGTATTTATAGGGTCATTATGGTGTATCGGGCAGGCAGTTTCAATATATTCTTTGCCATTGTTGGGTAGGTAATACAGGCTGTATCGAATTAAAAATAAAGAATTTCGCTTTATAGGGGATTGTTAGGACATTTACTAATTCTATGCTAACACTTCCCCTATAAAATGCTTTGCAGAACAAAAAGACCTCCTCACATAACGATATGTTCTACTCACAACGAAACATAATTTTCCCCACCATCGTTTTACCTCAAGGAGTGTTCAATGAAACTGAATCTGCAAAAAACCACCGCTGCTGTTTTGGCTGTTTTGTTCAGTGCAGGCGCATTTGCCGCCAACAATTACTACAACCCATTTGATTATGGTTACCAAAACTACAAATACGGCAAAAAATGGGGCAAGCCTGCATCTGAAGCCGAAGGCGAAAAAGTGATGAAACACGCTGCCTACCGTTCAGGCGTGTACTACACCAACGTAAACCGTATGCCCGGCAATGCAGACCGCAACGGCGTGAAAACCGTACAGGTTAACGACGCATACACCCATCAAAACCTCGGTCGCTATGCGTTCAACACCATTAAGAGCGGTGACTCTGAAGTATACTACGGCGAGTGGGTCGGCAAAGAATACGCTAAAGGCTCTAACCGCGGCGTTTTCTACTCCGGCGACAAACGTGCTACCTCTATGCCTGTATCCGGTGTAGCCAACTACGCAGTTAAAGGCATCAACAACTACACCGGCAACAACCCGATGGTTGGTACTTTGCGCGCAGACTTCGGTCAACGTGTCTTGACCGGTTCTATGAAAAATAACGCTGTACAGATGGACATCCATTCCCGCATCAAGCCATCCAGCGCATCATTTGAAGGCTATGCTCGCGCCAACGGCCACTTCGGTAAAACCGAAGGCCACTTCTTCGGCAACGGTGCAAGCGCGTTGGCTGGTGTTGCCAAATTTAAGACTGACCGCAATCTGGATACGGCATACGGCGGCGTAAAACGCTAAAATCCGTCTTTAAGTAAAATAAAGCCTGCCATCCGCAGGCTTTTTTAAACACTTGCCTCCAAATTTCTCAAGGTCGTCTGAAACTTGCGACCGGAAAGCCGATCCCATGTACAAACCGTCTGCCTGCCTGATTCTGCTTCTTTCTGCTCCCGTCCTTGCCGCCCCGCGTTCTGATTTTTCAGACGACCGTACCGCGCAACGCTTGTGGCAGGATACCCGCCAAACCATGCAGGAGCAGGAACAAAAAGTGCGCGAATATCATCTCGATATTTCTGCTCAGCATACCGGGCAGACAGCCAAGAGCGACTCAGAAACCGACCAAGGCGAGGCACTGTTTAATGCCGTCAACCGCAGCGATTGGCAAACCGTTCGCCCTCTGCTGGAGCGTCATAGCCAGCAAAGCGAATACGATCCCGATATTGCTTCGTTTGCCCGTGCTTCTCTTGCACGAGGCGAAGGCAAGTGGAAAATAGCCAAACAAGAATACGAAACCCTGCTGCAACGCCACCCCGACTTCACACGCGGACGGCTTGATTACGCACGCCTGCTTTTTGAAGGCCGTCTGAACCGCGAAGCCTCTTCTGAATTTGCACGCCTTCAAAACGAAGACTTGCCCGAAGCCGTCAAAGAAAACATCACCCATTTCCAAGATGCTTTGAACCAACGTCAAAGCTGGAAGGGCAGCCTTTCCGTCGGTGCCGTCCACAACAGCAACATCAATGAAGGCAGCGGCAAAGTGTGGTGTAAAACCGAAATCGACGGCGAATGCTGGGAAGAATTTTCCGGCGACAAACCCATTTCCGCCAACGGCATCAAATACGAAGCCGCCGCCGTCCGCCGCTGGCAGATTAAAGGACACCACGGCATCGCCGCCCGCGCGCTCGGCTACGGCCGCTTCTACCGCGACCATAAAGACTTCAACGAACACACGCTCAACCTCAGCGCAGGCTACCAGTTTGAAAACCACCGCCACACCGTTGCCCTCGCCCCGCTCGTCGAATGGAACGGCAGCGGCGGCAAAACCTTCAACCGCGCCTATGGCGTGCGCAGCGAATGGAACCTCGACAAGGGCAGTTGGACGTGGAACACCGAAGCCGAGTGGAAACATCTTTCTTATGCAGACAAAACCCGTTTGCTCGACGGCAGCCTCCTCTCCGTTTACAACACCTTGTCTTATTTCCCTCGTAGCGACCTGATGCTCTACGGCGGCATAGACTGGCAACAACGCAAAACGAAAGACCCTGTGGACAGCTATCGCCAAATTTCCGCACGGCTGGGTGCGGCAAAAATGTTTGAAGCCGGTTTCGATGCTTCGATTTCTGCGACTTTCGGTATCCGCAGCCATAGGGAAGAGAATGCCGTCCTCGAACAACGCCGCAGCGACAAAGAACAAACCTACCGCCTCAGCATAGGCGCTGACCGCTGGAAATTTGCCGACCTTAAGCCCGTCCTCAGCTATAAACACCGCCGCGTCAACGGCAACACCGACTGGCTGTACAGCTACAAACAAAACGAAGTCGGTTTGTCGCTGGTGAGGTCGTTTTAACTTGCGGTAAAGAGAAATAAAAATGCACAGGCCGTCTGAAAGTATTTTTCAGACGGCCTGTGCATTTTTATTTCTGTTGTTATGATTTTACTTAGAGAAGGGAGTATATTATAGTTATACAGTATTTTTATGTTATTTTTATTTATTGCAAATATGGATTTTATATCTAAATATTCAAAATTTGTTACTCTTTGAGTTAAATATTGGAGATAAGAAGTGAAGAAGCGTGGAATTATTATGGCACCTCCTGTCGAGGTTAATGGTAATACGATCATTGGAGGTGGAGTTGATTTAGAACAGGAAATTAGAATGGCACTGTTTTTTTTGGGATAAAATCATTTTACCTAATAATAATATGTTCTATATGAGTTATTCCAATATAGATGATGTTAATTTACTTCAAAATGAAAAAATTCTAACAATTGAAGAAGTATGGTTAACAGGAAGTTATTCGGTAAATGAAGATTTCTTCTTGAATATTCAAGAAGAAATTTTTAATAATTATAATCATAAAGGTACAGAGTATCTCTGGAGTTTGCAACAATTACATAAAGATTTGTCTTTTAAAGCTTCTAAAAACATAAGGAAAACTCTTCAAAGGACGATTGAATTTGAACTATATAAAGCTATTCCTATTCCACAAAGATCTATACCTATTGAAGAAATTTTAAATTTCAAAGAAAAATATAATGATGAATTAATAATGTTGCGTTTATGCTTAAGTGCTATGTATGATGAAATAATTAGTTCTCCTGATCAAATATTTACTCAGAATACAAAGATGTTGCAACTAGAAAAAGCAATTTGTGATTTACATAAATCAATGGACTCACATAAGGTAATGAAAAACAAATGTCTGGTTAGTCATAAAATTGTATTAAGAGCAGATTTTTCAGATTTGGTTGGATCCATCTCGGCAGCTTATGGATTCTATGAAGGGATGAATAATCTTGGAGTATCTCAATATTTTTCTGCGTTTTTGGCGTCAGTGGGTGCCTTTATAAAAATAGGAATTAAAAGAAATGAAATAATTGAGGATATTCCTAATGAATTAAAAGATTATGCATATATTTCTAGAATAGAGAATGAGTTTGCCTAACACATTGCTTAAAAACGATACATGTCAGTTGAGGGAGTTTTATGAGGTATATTTGATTATTGAATTTACTTATGTAAATTGTGTAGATGCTGTGTCTCTGTTTATAGATAGATAAGCTATTTACAAAAATATGAAAAAATTCAGACGGCCTTAAAGCGTTTCCATACAGGACGGCATTGTTCGGGTAAGTCGGGACAGGCGCCGAGTATGCCGCCGCTGAAGTCATTGGGGCGGTGGAAGTCGCTGCCTACGCTGGCGAGAAAGTCGAAGCGGTCGGCAAGCAGGGCATAGTTGAGGCGGTCGTTTTTGCAGCAGTTGCCGCTGTGTACTTCAATCCCTGCTCCGCCGAGGTTTTTAAATTCTTGAAACAGGTTTCGTTTGGCGGTGGCGGATAATTCATAGCGCATCGGGTGGGCGATAATGGCCATGCCGCCCGCGCCTGTAATCGCGGCTACGCAGTCTTCCAGTGTGGCCCATTCATGTCTGACGGAACAGGATTTGCCGTCGCCCAGATATTTGGTAAATGCCTGCTGTTTGTTTTTAACATGGCCTTCGCAGATGAGGAATTCGGCAATGTGGGTGCGGCTGGCCATTTCTTTGTTGGCGGCCAATGCCAGCGCGCCTTCATACGCGCCTGTTATGCCTTTTTTCTCCAGCTTGGCCGCGATGGCTTCCAATCGTTTCAGACGGCCTTTGCGGACTTCTGCAAGCAGGTTTTGCAGGGCTTCGTTGTGTTCGTCAAAGTCCAAGCCGACAACGTGGATGGTGCGGCCGCGCCAAGTGACGGATATTTCCACGCCGTTGACGAAGGGGAGTCCGAGGGTATCGGCTTCGGCGCGTGCTTCGGCAAGTCCGCCGGTGTGGTCGTGGTCGGTTAGGGCGAGCAGGGTGCAACCGTTTTGACGGGCGAGTCGGACGACTTCGGTTGGGGAGAGCATGCCGTCTGAAACGGTCGAATGGCAGTGTAAATCAATCATGGTTTTGCTTTGAATTTTCTCAAAAAAGGCCGTCTGAACGTTTCAGACGGCCTTGATTTGTTAGAACAGAGAGTCCAGTTGTTGTTTGTTATTGTTGCCGGTATTGTTTGGCAGAACTGGGGTTTCGTCTAATTCTTCACGGGCTGGCGCATTGCCGCTCTCGGTGCGGCGGCGGTTTTCATTCGGAACCGCGCGACGGGCAGATTGAGCGGGATGAGGAGCAACGCCGCTGTTGTCCAAGGCCAGGTCGGAGCTGGTGGTCATGCGTTCGCGCATATACACTTCGCCACCGTTCGAAACCACGCCCTCAGGGGCTTTCATCGGTTTGACGCTGGTGCCTTTCAGGGCAAAGCGCATGTATTCTACCCATACCGGTACGGCGATTGTACCACCGTAACCTGCACGACCCATGCTGCGCGGTTTGTCAAAGCCGATATAGACGGCAGTCACAACGCTAGGATTGAAGCCGACAAACCATGCGTCTTTGTTGTCGTTGGTGGTACCGGTTTTACCGGCGATGTCGGCGCGGCCGAGTGCGGCTGCACCGCGTGCGGTACCGACACGGACAACGTCTTGCATGATTTTGTACATGATGTAGGCGTTGCGCGGGTCAATGGCCTGAGGTGCGTTCTCACCGGCTACCAAAGGTTGCATTTGCGCTCTCAGACGGCCTTGGCTGTCGTAGATTTTGTCGATGACGTGGGCAGATACTTTGTAACCGCCGTTGGCAAAGACGCTGTAACCTTCTGCAATACGCAACGGTGTGGTTTCGCCTGTACCCAAAGCCATAGACAGGCTAGCAGGGATTTCAGACGGCTTGAAGCCGAAGCGTTGGATGTATTGTTGCGCGTAGCCGATGCCGATAGACATCAGGATGCGGATGGACACCATGTTTTTCGAAGCGGTCAAAGCCTGGCGCAGCGTGATGTAACCGGAATAGCGGCCGTCTGAATTTTTCGGGTTCCACACTTTGCCGTTTGCACCTTTGCCCGGCAGGGAAATCGGCGCATCGTTAATCATGGTGGAGGCAGTCATGCCTTTTGCCAAAGCGGCGGAATAAACAAACGGTTTAAACGTAGAGCCGGGTTGGCGCATGGCTTGAGTTGCGCGGTTGAAGGTTTTGCTGTGGTAGTCGTAGCCGCCGACCAATGCGCGGACTGCACCGGTTTTCGCATCTAAAGACACCAATGCGCCTTGCAGCAAAGGCTCTTGAACGACGGTAAAGGTATCGCCGCTGCCTTTAACGCGGATGACGGAGCCGCGGCGGATGCGGTCTTCGCCCATTTTTTCGTTGTTGACGGCACGGGCGGCAAAGCCTAAAGCGTGGCTGTTCAGCGTCACTTTACGTCCGCTTGGCAACTGAATCTGTACACCTTTACGGGAGGCTTCCAATACAACTGCAGGAATCATCTTATCGACGGTGTAAAGTGTAGAAAGATATTGGCTGACGGTTTCTTCTACGTTGTCGCTTTTGCTCAGGTCGATGTAGTTTTCTGCACCACGGTAGCTGCTGCCACGGTCGAAGTTGCGCAGAACTTTACGCAGGGCTTCGGTAGCGACGCGTTGGTGTGCGGTATCGACTGTGGTATATACCTTGAAACCTTGAGTGTAGGCATCTTCACCGTATTTTTCAAACAGCTCCTGACGTACCATTTCGGCAACGTACAGGGCGCTTTGATCGATGTTTTGTACAAAACGCTCGTAATGCAACTCTTCTTTCAAAGCCTGATCGCGTTGCTGCAGGGTAATCATGCCTTCTTCCAGCATATTGTTCAGAATATAAGCCTGACGCAGTTTGGCACGCTCAGGGTTCACAATCGGGTTGTAGGCAGAAGGTGCTTTAGGCAAGCCGGCCAACATGGCGGCTTCGGCCAATGTTAATTCGTTAACATTTTTGTTGAAATAAATTTGGGCGGCGGAGGCAAAACCATAAGCACGTTGACCCAAATAGATTTGGTTGAAGTACAGCTCCAAAATCTTATCTTTGCTCAAAGACTGCTCGATTTTGTAGGCCAACAGGGCTTCGTTGAATTTACGGGTGAACGAACGCTCGCTGCTCAGGTAGAAGTTTTTGGCAACCTGCTGCGTAATCGTACTGGCACCGGATTGAACGCCGCCGGCCATGACGTTGCCGATTGCGGCACGCGCCACACCCCAAACGTCCACGCCCCAGTGGTCGTAGAAGCGTTTGTCTTCGGCGGCAATCACGGCATTTTTCAAAATTTTCGGGAAGTCGCCGATTTTGGTAAATTCACGCCGTTGTTCGCCGTAAACGCCAATGACTTGGCCGTCTGAAGAATAAATCGTCAGCGGCATTTTTGGTTTGTAGTGTTGTAAAGAGTCCAAAGACGGCAGTTTTGGATAGGTTACCAAAATTGCAATTGCAATCAGACCTACACCAAAAAGAGCCAGTCCTAATAAGAGACCCATGCAGGTCGTTATAATCTTTTTAATCATGACTAGGTAATAATTTTGCCATTAATGGCGATAAATAAAGTAAAATGGGAAACGATTTCTATCAGCCACAGTCAATACTGTGTAAAGAATAAGAAGTCCTTTACGGATAACGAAACAGTTACTCACTCCTAAATGATACAGGGAAGTCAAATCATGCGCTTATTTAAAAGCACGAAAGATACCAAAACAGGCAAGGCTTCTAGCGGATTGAACAACCGCTCTGCCATCGGCGTCGACATCAGTCAACATGCCATTAAGATGGTACAACTGACAGGCCGTAGTTTAAACCAAATTCAGCTGGAAAAATACGTTATTACCAAATTGCCTAAAAATATTGTCAAAGGCAACAAAATTCAAGACTACGATCAGCTTGCTACTTACATCCAGCATACTTACACACAATTACGCAGTTCTTGCAAAAATATTGTTGCTGCCGTGCCACAAAATTTGGCAACAGTCGAGCAAATTATTTACAACCCGCGTGATACCGATTTGGACTTGGAAGAGTTTATCGAGGCGGAAGTCGGCCAATTTGCGCCTATTGAAGAAATGAACTACGACTTTCAAGCTGAAGAAGTCGGTTCGGGTCAGCATGTTTTAGCTGTTGCCGCCAAAAAAGACGATGTCGAGCCGCGCATTGAAATGTTTGAAAATGCCGGCCTGCCTTTGTCCGCTTTGGATTTGGACTTGCTGGCGCAACGCAATGCCTTCGTCTATTGGATGAATACGCATGCTCCCGAAATGGCAGAGGAAAAAGTTGCCGTGTTCGGCATTCATGCGACTCAAATGTATGCCCTGATTCTGCAAAACGGCCGTATTCTTTACAAACAAGAAACGCCGGTCAGTACTGAGCAGCTTAATCAGCTGATTCAGCGTACTTATCAGGTAACGGAAGAAAAAGCCGCACAAATGATGGCTTCTCAAAACAAGCCTTCCGACTATCAGTCTCAGATTGCCGACCGTTTTAATGTACAGGTTGCGCAAGAAGTTCAGCGTGTTCTGCAATTTTACTATACCACGCAGGCCACTGATTCTTTTCATAATATCAAACACATTCTGTTGACCGGCTTTACTGCGCAGCAGGCAGGTTTGGCAGAAAGCATTTTCTCGCAAACCAATACGCCAACAGAATATCTGCATCCGATTTCATATGTGGAACGCAGTGCAAAAGTAGAATTGCCGCAGTTTCAAATTGATGCGCCGTCACTGACTTTGGCGTTCGGATTGGCATTAAGGGGACTTTGAGAACATGATCGAATTAACCAGAATCAACCTTCTCCCATATCGGGAAGAGATTAAACAGCGCAAGCAGCAGCAATTCAAAGTATTGATGCTTGGTGCTTTTGCAGTGGGTTTGGGCTTGGCGGCCGCTACCTATCTTGGTATTGACAGCGCCATCAGCAATCAAGAAGGCCGCAACAACTTCCTGCAAACCGAAATCGACAGACTTGATAGAGAATTGGGCGAAATCGATAAACTTCAGCAAGAAAAAGAAGCCTTCTTGGCCAAAAAACTGAAAGTTGAAGAGTTACAGGAAAAACGCTATCAAGCGGCCTATATCCTTGATTCTTTGAATGCGCTTACGCCCGATAATACTTATTTGACTGCGTTGGAAGCAGAAAGTGCGACCAGCTATAAAATCAGCGGCCATGCCATCAGCGACAATAAAATCGCCGTTATGATGCGCTCCCTGCCAAGTACAGGTATTTTCTTGCAGCCTGAATTATTGAGTATTAAAAAAGTAGATAACTACCAAGAATTTACTTTGAAATCTTCAATCAACCAAGTGAATACGCAGGCTCCTGCACCAACTGCCCAAAGTAGCGGTGAAATGGCCGAACCTGTGGCCGAACCTGCTCCGGAGGCTCAATAATGGCATCTAAAAACCTGAAACAATTGGACGTACAAAACCTGTACCTGCTCAATATGCCTTCAAAACTTTTGCTGGCAGGTTTATTGATTGTCGGTATGTTGGCTTTGGGCTATGTCGGCGTATTTAAAGATCAGATTGAAACCTTGAATACGCAGGAAGCTAAAGAGGAAGAGCTGAAGGAAACCTTTACGCGTAAAAGCATTCAGGCGGCAAGCTTGAACAATCTAAAGGCTGAATTGGCTTCAATCCGTTCTGCATTTGATGTTTTGTTGAAACAACTGCCGACCGACGCGGAAATTCCGAACCTGATTCAAGAGCTGCATCAGGCAGGTTCAACCAACGGACTGCGTTTGGACAGCGTTGCGCCTCTCCAACCTGAAAACGATGGTCCGATTCAAAAACTGCCGTATCAGATTTCCATTACAGGCAAATATTCACAGATCAGCCAATTTACCCGTGATGTAGGCGATTTGTCGCGCATTATTACGTTAGATTCTTTAAAACTCGTGAACGCAGGCGAGGACAAAGAAGGTAAAGGCAATAAAGGCGAGTTGACACTGAGCGCGATTGCGACGACTTACAAAGCCCGTCCGGCCGAAGAGATTGCTGCCGAATTGGCTGCGCAACAGGCACAAGAAGAAGGCAAACCTGCCGAGAATGAGCAAAAATAAAAGAATAGGGAAATCATGAAAAAAATCATCTTACTCTTAAGTCTTCTTCCCTTGGCAGCCTGTACGCAAAGCTATGAAGATTTGACTCAATGGATGACGCAAACCCGTCAGGAAGCAAAATCTAAGATTATTCCGTTTGAAGAGCCGACGGTTATATTGCCTAAGCCGTATAGCCCTCCGAATTTTAAAGGCTTAAATGCGTTTGATTCACGCCGTTTGGACACTGCCCCTAAAGGCGGCAATGCGCCGGATGTAAACCGTCCGAAAGAAACATTGGAAGCCTTCAGTTTGGAGAATATGGCCTTTGTCGGAACGCTGCAAAGCGGCGGTAAAGTTTCCGGATTTATCAAGGTCAACGACCATGTTTATACCGTTTATCCCGGAAACTACATCGGTCAGAATTACGGCAGAATCCAAAGTATTACCGAAGACAAAATTATCTTGACCGAGCAAGTTGAAGACAGCTACGGCAACTGGGTGTACCGGAAGGCCGAATTGCCATTGAGCAGTAAAGAGGCGGATTCTTCCAATAGCTCCGATAGTTCGAATTCAAATTAATTTAGGGGTCTCACTCGATTATGAAAACCAAGCACATGACAAAATTATTTGCCGGCTTCAGCGTTGCCCTCGCTGTTCAGACGGCCTTTGCAGGCAATATTACCGATATCAACGTTTCCACTTTGCCTGACAACCAAAAAATCATCAAAATCCGTTTCGACAAAGACGTCACTACACCTCATGGTTTTGTAACATCTACTCCGGCACGTATTGCATTGGATTTTGCCAACACCAATATCCGTTTACCTCAGCCTGTTTTGGAATATGCCGACCCATTGCTGCATCAAATTACTGCGGCACAAAACAATGACCGCGCACGCGTGGTTTTGGGTTTGAACAAAATCAGCCAATACAATACTGAGATTCGCGGCAACGAAGTTTGGGTATTCGTAAACGAATCTACTGACCAAACCAATGCAGCCGTTGCAAATGAACGTGCGGCTACGCCGTCTACCGCGCGCGCTACTCAGGCTTATCAAGCCGTTTCGGCCGCCAATATCGATTTCCGCAAAGGCGCACGCAATTCCGGCATTATTGAATTGTCCGCCCCGGGTTTCAGCGGACAGCCGGACATTAAACAGCAGCGCGACCGCGTGGTTGTAACCTTGAAAAACCATACGCTGCCGACACAAGCGCAACGCAGTTTGGATGTGGCTGACTTCAATACGCCTGTACAAAACGTTACGCTCAAACGTATCGGCAATTCTACCCAGCTCATTATCCGCAACAATAATGCGAATTGGGACATCAATACCAAAGCTTCTTCCGGCCGTTTTGTATTTGAAGTATCGCCTAAAGCCGCCAATACCGAATCCAGCGGCTTGAACCAAAATGCGAATAAATCGTTTAAAGGCCGTAAAATTTCCTTGGACTTCCAAGATGTAGAGGTCCGTACCATTTTGCAGATTTTAGCGAAAGAGTCCGGCGTGAATATTGTTGCCAGCGATACCGTCAAAGGCACCATGACCCTGTCCCTGAAAGATGTACCTTGGGATCAGGCTTTGGATTTGGTCATGCAGGCGCGCAATTTGGATATGCGCCGTCAAGGCAACATCATCAATATCGCACCTCGCGATGAATTGTTGGCAAAAGACAAAGCCTTCTTGCAGGCTGAAAAAGAGATTGCCGAATTGGGTCCGCTGTATTCTCAAACCTTCCAGTTGAAATACAAAAACGTGGAAGAATTCCGCAAAATTCTGCGTTTGGAAGAATACGACAGCAATAATTCCAATACCCGCAACACTCTGTTGAGCAACCGAGGCAGCGCCTTAATCGATCCGGCTACCAATACGCTGATCGTGACCGATAACCGCGGCGTGATTGAGAAATTCCGCAAACTGATCGATGAATTGGACGTTCCAACCCGTCAAGTGATGGTGGAAGCGCGTATTGTGGAAGCAGAAGATACCTTCTTCCGAAACTTGGGCGTTAAATTCGGTTCCGGTGGTGCAAGTGGCCGTAACGCATGGGGCAGCAACTGGAGCAATGCACAAACCAACTACAATACCAATGCCTCGTTTAACCGTGGTGATGTCCGCTATCCTACTTGGTCTTTGGATCCGAACGTCAGCCTGCCGACCGCAGCCGCAGTCAACAGCATTGCGCTGGTGCGGGCGTTCTCGTCCGGTGCATTGGGCTTGGAAATCAGCGCGTCTGAAGAACAAGGTAAGAGCAAAACCATTTCCAATCCGCGTGTGCTGACACAAGACCGCAAAGAAGCCAAAATTGAATCCGGTACGGAAATTCCTTACCAAGAGGCTTCTTCCAGCGGTGCGACTTCGATTACCTTCAAGAAAGCCGTTTTGGGCTTGACCGTAACGCCGAACATTACGCCTGACGGTCAAATCATCATGACTGTGAAGATTAATCGCGATACCCCGATCGACTGTACCGTGGATTCTCTGACAACCAAGTGTATCAACACCAAACACTTGAATACCCAAGCCATGGTTGAAGATGGCGGTACGCTGATTGTCGGCGGTATTTACGAAGAAGAAAGCACCAATGCAGTGAACAAAGTCCCTGTTTTGGGCGATATTCCTGTTGTCGGCAATCTGTTCAAATCACGCGGCAAGCGTGAAAATCGCCGTGAGCTGTTGATTTTCATCACGCCGCGCATCATGGATAATGTGGGTAACAATCTGCGTTACTGATTTTTAAAATGACAAACAGGCATATCTGCAAAGGTATGCCTGTTTTGGTTTTCAGACGGCCTGAGATGAAAAGGCCGTCTGAAAAACGACGAACTTTTCCACGAAACCACCATATCGTATAAAATGACCCACATGGAAAAAATCAACGGCAATTTAATTTTAATCGGGCTGATGGGCGCGGGCAAAACCACTTTGGGCAAGCAGCTTGCCCAAATGTTTGAATGCCCGTTTTACGACAGCGACTACGAAATCTGCACTTCTTCGGGCGTATCCATTCCGACCATTTTTGAGATGGAAGGGGAGGAAGGCTTCCGCAACCGCGAAACCAATATGCTGAAGAAGCTCGCTTCCCGGCGCAACATCGTTTTATCGACCGGGGGCGGCTCCGTATTACGCAGTGAAAACAGGCAGATTTTGCGCCAAAACGGCACGGTTGTTTATCTGCATGCCAGTCCTGAAACCTTGCTGGAGCGTACCCGTTACGACAGCAACCGGCCGCTGTTGCAAGTTGCCGACCCTTTGGTCAAACTGCAAGAGCTGTATGACCAACGCGATACGCTGTACCGTCAAACCGCCCATCTCGTCATCGAATCCGACAGCTGTCACAAAACGCTCAAACGCCTGATACAGGCTTTAGGCGAATAAATACGCTTTGCACAGGAATACTATGCGCACACTGACTGTCCCAACCCCGTCCCATCAATACCCCATCTTTATCGGGCATAAACTGATTGAGCAGGCCGATACGCTGCTTCAGCCCTATTTGGGCAAAAAAGCAGCCATTATTACCAACGAAACCGTTGCGCCGCTTTATCTCAAACAGCTTCAGACGGCCTTAGACAGACTGGGCGTGCCGCATTTCAGCATCATCCTTCCCGACGGCGAAGAATATAAAAACTGGCAGACGCTCAACCTGATTTACGATGGCTTGATGCAAAACCGTGCCGAGCGCAAAACCACTTTAATCGCTTTGGGCGGCGGCGTGATAGGCGATATGGTCGGCTTTGCCGCGGCGACTTATCAGCGCGGCGCACCTTTTATCCAAGTGCCGACCACCTTGCTCAGCCAGGTCGATTCCTCAGTCGGCGGTAAAACCGCCATCAACCATCCGCTCGGTAAAAACATGATTGGCGCGTTCTACCAGCCACAAGCCGTACTGGCCGATTTGACTGCCTTGCAAACGCTGCCGCAGCGCGAACTTTCTGCAGGTATGGCCGAAGTCATTAAATACGGCGCATTGGGCGATGCCGAATTTTTTGCTTGGTTGGAAGAAAATATGGCCGACCTGATGGCGCAACACCAAGAAAAAATGGCAGAAGCCGTTTACCATTGCTGCAAAATGAAGGCCGATATTGTTGCCCAAGACGAAACCGAGCAGGGCATCCGCGCATGGCTTAATCTCGGTCACACTTTCGGCCATGCCATCGAAGCCGAAATGGGCTACGGCGTATGGCTGCACGGCGAAGCCGTTGCCGCCGGTTGCGTCCTCGCTTCCCGTTTGTCGCAAATTTTGGGCAAAACCCAACAGGCCGATACCGGCCGCATTGCCGCTTTAATGGAAGCCGCCTCCCTCCCGTCTGCGCCGCCTGTTTTCTCATTTGAAAAATGGATTGAACACATGAGCCACGACAAAAAAGTCAGCAGCGGCATCATGCGTTTTGTCGGTTTGGAATACTTGGGCAAAGCCAATATTACTGAAATTACCGATATGGAAATCCTCCGCCAAACCTTGCAGCCGTATTTGTGAGGAATGAATGAGGTTTGCTTTAAAATATAAAAAGGCCGTCTGAAAGTCATTTTCAGACGGCCTTTGGTTTTAAAGCGTTTTGATTCATCGGCTTAAAGCTAGATAAACCATTTGAGCGGGTCAATTATTTAAAGCGTCTTTTTATCCAACTCGGCAATAATCAACAAGCCGCTGTCAAAGCGTCGGCTGTCGGCCAGTTTCAGACGGCCTTGATGGCGTTTGACAATGGTGTCTGCAATGGACAGGCCCAAGCCGGTGCCTTGTTGTTCGGTGCCGAGAATACGGTAGAAGGGGTCGATAACGCGTTGGCGTTCGCTTGGGGGAATGCCGGGGCCGTCGTCTTCCACCCAGATGTTGAGGTATTCGGCGGTTTCGTCAAAGCCCAAATCGATGCGGCCGCCTTTTGGGGTATAGCGGATGGCGTTATCGGTAAAGGTTTTGATAAGGGTGTAGATTTCAGTGTCGTCGGCGTGGATTTGGCAGTCGTTTTCAACGGCGACGCCGATGTCTTGACCTTTGGCCAACGCCAGCGGCATGAGTTCCTGCAAGACGCGGCGGAACTGGTTTTGCAGGCTGATCAGGGTTTTGGGGCGTTGGGTTTCGGGTGCTTGGGCGCGTGCGAGGGAAAGGAGTTGCTCAAGCAGGTGGCGGTTGCGCTGTATGCTTTGTTGCAACAGGGCGGACTGCTCGCGCGCTTCGGCGGACAGCTGCATATTGTTGAGCCGTTCTGCCTGAAGGGAAAGGGCAGTCATGGGGCTGCGCAATTCGTGTGCGGCATCGGCGATAAAGCGTTGCTGTTGGCGGACGTTTTCGTCGGTACGCTGCAACAGGTTGTTGATAGCGACGACAAAGCCTTGGATTTCGCTGGGAATGTCTTGCGTGTCCATCGGCGAGAGGTCGTTGATTTGGCGCTGTTCTAAATCGTTGGACAGGGTTTTGACGGAACGCATGGCGCGGTGGGTAATCCAGACGGTGAGCAGGATAATCAGGGGTAGGGCGAGGAGCATGGGGAGGATGCTCTGCACGGCGGCCATTTCGGCCAGCTCTTCACGGTAGTCGCTTTCCTGCATGACGGCGATGCGGCCTTGCTTGGTATTACGGGTATAAACGCGGTAGTAATCGTCGTCGTCATCGGCCTGAATGGTGTGCAGGCCGTCTGAAATCTGCTCAGGCAGGCTGACAATGGGGTTGGGCGTATTGGGAAATTGAACGGAAATCTTGTTGTCGTTGTCGAGCGAGTGATTCTCGTCATCGGCATCGCTCGGGTCGAGATAGTTCGCAACTTGGCGCAACAGGTCGTCTTGAACCTCTTGGGTCTCGTGATAAGTATCGTAATATGAAAATATGCCTGCAAGAATGGAGAGGGGCAGGAGCATGCAGATCAGGGTGAGGCTGATCTTAACTTGTAGGGATTGTTTGATGGTGTGGATAAGGCGTTGCATGGTTTGTGTGTTGGTGTTGTTTTGGTTTTTCAGACGGCCTGGTTGTTTTGTGCAACCAGCCAGCCGACCCCGCGGACGTTTTGAATTGCTTCTTTGCCGAGTTTTTTGCGTAAGGCGTGAATCAGGAAGTCAACGGCGTTGCTTTCGACTTCTTCACCCCAGCCGTAGATTTTATCTTCCAAATCGCTGCGCGACAGAATCATGCCCGGACGCAGTAGCAGGGCTTGGAGGACGGCAAATTCTTTGTTGCTGAGCATGATGGCCTGTTCCTGCCCGACCACTTCCGCCTGATGGGTGGAAGGGTTGAGCGTGATGATGCCGTTGCTCAGTAGCGTTTGCGCCTGTCCGCCGTGTCGGCGCAATACGGCGCGCATACGGGCTTGCAGTTCTGCCATGTCGAAGGGTTTGACGATGTAGTCGTCTGCGCCGCCGTCTAGGCCGTTGAGGCGGCTGTGCAAATCGTCGCGTGCGGTCACGATTAAGACGGGAACGGTACAGCCGCCGTTGCGGATTTGCGCCAATACGTCCAAACCGTCTTTGCCGGGCAAACCCAAATCCAAGAGTAGCAAATCGTATGCCTGCGCCGCCACTGCTGAGGCAACTTCCGAACCGAGGCTGACCCAATCGACAGCGTAGCCGGTGTCTTTCAGGTTGGCACTGACGGCTTGGGCAATCATGGCATCGTCTTCAACCAATAATACGCGCATGGAAGTTCTCCGGAGGATGGGTGGACAGTGATTATAACCGCACTCAATTAGTAAAAATTTAGGAAGGGTTGAAAAACTGATTTTTTGCAAAAGATGAGGCCGTCTGAAATTCGTTTTTCAGACGGCCTGTATGCTTCAATCGCGATTATTTAGGGTTTTTCTCAATCAAGGCAACCAATTGGTCGATATAGCCTTGAACAAAGCCGCGCGCGGATTCGATGAGCTGGCCGTTGTCGTCAAACAGGGTAGGCGAGTTGCCGAGGAACACTTCCGGCTGGCCGGTCAGCGGCATATCGAAATATGAAAGGGCAAGGCGCAGATTTTTTTGCGCGCTATAACCGCCCATTTTGCCGACTGAATGGCTGATGATGCCGGCAGGTGTTTTTTTCCAGGCAACATCGGCATTGGGTTTGGAACCGATGTCGATGGCGTTTTTCAGGCAGGCCGGTACGGTACGGTTGTTTTCGGAAGTCACGAACAATACGCCGGCAGAGGCTTTGATGGTTTCACGGAACTCGGTATAGCTGGATGGAGTGGGGAAGTCGGTAACGGCAGGATCGTCGTAGTCGAAGTTGTATAAAGGCAAATGGCCGATTTCGACGATTTGCGCTTCGTAGCCTTCGGGGAACATGGAAATGACGTTTTGTGCGACTTTTCGTGCGAACGAGCCTTTACGCAGACTGCCGACCAAGATGCTGACTTTCTTTGACATGTTTTTCTCCTGTTTAATAATAAAAATGAAAACAATTCTAAATTTTAGTGTTATCTGGGGAAGCGGTCAAGGTTTCAGACGGCCTGTCAAAATGGTTTATGCTAAAATAACGGTTTCGCTGATATTTCAAATTATTATGCACGCTTCTGATTCGCAAGAGGACGCAACGGCACACGAATACTATGCCGACAATCCCGACTTTCCAGCTAAAACCATTGTCGCCACCTTATTCATCGGCGCATTTTTCGGCTATCTCAACGACACGCTGCTGAATGTCGCGCTTACGCCGATTATGAAAGATTTTGGTGTCGATAAGACCACGGTTCAATGGCTGACAACGGGCTTTTTGCTGGTCATGGGGGCATTTACGCCGATTACGGCCGGCGTGATTCAATGGTTTGAAACGCGCAAAATGGTGCTGTTTACGCAGGCAACGTTTTTAGCAGGATCGCTGATTTGCGCGTTTGCACCTACTTTCGGAATTTTGGTTGTGGGGCGTATGGTGCAGGCGGTGTCTGCCGCGTTTTTTGTCCCGCTTCTGTTTAACGGCGTATTGTCGATTTTCCCGCCCAATAAGCGCGGAACGGCGATGGGTGTGATTACCATGATGTTTACCGCCGCGCCTGCAATGGGGCCGACGCTGTCGGGCATCATCATCGACCATACGCATTGGCGCGTGCTGTTCGGTTTTACCGCGCCGTTTATGTTGGCGGCGATGGTGCTGGTGGGTAAATATTTGACGGTCAATTTAAGCAACATCAGCCGTCCGAAAATCGATATGTTGTCGGCTGTGCTGTCGATTGCGGGTTTCGGCGGGTTGGTTTATGCGAGCAGTAATTTTGCCCATATGCCGCTGCTGGAATTTATCCTGCTCTTTGCCGCTTCCGTTGTGCTGGTGGATTGGTTTGCGCACCGTCAGTTCCGTTTGACTACGCCGTTGTTGAACCTTCGTGCGTTTGAATACAAACAGTTCAGATATTGCGTTGTGATTTTGGCTGGTGCGATATTCCTGTTCTTGGGCTTGGAACTGATGGTGCCGATGTACACGCAGCAAGTGTTGATGCTGACCGGTACGGCAACCGGTCTGATTTTGATGCCTGCCAGTATTGCCCAGGCGGTTGCCGCGCCTTTGTTCGGTAAATTGTTGGACAAAAAGGGCGGCCGCTTCGTCGTCTTGCCGGCAACAGTGATGCTGGTGGTGTCACTGGCGGTATTGTGGCTGTTTTTACGGATTGATACGCAAGTGATGATGCTGACGGCGATGTTTACGCTGTTGGCGCTTTCCGTGTCTGCTTGCGTAACCGGCGAAACCCATGGTCTGAACGCGTTGCCGAAAACGCTCAATCCGCACGGTGCGGCGATTCTGACCACCATCAACCCGATTGCCGGTGCCATCGGCGCGGCGTTTTTTGTTGGTGCGACCAATATCGGCGAGAAACTTTCCAGCGCAGATATGCCGCAACAGGCAATGCTGGACGGTATCCATTTGGCGATGGGTTGCGCTTTGGTTGTCGGTGTTGTGGTTGTTATGTTTGCTTTGCGTTTGAAAGCGCATCAGAAATAAATAAAAGGCCGTCTGAACCGTTCAGACGGCCTAAGTACCTCGTAAGAATTATAAGATTTTTGTAACACAATGAAATTGAAAAGTATTTTATCAATCGGCCTGATGATGGCTGTTTGTCCGTCATGGGCTTTGGATTTCGGGCGTATTCCTGAAAATGAAATTTCCGTTTATGTGCAGGAACTGGACAGCGGCAAAGTGATTGCCGAGCACCGTGCCGATGAATTGCGCAATCCTGCTTCGACCATGAAGCTGGTAACGGCGTTTACCGCGTTTCATATGTTGGGCGGCGATTATCGTTGGAAAACCGAGTTTAAAACCAACGGCTCAATCAAAGGCGATACGTTGAAAGGCAATGTGTATTGGGTGGGGAGTGGCGATCCTGTGTTTGACCAGCATGATTTGGTGCAAATGCAGCAACAGATGCGCGATAAGGGCATACGCCATATTGACGGACATCTGATACTCGACCGTAGTCTGTGGGGCGATGTGAAGAATCCGGATGATTTTGCTTCCGATTCTGCCGAAAGCTTTATGACGCCGCCCGATCCCAATATGTTGGCGTATAAAACCGTTGAACTCCGTGCTGAAAAAGAAGAAGACGGAAGCTTGGTCATCCGTACCAATCCGCCGCTGCCGAATCTGAATATTCAAAACAAATTGACGCTTGAGAATAAAGAAGGGAAGTGCAGTGTTTTAAAAAACCACATGAAGACTTCCTATAAAAACAATACGCTGACCGTATCGGGCAAGCTGCCGGAAAGCTGCTTGGGTCAAGAGCTGTATCTGAATATGTACAGCATGAAAGAATATATCGGCAAAAGTTTTGTGAACCAATGGCGTCAACAAGACGGCACGGTTTCAGACGGCCTGACGACAGGTGTCGCTCCTCATGATGCGCATGTGTTGGCAAGCCATCTCTCCAAACCGCTTACCGATATTCTCACCGATATGAACAAGCATTCCAATAATCTGATTGCCCGTTCGGTTTTCCTTAAATTTGCCGGAAACATGTCTGATTACAAGCTGGCGCAGACTAAGGCCGCCTCTATCGTAAAAAGCGAGTTGGCGGTTGCCGGTATCAATACGGAAGGATTGGTGTTGGAAAACGGCTCAGGCCTGTCCCGCGTAGAACGGCTCAATGCGCGAATGATGGCGCAAATGTTGGAAAAAGCCTACTTCAGCCCGTTTAAAAACGAGTTTATCAGTACGCTGCCGATTGCCGGTAAAGACGGTACGCTTAAAACACGCTTGAAACAGCCCGGTGAAAACCTGCGCCTCAAAACCGGTACGCTTAAAGATGTCCGCGCACTGGCTGGGTATTGGTTGGGCGAAAAGCCGTTGCTGGTTGTCGTCATTATCAACAGCCAAAAATCAACCGATTATTTACGCGACTTGGATAAGCTGGTGTCTAAAATTGTTCAGCCCGGTGGCGAACATTGGATTGATGCTAAGGCTTCCTGCATGATTAGGTATCAGGCTTGATAAGCTAAAAAAGGCCGTCTGAAAATGTATTGACGTTTTCAGACGGCCTTTGTGTAAGAAGGGGAGGCAAGTATTTATGTCTATTTTGGAAGATGATTTAGGGGTTTTGATGAATAAGCGTTTGGTGTGAATCCGCTTGAGATGGATGGTCTTTCAGGATTTAAACCATATGTCTACTTTATTGTGTTGTCCTGTTTATACTATTTAAATAGCTGGATTTTTTATAAAAAGGCATAGGATACAGACGAAAAAAATACCGGTAAAAACCGGTATTTTTTATTTTTAACTTGATGGCGCGGCGGACGGGGCTCGAACCCGCGACCC
>NZ_KV833385.1:142975-263072 GCF_001837635.1 Neisseria sp. HMSC070H10
GCTGTTGGGGAAGGGCTTTTTTGCAAAGGTCTCACTCCATTTCAGGTACCCTATTATGTCTCCTAACCGTATCCTTGCAACCGCATTCTTGTTTGCATCTGCATTTGCCAGCGCGGATGTCCATATTGATGAAAGTATTCCTTACCGCGATGAAGAAGAAATCGATACCCGTATCATTTCTGAGTGTTTACAAATTGGCAACGTCATGTCCAAATCTTTGCAAGAAACTGCAGCCAAAAGTGATGTCTCAGTTGTCCGTGACGGTAAAAAACAAGGCACATACGCAGATATCGCAATTACTTCCGCCATGAGCGCAGGCAATGCCTTTATCGGTCACGCCAAAGGTATGGCTGTTTCAGCCACTTTGTATATTGACGGCAAACAAGTTGGCAAAAAAACCTTTACCCGCAATTCTTCCGGCGGTATGTTTGGCGCTTATAAAAGCTCTTGTGCCGTCTTGAACCGTACTTCCAAAGTATTGGGTTCTGACATTGCCCAATGGGTTGTCCGCGAACAAAAAAACGCTCAAGATAAATAATTTATCGAACTAAAAAGGCCGTCTGAAAGTATTTTCAGACGGCCTTTTTTCATGCCTTCATTAACAACAGCGTCCGCCGTTGCTACCGCAACGGCGTTTGCGGCAGTAGTCTTGGAATTGCAGCTCGGTCATGACCGGCGCATTGGGATTATGTTTGCGCTGGCGGGCAACGTAGTTTTCATAATCTGGGACACCGGCCATCAAGTTTGCTGTCAACTTGATGGTTTTCCACCAAGATGCGAGCTTATGCTTCATGCTGAGCCTCCGGCTGTTTACCGTCGCGGTACACTGCTGGAATTTCTTTAGCAGTTGGCCAACCGACTTTGCGGGCTTTCATGGCGGTACGGAAACCGTACACGGCGACAATCACGACAACTGCCAAGAACAAAGCAGTCAGACCAGCATTGATTTGGTCGTTGAAGATGATTTGTGACATTTCGCCAATGTCTTTAGCTGGGGCAAGGACTTCGCCTGAAGCCAAGGCATCGCGGTATTTGCCTGCGTGAGCCAAGAAGCTGACGCGCGGATCGCTGTGGAACAGTTTTTGCAAACCGGCATAGCAGGTTACGAACAATACGCCGACAGCAGGAACCAAGGTTACCCAAATATAGCGGTCGCGTTTCATTTTCACCAATACAACGGTACACATAATCAACGCTACGCCTGCAAGCATTTGGTTGGCGATACCAAACAACGGCCAGAGCGAGTTAATACCGCCCAGAGGGTCGGTTACGCCGGTATAGAGGAAGTAACCCCACAATGCCACGGCAAAGAATGTGGCAACCAAGTTGGCAGGGATAGAGTCGGTGTTACCGAATGGTTTGTAGAAGATACTGCCCAAGTCTTGAATCATGAAACGGGCAACGCGTGTACCGGCGTCAACCGCGGTCAAGATGAACAAGGCTTCAAACAGCAAGGCAAAGTGATACCAGAACGCCATCATGGCTTCGCCCGGAATCAGACGGCTCATGATGTGTGCCATACCGACTGCGAGGGTTGGTGCACCGCCTGCACGGGACAGAATGGTGTTTTCGCCCACTTCTTTAGCAGTGTGCAACAAGGTTGCGGCATCAACAGGGAAGTTCAGTTTAGTGGTGATGACTTCGGCAGCTGTGTTGGCATCTGTACCAATCAGCGCGGCCGGGCTGTTCATTGCGAAGTACACGCCTGGATCAAGCGAAGCGGCGGCAGCCAGAGCCATAATGGCCACAAAGCTTTCCATAATCATGCCACCGTAACCGATCATGCGGACGTGGGTTTCGTTTTCCACCATTTTTGGTGTGGTACCTGAAGAAATCAGCGCATGGAAGCCTGAAACCGCACCACAAGCGATGGTAATGAACAAGAATGGGAACAATGCACCGGAGAATACCGGGCCTGAACCGTCAATAAAGTGGGTAACTGCAGGCATTTGCAGAGTCGGGTTAACAATAACGATACCCAAAGCCAAAGCTGCAATCGTACCGATTTTCAGGAAGGTAGACAGATAGTCGCGTGGAGTCAGCAAGAGCCAAACCGGCAATACGGAAGCCACGAAACCGTAAATCATAATCGCCCAAGTCAGCTGAATGCCGTCAAGGTCGAACCAATGGCCGAAGGAGCTGTGTGCAACATCTTCACCGTAAATCACGGCCAACATCAGCAAAATAAAGCCGACGATGGAAATCTCGCCAATTTTGCCCGGACGGATATAACGGGTGTAAATACCCATAAACAGCGCAATCGGCATAGTTGCTGCGATGGTGAACGTACCCCAAGGGCTGTGAACCAATGCTTTCACAACAATCAGCGCCAACACCGCCATAATGATGACCATAATCATCAAAATACCGATGGATGCAATCACGCCTGGGACGGTACCGAGTTCTTGTTTCACGATATCGCCCAAAGACTTACCGTCACGGCGCATAGAAACAAACAGTACCATCATATCCTGTACGGCACCGGCAAATACCACGCCGAAGATAATCCACAAAGTACCGGGCAGATAACCCATTTGCGCTGCCAATACAGGACCAACTAGAGGGCCTGCGCCGGCAATGGCGGCAAAGTGGTGGCCGAACAGTACGCCTTTATGTGTGGGCACATAGTCCAAGCCGTCATTGTGGCGTTCTGCCGGAGTCAGACGGTTAGGATCAAGCTGCATCACACGGTTGGCAATGTAAAGACTATAGAAACGGTAGGCAATGCAGTATACCGAAATGGCGGCCGTAACCATCCAAATCGCACTGACTTGCTCGCCACGGCTGAGAGCTAAAGTAGTAAAGGAGGCCAAGCCTACCAAAACCACAATGCCCCAGATCAAAAATGATTTGAGCGATTTCATTGATTTATCCTTAAAACGTGATGCACCAAGGCTTGCTTTAGCGACAAACTGCCTTAATGCGCTTCAGAAAGACCAGTCATTATAGTCTTCATGATTTCATGAGTGGAATGTCATTTCAACCCCAATTCGACTGAAAACAAAATGATTAGTTCGTCCGTAAGGTTAACACAAACAGACAATATACCCTTCATTTTTTACTTCAAAACTAAATATTCCTTAACATATAGCAAACGAAAGGCCGTCTGAAAACCCAAATATTCAGTTTTCAGACGGCCTGACAAACGGTCAATGCTATAATCCGATATTCCCATTTCTCTATATTGCCATACCATGCAAAACAACGATTCCGAAACCATGCGCCTCTCCAAACGCATGGCGCAATTAGGCTTATGCTCGCGCCGCGAGGCAGACAGCTACATCGAGCAAGGCTGGGTCAAAGTAAACGGCCAAACCGCCGTACTCGGTCAAAAAGTCACCGAGCGCGACCGCATCGACCTCAACAAACAAGCCCATGAAAAACAAGCCGCGCGCGTAACCATCCTGCTGAACAAACCTGTCGGCTACGTCAGCGCGCAGGCAGAAAAAGGCTATAAATCTGCCGCAGAACTCATTACCGCCGACAACCATTGGGAAGGCGACGACAGCCGTATCCCTTTCAGCGAAAAGCACAAATTCGGCTTAGCCCCTGCCGGCCGCCTAGATATTGATTCTGTCGGATTATTGGTACTCACTCAGGATGGCCGCATTGCCAAACAGCTGATTGGCGAAAACAGCAGCAGCGAAAAAGAATACCTTGTCCGCGTCCGTGGCAAACTGGATGATAAAGGCCTCGCCCTACTCAACCACGGCTTGAGTTTGGACGGCGAAAAGTTGCGCCCCGCCAAAGTTGAATGGCAAAACGAAGACCAGTTGCGCTTTATTTTGCGACAAGGAAAAAAACGCCAAATCCGCCGCATGTGCGAACTGGTCGGCCTGCGTGTCGTCGGTTTGAAACGCATCCGCATGGGCAAAGTCAAACTCGGCAGACTGCCGCCGGGCAAATGGCGTTATTTACGCGCTGACGAATCGTTTTAATTGCAGATAACAAACAGGCCGTCTGAAAACATATTTCAGACGGCCTGATCTTTATACTGCTTACTCGATATAAGTAAACTTCGCACGTTTGATATTGCAGAGGATTTCGTACGGAATCATACCGGCAACTTCAGAAACTTCATTGATATTAATTACATCACCCCAAAGCTCGACTTCTGCGCCCAAACCCTCTTTCGAGGCTTCCAGCTCAACCGTAATCATATCCATAGATACCCTGCCGATAATACGGCTGCGTTTACCATCAACAGCCACAGGGGAATTAGTAGAAGCGCGACGCGGATAACCGTCGGCATAGCCGCAGGCAATCAAACCGACACGGGTAGATTTGCTGGTGTAGAACGTTGCGCCGTAACCAATCGGAGAATGCGGTTGCAACACACGCTCGCCGAAAACGCGGGAAGTCAGGCGCATAACAGGTTTCAAACGCTCATCCACGCCGCCGAAAGGCGAAATACCATATAAGGCCAGACCGGCACGTCCCCAATCGCGCCGCGCTTCAGGCACGTTCAAAATCGCGGCGGAATTGGCCAAGCTCTCTTCACCTTCCAAACCCTCACACGCCAAATCAAACGCTTCAAGCTGCATTTCGGTCATGCCGTTTTCCGGTTCGTCCGCACAGGCAAAATGGCTGAATTTCACAATGTTTTCAACTGATTCGGATTGTTTCAATGCAGTATAGGCCGCAGCATAATTATGCGGAAAGAAACCGGCACGGTGCATACCTGAGTCCATTTTCAGCCATACGGTTGTCGGGCGTTGCCACTCATGATGCACAAACGCCTCCAGCTGCCATTGACTGCCGATTGCCGGCCACAAATCATAACGGTCAACATCCGCATACTCCGCAGCCTCAAACACGCCTTCCAACAAAACAATTGGATTATTAATGCCGTTTTGGCGCAGCTCCACACCTTCATCTACCGTTGCCACCGCAAAGCCGTCGGCAATATCCGCCAACGCGTGTGCACATCTGACCGCGCCATGCCCGTAAGCATCGGCCTTAATCACAGCCAACAATTTATTGCCGTGCAACTCTTTGAGAAAACGATAATTTTGACGTAAATTATCCAAACGGATTTGCGCATTGAGTGGACGCATAATGTATTCCTCTTATCGGCATTCCGTTTCAGACGGCCTGCCCTATTACTTTGAAGCAAATATTATAGGTCAAAAACTACACAGGATTCCATGAAATACACAAGAATAATCTATTCATAATTTAGACCTCATGCGCGCCTTTAGCATTTATGCTTCTTCTCAGGCTGTTTTAAGGTTATGATTCAATCCAGATGAAAACGACAGACATCAAGGCCATGAAAGAACTCGACAAAACCGACTTAAAAATTCTCAAGCTCCTACAACAAAACGCACGTATCCCCATGACCGAATTGGCTGAAAAAGTCGGCCTCTCCACCACGCCGGTAACCGAACGCGTCCGCCGCTTGGAACGCGACAACCTCATTACCGGCTATCACGCCCATCTGAATCCTCATGCTTTAGGTCAAAGCCTCTTGGTCTTTGTCGAGCTAAAACTGCGTTCCAAATCCGGCAATATTTTTGAAGACTTCAAACGCGAAGTGCTGAAGATTCCGCAAATTCTGGAATGCCACTTGGTCTCCGGCGAATACGACTACCTTATCAAAGTCCGCCTGCCCAATATGTCCGCCTATCGCGATATGCTCGGCAATATCCTGCTGCAACTGCCGGCTGCGTCCGAAAGCCGCAGCTATGTTGTCATGGAAGAAGTCAAAGAAGAAGTAGTATTAGACATCTAATTCTATTCAACACACAAAGGCCGTCTGAAAGATTACAACATTCAGACGGCCTTTATTTTAAATAGGCAAAAAAATGCACACATCCGACAGAATGTGTGCCAAGTCTACAAAGGAGAAATAGAGGAGAAACTATTAACTGACTACTCGAACCAGCTAACGGAACGAATTATGCAACAAGATATTCAACTGCGCAAGTATTTTTCTTGTAAAGTTTCTTAATTATTCGATTTACAGATCTTAAATGTAATCATATTTCAATGCAGATAAAAAAATGCGCATACCGTTTTGATATGCGCCAAGTCTACAAAGGAGAAATAGAGGAGAAAAATCAAGCTGCATCAAGCAACTCAACGGCGCGAATTATCCTAGCCTTCTACCCTCCTGTCAACTGTTTTCCTATCTATTTTCAAGTATTTTGCCAAAAAACAACAAATCCGTTATTCCCCTCTTTTTCTTGCTATTTTCGCCCATATATAAAAAGAATTTAGGGCCGTCTGAAACATATATTGCCACTAAAGATAAACGGCTCCATACTCACACATTCATAGTCCATATCAACCCAACCCACAACCATGACCACCCCACTTTCCCTTGCCGTTGTCGGCCATACCAACACAGGCAAAACCTCGCTCTTACGTACGCTTTTGCGCGACAGTACCTTCGGCGAAGTGAAAAACGCGCCATCCACCACGCGCCATGTCGAAGAAGCCCTCATCAACGACGGTGACGACAGCTTGGTTTACCTCTATGATACACCCGGCCTTGAAGATGCAGGCGGCGTGTTAGACTGGCTGGAAACCCATACATCCGCACGCGATGACGGCATTGAACGCATCCAGCAATTCCTTAGCAATCATGAAGCGCATCACGAGTTTAACCAAGAGGCCAAAGTGCTGCGCCAAGTCATGCAAAGCGATATGGCAATGTACGTCATCGATGCGCGGGAACCCGTCCTCGACAAATACAAAGACGAGCTGACCATTTTGTCTTGGTGCGCCAAGCCCATCATGCCCGTGTTCAACTTCACCCAAAATCAAGACCTGACCGCTTGGACCAATATGCTCGCCCGTCGAACCCTGCATGTTTACGCCGGTTTCGATACCGTTGCGTTCGACTTTGAAGGCGAAATCCGATTGTGGGACAACCTTGCCACCATGTTACCTAAGCGCGACATCCTCGACCGCCTCATCAATATGCGCCGTCGCGAGTGGCAACGACTGGATACGGAAGCGCGCCGTGAAATTGCCGATTTTCTGCTGGATGCCGCCGCATTCACCCAAGAAATTGCCGAAAACGACGACCCTGCCCCGACTTTGGAAGTTATGCAATCGGAAATCCGCCAACTTGAGCGACAAATGCAACAACGCCTGTTCACACTTTACCGCTTCTATCACGACGAAGTCGGCAATGACAGCACATGGATGCCCAAAGCCTTCAAACAAGACCCGTTTGACAGCGAGTTGCTCAAACATTACGGCATCCGTACCGGCACCGGTGCAACCGCAGGCGCACTCATCGGCTTAGGCTTGGATATTGCCACACTTGGCGGCTCGCTTGGTTTAGGTACGGCCATTGGCGGCCTGTTGGGCGGTATTTTGCCCAATGCCCAAGACATCACCGACAAAATCAACGGCCGACAAACCCTGCATACCGATCCGGAAACCCTTACCCTGCTTGCCGCACGCGCACTGGATTTGTTGCACGTCTTGCAAACGCGCGGCCATGCGGCTCAATCACACATCGAGCTAAAAGAACGCAAAGCGCCCTGGAATGCGGCCAAATTGCCAAGCGAACTCAACAAAGCGCGCAGCAACCGCAAATGGTCTTCGCTCAACACACACCAGCCCGAAGCCAGCCGTAACGAACGCGCAGCCTATGTCGCCACTTTAAGCGAGAAATTAAAAGTTTAGAATTGCCGCATAACAAAAAGGCCGTCTGAAACCTAAATGTTTCAGACGGCCTTTTGATCTTAGCAGGCAAATACTTATTCGGCAGCTTTGGTTTCGCGTTTCAAACCGCCGCCAAGTGCTTTATACAAGTCGGCAAGATTTTCCAAACGGGTCAGCTGATTGGCCAAAAGAGCAGTATCCGCACTGTAACTGCTACGCTCGGCATCCAGCAAATCCAATGCGCTGGATACGCCATGTTTGTAGCGCAGGCTGATGAGGCGCAGGCTGTCGTTGTAGGCACGGCTTTGTTTGCTCAACGCTTCATAGCTTTTATCCAGCTGCTCGCGGGCAACCAAAGCATTGGAAACGTCTTTGAATGCGGATTGAACAGCGGCTTCATAAGCAACGATTTGTGCCTGTTGGCGCAGTTTGGCTACGTCAAGATTGGCTTTGTTTGTGCCCCAGTCAAAGATAGGCAGAGTGATTGACGGTGCAAAAGCCCAAATACCTGTACCGCTCTTAAACAGGCCGCTCAACTCGCCGGAAGCCGTACCGACCGAACCGGTCAGGCTGATGCGTGGGAAAAACGCCGCACGAGCCGCACCGATATTGGCATTGGCTTGTTTGAGCGCGTGTTCGGCCGCACGGATATCCGGACGGTTGAGCAACACGTCCGAACTCAAACCGGCAGGCAGTTTGGTCAATTTGAACTGCTTGCTCAAAGGCAAATCGGCAGGCAAATCTTCGGGCAAAGGTTGATTAATCAGCATAGCCAAGGAATTGCGCGCTTGCTCGCGGTTTTTCACCGCGGATGCGTAATCGGCTTTGGCCGATTCAATCAGTGCTTCCTGTTGGCGCAAATCAACGGCGGAAATCACGCCGGCCTTATGGCGTAATTGCGAGAGCTTGTAAGTCGCTTCACGGGTTTGCAACACACGTTGTGCCAATGCCATGGTTTCTTCCGCGTAGCGTTCGTTAAAGTAGGCTTTGGCAACGGTAGAAATCAAGGTCAGATGGGCGGCATCGCGGTTGGCGGCCACATTGAAATAACCTTGCAACGCGGCTTCACTGGTACTGCGAACACGGCCGAAAAGGTCAAGTTCATAAGAGGCTGCGCCCAAACCCACGCTGTATTGGCTGCTGATGCTGCCGCCGCTCAAGCTGCCTTGACGCGAACCTGTACCGCTGGCATTGACGGTTGGTAACAAATTATTACGCGCAATCATGTACTGTTTACGGTAGATTTCCGCATTCAGCGCGGCTGTACGCAAATCAGTATTGCGTTCCAATGCGATGTCGATCAGGCGGTGAAGGCGCGGATCGGCAAAGTAATCTTGCCAACCCAATTCAGCGGCACGGATACCGTCGTCAACGGTGTCGTATTTAAACGTATCGGCAACGGCAACTTGAGGCTGCTCATATTTGGGCATCATGGTACAGGCCGATAAAGCCACGGCGGCGGCAACGGCGGTCAGTACAGGTTTGAATGTAATCTTCTTCATTTTAGAATCCTTTAGCATTTTGAGGCCGTCTGAAAAGTTTTCAGACGGCCTTTGCTTTAGTGCTTGTCTGAATCGTGTTTACCGTCTTCAATCATGCCGGCTTCAGCGGCGTGTTTGGCGGCCATCTCATGCTCGTGTGCAGTTTCTTTAAAGAATTTGCGCACAACCACATAGAACAAAGGCACAAGGAACACAGACAGAATCGTACCGATCAACATCCCCCAGAACACGGTCGTACCAATCGCACGTTGGCTGGCGGAGCTGGCACCGCTGGCAACATAGAGCGGTACCACACCCAAGATGAAGGCGAACGAAGTCATGATAATCGGACGGAAACGCAGGTGTGCGGCGGCAAGCGCAGCTTCAAGCGCGCTCTTGCCTTGCGCTTGCAGGTCTTTGGCAAACTCGATAATCAAAATCGCGTTTTTCGCACTCAAACCCATCACCGTAACGAAACCGACTTGGAAGTAGATATCGTTGGCGTATGCCGGAATGCTGCCCAGCAGTGCTTCAAACATGTTACGTCCGGTTACGCCCAATGCCGCGCCAATCAAGCCCAACGGAATCACAAGGATAACCGCCAACGGGATAGACCAGCTTTCATACAAAGCAGCCAATACCAAGAATACAGCGGCAGCGGCCAATGCGTACAACACGACAGTTTGCGAGCCGCCTTTAGCCTCTTCACGAGACTGACCACCCCATTCCAGACTGTAACCGCCGCCCATTTCATCCACCATTTGCTGTACCGCAGCCATGGCCTGACCGGAAGATACGCCATTAACAGGCGAGCCGGAAAGCTCCATTGCCGGATAACCATTGAAGCGGACGCTTTGTTCCATACCGTTTTCCCAAGAAACAGTAGCAATGGTAGAAAGCGGTACGGCCACGCCGGATTTGTTCGGTACGGTCAGGTTCAGAATATCGGCAGGCTGCATACGGGCACTCGCATCAGCTTGTACCATCACGCGTTGCAGACGGCCTTGATTCGGGAAGTCATTGACATAAGACGAACCCAAAGAAGAAGCCAAAGCAGTACGGATATCAGAGAACGAAATACCTTGTGCGGCTGCGGCGGAACGATTGATGTCGATTTTCAACTGCGGCGCATCTTCCAAACCGCTCGCACGGACGGTACTTGGGTTAAACAAACCGCTTTTGCGCATTTTGTCAATCAACTCATTGCGCTTGGCCAATAATGCGGCATGGCCGCTGTTGTTACGGTCTTGCAGGTAAATCGTCAAGCCGGAGCCTGTACCCAATTCCATAATGGCAGGAGGCACAATCGCCAAACCGAAACCGTCTTTCAGCGTAGCCATCATCATGCCGGTCAACTTACCGGAAATAGAAGTCGCATCGCTGCCCGGAGCAGTACGTTCGCTCCAGTCTTTCAGAATGACAAAGCCCAAAGCCATGTTTTGGCCGGAACCGCTAAAACTAAAGCCGGAAACGGTAATAATGTTCTCGATCTCAGGTACAGATTTCGCCAGTTGAGTGATTTGAGCCAAAGTTGCATCGGTACGCTCTTTGGTCGCGCCGGCAGGCAGCTGTACGCTCAACATCAAGTTACCTTGGTCTTCAGTCGGCAAGAAGGAAGTCGGCAGACGCATAAACAGGAATACGCCCACAACAGTCAAACCAATATAGACAACCATCATGCGTAAAGTCTTGCGCAAGACTTTGGCAACCCAGCCTTCGTAGCCGTGTGTCCAGCTGTCGAATTTTTTGTTAAACCAACCGAAGAAACCTTTTTTCTCTTCGTGATGACCCTTCTGAATCGGTTTGAGCATGGTGGCACACAATGCCGGAGTCAGCGTCAAGGCAAGGAATGCGGAGAAGCCGATAGATGCCACCATGGTCAAGGCAAACTGTTTGTAAATGTTACCGGTTGCACCGCTAAACATTGCCAGTGGCACAAATACGGACATCAACACGGCAGTAATACCGATAACCGCGCCGGAAATCTGACCCATCGCTTTTTTGGTGGCAGCCTTAGGCGACAAACCTTCGCTCGCCATAATACGCTCAACGTTTTCAACGACCACAATCGCGTCATCGACCACAATACCGATCACCAATACCATCGCAAACATGGTCAATACGTTAATCGACATACCCATGTATGAGATAAAGGCAAAACCGCCCAACAGGGAAATCGGTACAACAATAGTCGGAATCAGCGTATAGCGGATGTTTTGCAGGAAGAGATACATCACCAAGAATACCAAAACAATGGCTTCCAAAAGCGTATGGATCACTTTCTCAATCGAAATTTCCACAAATTTGGAAGTATCGTAAGGAACTTTCCAGCTCATACCGTCTGGGAAATACTTCTGCAAAACCGCCATTTTTTCTTTCACAGCAGTCGCTGTTGCCAAAGCGTTACCGCTGTTAGACAGCATCACTGCCATACCGGTGGTATTCACGCCGTTCAAGCGGGTGGAAGAAGAATAGTCCTGCATACCCAAGCTGACTTTGGCAACGTCTTTCAGATAGACATTCGAGCCGTCGGTATTGGATACCAAAATGATGTTGCCGAACTCTTCAGCAGTGCTCAGCTGACCTTGCGCTGTAACGGTTGCTGAAATAGTCTGACCTGCAGCCGCCGGCAAAGAGCCGATAGAGCCTGCAGAAATTTGGATATTTTGAGTAGCCAGTGCGTTGGTTACCGTTGCAAAAGACAAGTTGTAGTTTTGCAGTTTTTTCGGGTCAACCCAAATACGCATGGCGCGTTGCGCACCAAACAATTGTACCTGCCCTACCCCGTCGATACGCTGCAGTTCAGGAATGATATTGCGCTGGGCGTAATCGTTCATTTCCTCAATGGATTGCTTTTCAGAAGAAAGCATGACCACTTGCAAGAAGTTGGAACGCGCTTTAGATACGGTTACACCATATTGCTGTACGGTAGAGGGCAATGTGGACAACACTTCCGACAATTTGTTCTGCACGTCTACCTGCGCCAAATCTTCATTGGTTTCCGGTGTAAACGTCAGACTGACGCTGCCGCTGCCGCTGGAATTAGCAGAAGTCGTCATATAGTCCAAACCTTCCACACCGTACATATTACGTTCGATAACGGCCAGTACGCTGTCTTCCATTACCTGAGCAGAAGCGCCCGGATAAGTAGCGCGCAAAGTAATGGTCGGTGCAGCAACGGACGGATATTGGGAAATCGGCAGTTTTTGAATGCCGAAAATACCCGCTGCGATGATAAAAATCGCAATAACCCATGCAAAAATGGGGCGGTCAATAAAAAACTTAGACATTCATGCGTTCCTTATTTGGCTTCAGATGCAGCTTTAGCTTCAGGCTTGGCCTCGGATGCAGCCTGGCCGTCTGAAACTGCCAGTGTTGCCGCCGCAGCGTTTGCAGGCGGCGTCCATTCTTTCGGCGTTACCTGTTTAGCACCCGACATAGCGGCAATGCTGATGCCTTCAACAATCACTTTGTCGCCGTCTTTCAGGCCGTCTGTAATAACCCAGTTGGTACCTTGCTGTTGGGCAACGGTCACGACACGCGCTTCCATTTCACTCTTGTCATTCACCACCATCACCGTATCTTGCGAACCGCGGGTAACTGCTTGTTGCGGCACTACAAATGCATTATCTACTGCCACTTGTTCCATCAACACGCGCACATACAAGCCCGGCATCAAGATATTTCTGTCGTTAGGAATGGCGGCGCGCAAGGTAATTTGACCGGTCGTTTCGTTGACAGTCGGATCTGCAAACAACAGACGGCCTTTTTCAGGATAAACCGTACCGTCGTCAAATTTGATGTCCACTGCAATCGCGCCGTTTGCCGCCAACAATTTGCCTTCAGCAACCTGTTGACGCAGTTTCATAACCTCACTGGCAGATTGGGTAACGTTGACATACATCGGATTGGTTTGTTGGATGGTGGCCAACACGGTGGTATCGCCGGCATTCAACAGCGTACCTTCAGAAACTTTAGATTGACCGATAAAGCCGGAAATCGGCGCAGTAATGCGGGAGCGGTTCAGGCTGATACCGGCAGATTTGATGGCTGCTTGGGCAGATTTGACGCCTGCCTCTGCTGAACGCTTGGCCGTTACGGCCGCATCATATTCTTGTTGGCTGATGGCATCGGCGGCAACCAGCGGTTTGTAGCGGGCCAGGTCGGCGTTCGCTTTAGCCAAAGTCGCTTGCGCACTCGCCAACTGAGCGTGTGCGCTTTCTAAGTTTGCTTCATAAGTCGAGCTGTCGATTTGGTACAAAGGCTGACCGGCTTGCACATAGCTACCCTCTTGGAACAGGCGTTTTTGCAGAATACCGCCGACTTGGGCGCGAACTTCGGCAGTACGCAATGATTCCAGACGGCCCGGCAACTCGGTTGTCAATGCAACGGTTTCCGGATGCACAGTAATCACACGGACTTCAGGCGCAGGCTGTTTTTGCTGTTGCTGACTGCCTTGCACCTGTTGGCCGGCTGCTTTTTCATCGCCTTTGCCGCAAGCGGAAAGCGCCAACGCAGTAGCTGCTGCAATTGCCGCGACACGCATCATTTTAGAAGCATAAAGAGCCATAATTTTCCTATCTCTATAAATAAATAAAGGTTTGACTAATTAAAAATTGATTACTTTAATCTCATATTTCGCAAACAGAAATTGCCTGCTTTTATGAAAAACAGGCTGATTATATAGTGTTGAGAAACACTATCAAGTATTGAATTAAATTATACATACATTCTTGCATGTTCAGAAGTAATTTTTTATAATCCGAACCATAAATTTACATTTCCTACAAAACAATTATGAGAAGAACCAAAACCGAAGCCTTAAAAACCAAAGAATATCTCATGCTTGCCGCATTGGATACGTTTTATAAGAAAGGCATTGCCCGCACCTTGCTCAACGAAATCGCCCAAGCCGCAGGCGTAACGCGCGGCGCGCTGTATTGGCATTTCAAAAACAAAGAAGATTTGTTTGACGCCTTGTTCCAACGGATTTGCGACGACATCGAAAGCTGCATAAAAGAAGACTCGAACAACAATAACGAATAGGCTTGGTCAAGCTTCCGACTAACCCTGACCCGTTTTTTCGAGCGCCTGCAACACAACGAGCTTCACTATAAATTCCACAGCATTTTGTTTTTAAAATGCGAACACACCGAGCAAAACGAGGCGGTCATTGCCATCGCTAAAAAACACCAATCACTATGGCGTGAAAAAATTGTTGCCGTCCTGACTGATGCAGTACAACAAAAAGCGTTGGCGGATAATTTGGATATCGATATGGCAGTCATCTTCATCAAGTCTTCATTAGACGGCTTGATTTGGCGCTGGCTTTCTTCAGGTCAAGGCTTCGATTTAGCGCAAACTGCCCCACGCATGATTGAAATCATCATTGATACATTGGAAAACCATCCGCAATTAAGAAAACAATCATAAACATCAAAAATAAAAGGCCGTCTGAAACTTTGAAGTTTCAGACGGCCTTTTCATGAAAACCTGCTTAACGTGTTACCGGTTTGTAACGGATACGTTTCGGTTTTGCGCCCTCTTCGCCCAAACGGCGTTTCTTATCGGCTTCGTATTCCTGATAGTTGCCGTCGAAGAACACCCATTTAGAGTCGCCTTCGCAAGCGAGAATGTGCGTAGCGATGCGGTCGAGGAACCAGCGGTCGTGCGAAATCACCATCACGCTGCCGGCAAATTCCAGCAATGCATCTTCCAGCGCGCGTAGGGTTTCTACGTCAAGGTCGTTAGACGGTTCGTCCAACAGTAACACATTGCCGCCGCTCAACAAGGTTTTTGCCAAGTGCAAACGTCCGCGTTCACCGCCGGAAAGCTGCCCCGCGATTTTGCTTTGGTCGCTGCCTTTGAAGTTGAAACGACCCAAATATTGGCGGGCGGGGATTTCAAACTGCCCAACCTGCAAAATGTCGCGGCCTTCGGCAATGTTGTCGAACACGGTTTTGTCGTTTTGCAAACCTTCGCGGCTTTGGTCAATCAGGCTCATTTTCACGGTTTGCCCGATTTTCACTTCGCCGGAATCGGGCTGCTCTTTGCCCGCAATCATTTTGAACAGCGTCGATTTACCCGCGCCGTTCGGGCCGATGATGCCGACAATCGCGCCCGCAGGCACTTTGAAGCTCAAATCGTCAATCAGCACTTTGTCGCCAAACGATTTGGAAACATTCACAAATTCAATCACTTCGTTACCCAAACGCTCGGCGACAGGAATGAAGATTTCCTGCGTTTCATTGCGTTTTTGGTATTCGTAGTTGCTCATTTCTTCAAAACGCGCCAAACGCGCTTTGGACTTGGCTTGGCGGCCTTTGGCATTCTGGCGTACCCATTCCAATTCCTGCTTCATCGCCTTCACGCGCGCAGCTTCGGATTTCGCCTCGTTCTCCAAGCGTTTTTCTTTCTGCTCCAGCCAAGACGAGTAATTGCCTTTCCACGGGATACCGTGTCCGCGGTCGAGTTCCAAAATCCATTCGGCGGCGTTGTCCAAGAAGTAGCGGTCGTGCGTTACCGCGACCACCGTACCGGGGAAGCGCACCAAGAATTGCTCCAGCCATTCCACCGATTCCGCATCCAAGTGGTTGGTCGGCTCGTCCAGCAGCAGCATATCCGGCTTACTCAACAAGAGTTTGCACAAAGCAACGCGACGTTTTTCACCGCCGGACAAATTGCCGATTTGGGCATCCCAATCAGGCAGGCGCAGCGCGTCAGCAGCAATTTCCAATTCATGCTCTGCACCGCCGCCGGTAGATGAACCTGCCGCAATAATCGCTTCCAAGCGGCCCTGCTCTTCCGCCAGCGCGTCAAAATCCGCATCAGGATTGGCGTATTCGGCATACACTTCTTCCAAACGTTTCTGCGCCGCAGCCACTTCGCCCAAACCGCTTTCCACTTCCTCGCGCACGGTTTTCTCAGGATCAAGCTCCGGCTCTTGCGGCAGATAACCGATTTTGATGCCGCCCATCGGCACGGCTTCGCCCTCAAATTCCTTATCCACACCCGCCATAATCCGCAGCACGGTGGACTTGCCCGCGCCGTTCAAACCGAGTAGACCGATTTTCGCGCCGGGGAAGAAGGAAAGGGAAATATCTTTAATAATGGTTTTCTGCGGCGGCACAACCTTGCTCACGCGCAGCATAGAATAGACGTATTGTTGGGACATGGTTTTTCTCGATTCGGTCAAACAAATTTCAGACGGCCCATTTTAACCGATTGCTCAAATACTTGCTTGTTCAAATGCCGTCTGAAAATAGAAATCGGCATCACAATATGCAGCAAAGCCGAACCAATGCTTTCATTCTCCAAAATTTTCAACACAAAACCGTAAAAAATTTGATTTAAGCCAGTTTATCTTTGAACAAACGTTGCCAATATTCGATACGCTCCATAAAATGCGCCTATATCCTTGAAAGTACATAAACAAATAATAACGACAAAGAAACACCGCGCTAAAAACAATTTCAGATTTCCCAATACAAATACTTTTAAAATAAGGATTTGCCTCATGTCTGAACATACGCAAAAAACAACAAAACAAGGTTTGCCCTCACTGGCAAAAAGTACGATTTGGATGCTGAGCTTCGGCTATCTCGGCGTTCAGACGGCCTTTACCCTTCAAAGCTCGCAAATGAGCCGAATTTTTCAAACGCTAGGCGCTGACCCGCACAATTTGGGCTGGTTTTTCATCCTGCCGCCGCTGGCCGGTATGCTGGTTCAGCCGATTGTGGGCTACTACTCAGACCGCACTTGGATGCCGCGCCTGGGCGGCCGCCGCCTGCCCTATCTGCTTTACGGCACACTGATTGCGGTCATCGTGATGATTCTGATGCCGAACTCGGGCAGCTTCGGTTTCGGCTACGCTTCTTTGGCGGCTTTGTCGTTTGGCGCGCTGATGATTGCGCTGTTGGACGTATCCTCCAATATGGCGATGCAGCCGTTTAAGATGATGGTCGGCGACATGGTCAACGAGGAGCAGAAAAGCTACGCCTACGGCATTCAAAGTTTCTTAGCGAATACGGGCGCGGTTGTGGCGGCGATTCTGCCGTTTGTGTTCGCGTATATCGGTTTGGCGAACACGGCCGAAAAAGGCGTCGTGCCGCAGACCGTGGTCGTAGCATTCTATGTGGGCGCGGCATTGCTGATTATTACCAGTGCGTTCACGATTTTCAAAGTGAAGGAATACGACCCGGAAACCTACGCCCGCTATCACGGCATCGACGTCGCTGCGAATCAGGAAAAAGCCAACTGGTTCGAACTCTTGAAAACCGCGCCTAAAGCGTTTTGGACGGTCACTCTGGTGCAGTTTTTCTGCTGGTTCGCCTTCCAATATATGTGGACTTATTCCGCTGGCGCGATTGCGGAAAACGTCTGGCACACAACCGATGCGTCTTCCGTAGGCTATCAGGAAGCGGGCAACTGGTACGGTGTATTGGCGGCGGTGCAGTCGGTTGCGGCGGTGATTTGTTCGTTTGTATTGGCGAAAATCCCCAACCGATACCTCAAGGCGGGTTATTTCAGCTGCCTGGCTTTGGGCGCGCTCGGCTTTTTCTCCGTATTCTTCATCAGCAACCAATACGCGCTGGTGTTGTCTTACATCTTAATCGGTATTGCTTGGGCGGGCATCATCACTTATCCGCTGACGATTGTAACCAACGCCTTGTCGGGCAAGCATATGGGCACTTATTTGGGCTTGTTCAACGGCTCCATCTGTATGCCTCAGATTGTTGCTTCGCTGTTGAGCTTCATGTTGTTCCCGATGATGGGCGGTTTGCAGGCCAATATGTTCTTGGTAGGGGGCGTCGTCCTGCTGCTGGGCGCGTTTTCCGTGTTCCTGATTAAAGAAACACACGGCGGCGCATAATTTTCTTCATTTATCGGCAGGAGGGTCGTCTGAAACTTCTGCCGACGCTTTATTTGATTTAAGTAAGACGAACCGTATTTCAAAACGGTTTGCCATAAAACCATCAAAACAGGAGCTTTACGATGTATACAAGAATCATGGAAGTCAGCCCTTGGACGCTGCGTTCGGCAAAACTGGAAAAAGAACACAAACGGCTGCAAGAGAGCCTGACCAGCTTGGGCAACGGCTATATGGGTATGCGCGGCAGCTTTGAGGAAACCTACTCTGCCGACAGCCACTTGGGCACCTACATCGCCGGCGTGTGGTTCCCCGATAAAACCCGCGTCGGCTGGTGGAAAAACGGCTATCCCAAATATTTCGGCAAAGCCATCAACGCGCTCAATTTCAGCAAAGTCAAAATCTTTGTCGACGGACAGGAAGTAGACTTGGCGAAAAACGACATTGCCGACTTCTCCGTCGAACTCGATATGCAGCACGGCGTGTTGCGCCGCTCGTTCACCGTATTCGGCGTGCGTTTCGATGTGTGCAAATTCCTGTCCGTCGCGCAAAAAGAACTGGCGGTTATCCGCTGGGAAGCCGTATCTGTTGACGGCAAAACCCACCAAGTCCGCATCGATTCCATCATCGACGCCGACGTGAAAAACGAAGATTCCAACTACGAAGAAAAATTCTGGCAGGTATTGGACAAAGGCGTTTCAGACGACCGCTCCTACATTGCCACCCAAACCGTCGCCAATCCCTTCGGCGTAGAGCAATTCATCGTCAACGCCGAGCAAACCTTCGCCGGCAGCTTCAAAGCCCTCGGTGGCAGCCAAACCGACTGGCAGGTCTCCAATTCTTTCGAAGCCGAAGTCGGCAGTACGCCCGAAACTTTTGAAAAACGCGTGATTGTTACCACCAGCCGCGATTATCAGGGCTTGGAAGCGGTGAAAGCCGCAGGCCGCGCCTTGTCGGAAAAAATCGCAGGCGTTGCGTTTGAAACCTTGCTGGACGCGCACAAAGCAGGCTGGCTGCACCGTTGGGAAATCGCCGACGTAGTCATCGAAGGCAGCGACGAAGCGCAGCAGGGTATCCGCTTCAACCTGTTCCAACTGTTCTCCACCTACTACGGCGAAGACGCGCGCCTGAACATCGGCCCCAAAGGCTTTACCGGCGAAAAATACGGCGGCGCGACCTATTGGGACACCGAAGCCTACGCCGTGCCGCTCTACCTCGCACTGGCGGAACCCGAAGTTACCCGCAACCTGCTGCAATACCGCCGCAACCAACTGCCGCAGGCGCAACACAACGCGCGCGAACAGGGCTTGGCGGGCGCACTCTATCCGATGGTAACGTTTACGGGCATTGAGTGCCACAACGAATGGGAAATCACCTTCGAGGAAATCCACCGTAACGGCGCGATTCCTTACGCCATCTACAACTACACCAACTACACCGGCGACGAAAGCTATCTTGCCAAAGAAGGCTTGGAAGTCTTGGTCGAAGTGTCCCGCTTCTGGGCGGACCGCGTCCACTTCTCCAAACGCAACGGCAAATACATGATTCACGGCGTAACCGGCCCGAACGAATACGAAAACAACATCAACAACAACTGGTACACCAACACCCTCGCCGCATGGGTATTGGACTACACCCGCGAAGCCCTGGCGAAATACCCGCGTCCGGATTTGAACGTGAGTGCCGACGAGCTGGAAAAATGGGCGGACATCAGCGCCAATATGTACCGTCCGCATGACGAAGAACTCGGCGTATTCGTGCAGCACGACGGCTTCCTCGACAAAGATATCCGCCCCGTGTCCGCGCTTTCGCCCGACGATTTGCCGCTCAACCAGAAATGGTCGTGGGACAAAATCCTGCGTTCGCCCTTCATCAAACAGGCGGACGTGTTGCAAGGTATCTACTTCTTCGGCGACCGTTTCAACATGGACGAAAAACGCCGCAACTTCGACTTCTACGAACCGATGACCGTGCATGAAAGCTCGTTGTCGCCGTGTATCCACGCCATCCTTGCCGCCGAACTGGGCAAAGAAGAAAAAGCGGTGGAAATGTACCAGCGCACCGCCCGCCTGGACTTGGACAACTACAACAACGACACCGAAGACGGCCTGCACATCACCTCCATGACCGGCTCGTGGCTCGCCATCGTCCAAGGTTTCGCCCAAATGAAAACCTGGGGCGGCAAACTCAGCTTCGCACCGTTCCTGCCGAGTGCGTGGACAGGCTATGCCTTCCACATCAACTACCGAGGCCGTCTGATTAAAGTCGCCGTCGGTAAAGAAAATGTGGTCTTCACCCTGCTCAAAGGCGAGCCGCTCGATTTGCAGGTGTACGGTAAAGACATCACGCTCAACGGCAGCCACACCGTCGCGTTGGAAAAATAAGGAGGGCGCAAAATGACTTTTACCGCAGTCCTCTTTGACCTCGACGGCGTCATCACCGACACCGCCGAATACCACTACCGCGCATGGAAAAAGCTCGCCGAAGGGCTGGGCATCAGCATCGACCGCAAGTTTAACGAGCAGCTCAAAGGCGTGTCGCGCGACGATTCGCTCAAACGCATCCTCGCGCACGGCGGCAAAACCGTCGGCGAAGCCGAGTTCGCCGAACTGACCCGCCGCAAAAACGACAACTACTTGGAGATGATTCAGGCGGTCAAACCCGAAGACGTGTATCCCGGCATTTTGCCGCTGCTGGAAGCATTGAAAGCAAACGGCAAAAAAATCGCCCTCGCGTCCGCCAGTAAAAACGGTCCGTTCTTACTGGAACGCATGGGGCTGACCCACTTCTTCGACGCCGTCGCCGACCCTGCCGCCGTCGCGCATTCCAAACCCGCCCCCGACATCTTCCTCGCCGCCGCCGAGGGCGTGGGCGCGGACATCCGCCGCTGCATCGGCATTGAAGACGCCGCCGCCGGCGTAGCTGCCATCAAAGCCGCCGGCGCCTTGCCCATCGGCGTGGGCAAAGCCGAAGACTTGGGCAGCGACATCGCGCTGGTGTCCGACACCGCCGAGCTGACCTACGCCTACCTGCAAAACGTGTGGGCACAGTCGGGCAGGTAAAATATTAGGGAAGTAAAAAGGCCGTCTGAAAACCTGATTCAGGTTTTCAGACGGCCTTCATATATTACAGCTACCTTCACTCATTCCAATACTAAGACCCAAATCCTAATAGTTTAATTATAATTGCACCAATTATTGCAACTAATAATGGTGCAATATATAAATCATGAATTTTACTAGACAAAGAAATAGAGACATTATTTTCTACCTGCTTTCTATTTATATTACTTCCTTTAATAGATTCTTTAATAATTTGATCTTCAATTTGTTTATCGATAATTTTCAATCTATTTCTTAAATTAAAAGCAGATCTAATGACTGACCATGCAATAAAAAATAAAATATATATAATAAAAAACTGAATAGACTGTTTTTCTAAAAAATCAAATGGATTGACTATAGGAGAGTGTTTCCAAAAAAATTCTAAAAATGTAGTATGCTCATAGGCAAATATTGTTATTCTCTTGAAAATTTCTGAAAGGGCAGATCCAAACCTAGTTCCATCATCTAACTTAAAATAAAACATTTTTAAAATAGATATAATGGTAGAAATAGCAGACAAAAGAGAAACTAAAGCACCACACATAAATTTTATAATTACCTTACGTTTAGCATCATTATAATTCATTAAAACCTCCAAAATCCCTTACATTTAGCCTCTAAAAAACAGAGTTCCCTGAATCCTCCACAATACTACCACCTCTTAAAACTTCAAAAACCTTAACAACCTACTTTTTTAGTTGAACTAGTTCTTTCAACATATAATACTTCGTTACGGATTTAGTTAACGTTATCCTTCTTATTTTTTTACCTTTCAGACGGCCTTTAATATTTCCAATCAACCCAACGTTACCATCTCAATCTGCTCCATACTTCTACCCAAGAAGCGTTCGCCGATGGTGCGGAAACGCAGTGGGATGTCGCTGACGTAGAAGCGGTAATCCGGATTGTCGTTTTCTGTATTCAGCAAACCTGCTTGCGCTAAGGCTTTGGCGGTGGCTTCGGCGGTGGTAATGGCGGAATCGACCAAGGTAACGTTTTGTGCTTCGCGGCCGATAAGCGGTTTGAGCAGTGGGAAGTGGGTACAACCCAACACCAGCGTATCAATGTCGTCTGCCAAAAGCGGCTTCAAGTATTCGCGCACGGTCAGGCGGGTGACTTCGTGATCGAGCCATCCTTCTTCCACCAATGGCACAAGCAGGGGCGCGGCTTGTGTGCGCACCAGCGTGTCGTTGTTTTTTGAATGGATGGCGCGCGCGTAGGCATTACTGTTGACGGTGGTATTGGTCGCGATAATGCCGATTCGGTTGTTTTTGGTGGTTTGCAAAGCGGCTTCCGCACCAGCGGAGATGACGTCCAATACGGGCATATTGCCTGCTTTTTGGCGGATTTTTTGTCCGGCAACAGCGGCGATGGTGTTACACGCGATAACCAGTGCTTTGACATCGTTTTCCAGCAGGAAATCGACAATCTGCATGGCGAAGGTTTCGATGGTGGCGCGGGATTTGGTGCCGTAGGGAACGCGTGCGGTATCGCCGAAATAGATGATATTTTCCATCGGCAGGCGTTCCATCAGGGCGCGGACGTTGGTCAAGCCGCCGACGCCGGAATCGAATACGCCGATGGGGCGTTGTTTGCTGGTACTCATGGTTAATTTCTTCAATATAGTGTTGAGGCCGTCTGAAACCGTTTTTCAGACGGCCTGAAGGTTAAACATATTCTTTTTTATCGTTTTCCACCCAAGCCTGATGCGAGCAAATCCACAACAGAACGATACCGCATACGGTCGAGCTCAACATCATACCGGCCATCACCAAGGCGGAACCATTATGCAGCCAAGTCGTTGCCATGCCGACCGATGCGCCGATAAGGGATTGGAACACGCCTAAAACGGCATTTGCGCTGCCGCCCTCTGCGCTGAAATAGCTCATAAAGCAGGCCTGAGTGTTCGCTCCGACCAAGCCTTGCGTACCGACTGAAAACATCACGCATGGTACCAAAGCCCACAAAGGCGGCAGAGACAGCGACAATACCAAAACTGTCATCAGCAGATTGGCGGCAAATTGGACGATAATGCCCCATTTGAGGATATTTTGCGGATGCGTACCAGTTTTCAAACGCCATGCGGTAACGCGGTTAAACGACATCATGGTAATGATATTGAGCGCAAATATCCAAGCATATTGGTTTGGTGAAACATGATACAGGTGTTGGTACACAAACGACGATTCGGTCAAAAAGGCAAACATCGAACCGAAACTGAAAGCTTGAAAAAACAAATAGCCCATCGCGGCACGCGTTCTCAAAACGCGTTTAAACCTGCCTGCCACCACACCGAACACGTCCATGCTGATTTTGCCTTTTTGATGCGGCTTGGGCAGGAAATACCACATCAAACCCCAAAGCAGCAGCGAATAGCAGGCCAGAAAGCCGAAAATCATGCGCCAGCCACCCAAATTCTGCAAGCCTGCACCAATCATCGGCGCCATCAATGGCACAATCATCAGAATGATGCCGATTAAGGCAAACATCTGCGCGGCTTTGCGTCCGGAATAATAATCGCGCACTATCGCGCCGGAAATCACCACGGTCATCCCCGCACCAAACGCCTGCAAGGCACGCAAGTTCAATAGCTGCTCGACATTATTCACCATCGTCAAACCGACAACGGCGGCAAAGTAAATGCTCAATCCCACCAAGGCGACAGGTTTACGGCCTTTAATATCCGAAATCGAACCGCCGACCACCTGGCCAAATGCCACGCCAAACATAAAAAAGCTCAGGCTTTGCTCGATGCGGTGGATGTCCGAACCCAGCGACTTTGCCATTTCGGGAATTGCAGGCAGATAAGCATCGACAGAAAACGGCATCAGCGCGACCAACATCGCCATCAGCACGGCCATGGTTTTTTCGCCCAAAGGGGCTTGTTGTACAGTCATTCCGATTTTCGCTTTCGTAACAAACTATTCAAAAAACAAAGAAAACAACCGCCTTGTCAGACGGTTGCGTGTTGGATGGAATTATAGCAGATTTCAACCCTATCCAATCACTGCAAAAAAACCTTTGCAAAACTTAAGGCCGTCTGAAACTTTGCTTGGTTGAATCCCCCCGCTGCAAACGTTAAAATGCTTGTTTTTTAAGACAACACATTGTTTCACATCACGGATTCTAAGGAATAATCATGACTACATTTCAAATTGCGCGTGCCGACGGGAAAACGCTCGAAATCCAAGGCAAAATGGCCAACCGCCACGGCTTGATCGCCGGTGCGACCGGTACGGGTAAAACCGTTACCCTGCGCCGTATGGCGGAAGCCTTCAGCAGCGAAGGCGTCCCAGTATTCTTAGTCGATGTCAAAGGCGATTTGTCGGGCATCGCGCAAGCCGGTGCCAACAGCGGCAAAGTGGGCGAACGCATCGCCGAGTTTGATTTGGGCGAACAATGGCTGCAAAGTTTCCCCGTGCGCTTTTGGGATGTTTACGGCGAAACCGGTATTCCCGTACGCGTAACCGTTTCGGAAATGGGTCCTATGCTTTTGGCCCGTCTGATGAATCTGAACGACACGCAAGAAGGCCTGCTCAACCTTGTGTTCAAAGTTGCCGACGACAGAGGCTGGCACATTCTGGACTTGAAAGACCTGCGCAGCATGTTGAAACACGTTTCCGACCATGCTTCGGAATACCGCACGCAATACGGCAACGTTTCCGCCGCCAGTATCGGCGCGATTCAGCGTCAGCTTTTGACGCTGGAGAACGAAGGCGCAGAAAAATTCTTCGGCGAACCTTCCCTCAACCTGCAAGACTGGATGCAAACCGACAACGGCAAAGGCATCATCAACATCCTCAATTCCGAAAAACTGATGCGTTCGCCGCGTATGTACAGCGCATTTTTGCTGTGGATGCTGGCAGAATTGTTTGAAACCCTGCCCGAAGTCGGCGATTTGGACAAACCAAAATTCGTGATGTTCTTCGACGAAGCGCATTTGATGTTCGACAATGCCGCCAATGCGCTGGTCGAACAAATCGAACAAGTTGTGCGCCTGATCCGTTCCAAAGGCGTGGGCGTATATTTCGTTACCCAAAACCCGCTTGACTTACCCGATACCATTCTCGGCCAACTGGGTAACCGCGTACAACACGCCCTACGTGCCTTTACACCGCGCGACCAAAAAGCAGTCAAAGCCGCTGCCGAAACCTTCCGTAGCAACCCAAACATCAAAGTTGCCGAAGCGATTGCCGAACTCGGCGTCGGCGAAGCCCTTGTTTCCTTCCTTGATGAAAAAGGTATGCCCGAGCCGGTAGAACGCGCCCTCATCCTGCCGCCGCAATCTTCCTTAACCCCGCTTGCCGCAGAAGAGCGCAACCGTTTGTTCCAAAACGACGATTTGTATCCGACCTATAAAGACATGGTGGACAACTACTCCGCTTTTGAAGCCTTAGCCGAAGCAGACAGCCAAGCAGCCGCGGAAAAAGAAGCCGCAAATGCCGCCAAAGAGCAGGAAAAAGCACAAAAAGCCGCAGAAAAAGAAGCCACCAATGCCGATCCCGGCATCCTCGGCGGACTAATCGGCGGTTTGAGCGGCGGACGTAAAAAATCCGGCCAAGGTTTGGGCTACAACGTTGCCGACGCCATCGGCAGCCAAATCAACCGTCAAGTGACCAACGCCATTTCCCGCAGCGTAATGGGCATTATTAAAAATATGTTCAAATAATCAGCCTGCAAACACAAAAAGGCCGTCTGAAAATCAATTTCAGACGGCCTTTTATTTATCAATCCAATCAGTTTTTCATCGATTGAACCGGAGCCGGGATTCTACCGCCTCGGTTGACGAACACTTCGCATGAGCCTTCTTTGACCGGCATTACAGGCGCGTAGCCTAACAGGCCGCCGAACTCGACGCTGTCGCCGACGGTTTTTCCGGTTACCGGAATAATGCGCACGGCAGTGGTTTTGCTGTTGATCATGCCGATGGCGGCTTCGTCAGCGATGATACCGGAAATGGTATGAGCAGGCGTATCGCCGGGTACGGCAATCATATCCAAACCAACGGAGCAGACAGCGGTCATCGCTTCGAGTTTGTCCAGCGTCAGCACGCCTGCTTCGGCGGCGGCAATCATGCCTTCATCTTCGGAAACGGGGATAAACGCGCCGCTCAAACCGCCGACCGCGCTGGAAGCCATCATGCCGCCCTTTTTCACGGCATCGTTCAGCAATGCCAAGGCAGCCGTCGTGCCGTGCGTACCGCAGACGCTCAAGCCCATTTCTTCAAGGATGCGCGCCACCGAGTCGCCAACAGCGGGGGTCGGTGCCAGCGACAAATCGAGAATACCAAACGGGATATTCAACATTTTTGAGGCTTCGCGGCCGATAAGTTCGCCCACGCGGGTAATTTTGAAAGCGGTTTTCTTCACGACTTCCGCAACTTCGGTCAATGTCGTTGCATCTGAATTTTCCAATGCGGCTTTTACGACACCCGGGCCGGATACGCCGACATTGATAACGGCATCCGCTTCGCCCGAACCGTGAAACGCGCCCGCCATAAATGGGTTGTCTTCCACCGCGTTGCAGAACACGACGATTTTGGCGCAGCCGAAACCTTCGGGCGTAATTTCAGCCGTGCGTTTGATGGTTTCGCCTGCCAACTTGACCGCATCCATATTGATACCGGCGCGCGTGCTGCCGATATTGATGGAGCTGCACACGATATCGGTGGTTTTCATCGCTTCGGGAATGGAACGGATCAACACCTCATCCGAAGGCGACATGCCTTTTTGCACCAGCGCAGAAAAGCCGCCGATAAAGGACACGCCGATGGCTTTGGCAGCCTTATCCAAAGTTTGCGCCACGCTGACATAGGAATCGGCATGGGTGGCCGCCGCGATTTGGGCAATCGGCGTAACGGAAATGCGCTGATTCACAATCGGCACGCCGTATTTGGCAGACAGATATTTTGCCGTTGCTACCAAGTCCTTACCGGCAGTGGTGATTTTGTTGTAAATGTTTTGGTTCAATACATTGATATCGCTGCTGATACAGTCGTGCAGATCAATGCCGATGGTAATGGTGCGCACGTCAAAATTCTGGTCGGCCACCATTTTGACGGTTTCTAAAATCTCGCCGGATTGAATACTCATGGCTCTCCCTCCGACTTAAATACGGTGCATGGCTTGGAAAATTTCTTCGTTTTGCATACGAATATCAAGCGCGAGTTTTTTGCTCTCTTCCGCAAACAAATCCAAAACTTCTTGACGCGATTTGGTGCATTTTGAAGTGTCCACCAAAATAATCATGGTAAAAAAATCGTCCATCAGCTGTTGGCTGATGTTGAGAATATTGATTTGGTTTTCCGCTAAAATTTTGGAAACGTCGTACACAATGCCCACACGGTCTTTACCGATGACGGTGATGACTGAATTGTTCATAACGCTGTTTCTCCTCATAGGATATTTGAAAAGTGTTGACAATTATAACACTCAGGCCGTCTGAAAAACTGTTTCAGACGGCCTGAGTATTCAAATTTCAATTTTAATTATCGTCCTGCTTTCAAAGCCTGCCATAGGCGAACGCTGAGTTTGCTCGCATCGGTTGACTTGGGAGAGACGATGAAGCTTTTTTCCATCAATTCTTTACTTGGGAAAATCGATTCGTCAGAGGTGTATTTTTCATCCATCAAATCACGCGCCGGACGGCTGGCCGGAGCATAAGTCACATAGTTGCCGTTTTTGGCCGCTGTTTCTGGATTGAGCGTGTGATTGATGTATTTGTGTGCATTGGCCACATTTTGCGCATCACGCGGAATCATCAACGAATCCACCCAAATACCGACACCGCTTTTCGGCGCCAATACTTCGACTTCGACGCCGTTTCCTGCTTCTTTGGCACGGGTTTTGGCAATATTGAGGTCGCCGCCGTAGCCTACCGATACGCAAAGATTACCGGCAGCCATATCGTCGATATAGCCGGATGAGGTAAAGCGTTTGATATCGGGGCGCACTTTTTTCATCATATCGACAGCTGCTTTGATGTCATCAGGGTTTTCGCTGTTCGGATCTTTGCCCAAATAATGCAAAGCCAAAGGAACTTGCTCGATGGCGCTGTCGAAATAGCTGATGCCGCAGGATTTCAGTTTTTGGGTGTATTCAGGATTGAACACCAAATCCCATTCGTTTTCAGGCAGTTTGTCCGTACCCAAAGCCTTTTGAACCTGCTGTTTGTTAATCGCCAGCGTATTGATGCCCCAGAAATAAGGGACGGCATATTCGTTGCCTGGATCGACGGCTTCCATCATTTTCAACAAATCGGGATCGATGTTGGCGTAATCGGGGATTTGCGATTTGTCGATTTTTTGATACGCGCCGGCTTTAATCTGACGGCCGACATTGGCAATAGACGGCGCAACCAAGTCATAACCCGACTTGCCGGTCAGCAGCTTGGCTTCCAGCGCTTCATTGCTGTCGTAGTAATCGTAGCGGACATTGATATTCGTATTTTTTTCAAACGCAGACAGCGTGGCCGGATCGACATAATCCGACCAGTTGTAGATATTGAGTTTATCCGTTTGAGAGGAAGAAGTTTGAGTTTGAGATGCGGAAGATTCTGCGGCGGTTTCTTTTCCACCGCTACACGCAGTCAAGACGAGGCTCAAGATTGCCGCCGCCATCAAAGATTTTTTCATGGTTTCAGACCTTTTGTTCGGGGGGTAAAAATATTGCAGCGGTGGCGGATGCCACTTACAAAAGGGAAACTGTGGGGGCGGCCGGCATGTGTCCTTTGCCCTTGATTCAGCAAGGTTTGCATTAAACGGCAAAAAGCTTTTGAATGCAAGACCTTAAAGCAGAAAAAAATTTCATTTTTCAGACGGCCTGAAGCTATGGTTTTATTCATAAACAACATTTTTTCAGAAACAGTTTCATGCCGTCTGGAAAAAACTGTGGGCTTATTCAGACGGCCTCAAGATTTGTCAAAACCGCCCAATTTGTGGGAAAATTGCACGATTGAATTTAATGAAGGGCGACCCCGTGTTAGACAGAGAAGGCTATCGCCCCAATGTCGGTATTATCCTGATTAACGAACGTAACGAAGTCTTTTGGGGCAAACGCGTACGCGAACATTCATGGCAGTTTCCGCAAGGCGGCATCAAGCCGGGCGAAAGTCCTGAGACCGCCATGTACCGCGAATTGTACGAAGAAGTCGGCCTGTTGCCGCAACACATCAAAATCGTTGGCCGTACGCGCGACTGGTTGCGTTATGACGTGCCCAGCCACTGGGTGCGGCGCGAATGGCGCGGTTCGTATCGCGGACAAAAACAAATTTGGTATCTTTTGCGTTTGGTCGGCCGCGACAGCGACGTCAACCTCCGCGCCTGCCACCATCCTGAGTTTGACGGCTGGCGCTGGCACCAATACTGGGCGCCGGTTGACGAAGTCATCGATTTCAAGCGCGGCGTGTATTTGGACGCATTGACCGAACTCTCCCGTTTCTTGCGCGGTATAGAAAGCTATGAAGACTTTATCCGTCGCAATCCAATAGAAAACCTATAACCCAAACGCTTTCAGGCCGTCTGAAAGCGTTGTTTTTCATCCTTTCAGACGGCCTTTACATTATTCCTATGGCTAAAAACAATCAATACAGCGAATCCAGCATTACCGTCCTCAAAGGCTTGGAGCCGGTCAAAGAACGTCCCGGCATGTACACTCGTACCGACAGCCCGACCCATATCTGTCAGGAAGTGATTGATAACGCGGCGGATGAGGCATTGGGCGGTTTCGCGACTGAAATCGATGTGCAAATTCATGAAGACGGTTCGCTTTCCGTCCGTGATAACGGCCGCGGCATTCCCGTCGGCCTGCACCCTGAAGAAGGCGTACCCGTAGTCGAACTCGTATTCACCCGTCTGCACGCAGGCGGCAAGTTCAACAAAAAAGACGGCGGCAGCGCGTATGCCTTTTCAGGCGGTCTGCACGGCGTCGGCGTATCTGTTACCAACGCCCTTTCCACCCGCCTTGAAGTAACGGTCAAACGTGAAGGCAAAGTCCACCGCATCGTCTTTTCCGGTGGCGACGTCATTGAGCCATTGACTGAAGTGGGCAAATGCGCCGTCAAAGACAGCGGTACCGAAGTGCGCGTGTGGCCGGACGGCAAATATTTTGAAAGCCCGAATTACAGTATTCCCGAACTCGAACGCCTGCTACGCGCCAAAGCCGTATTACTGCCGGGCGTACGCGTTTCCCTGACTCGTCCGGTCAAAGGCGAAGACGAAGCGCATACCCAAACTTGGCACTATCCAGACGGCCTGAAAAGCTATCTGACCGACCTGATTGCCGACGCTCAGGAAGCCGTACCTATCTTCTCCTGCGAAAACTACATTTCAGACGGCCACAACGGCGATTTCAGCATTGGCGAAGGTGCAGCATTTGCCCTGACTTGGCTGGAAGAAGGCTCATGCGCCAACGAAAGCTATGTCAACCTCATCCCCACCCCATTAGGCGGGACGCATGAAGCAGGCTTAAAACAAGCCGTGTTCAACGCCGTCAACAACTTCATCAATCTACACAACCTTTTACCACGCGGCGTAAAAGTACAAAGCGACGACGTGTTCAGTAAAACCGCCTTCGTCCTCTCTGCCCGCGTCCTCGACCCTCAGTTCCAAGGTCAAACCAAAGACAAGCTGACCAACCGCGATGCGCTGAAACTCGTTGCCACTGTATCGGGCGACCCTTTGGAATTGTGGCTAAACCAAAACGTGGACTACGGCAAAAAAATCGCCGAACTCGCCATCCGTCAGGCACAAGCGCGGATGCGTTCGGTTAAAAAGATTGAAAAGAAAAAAGGCAGCGGCGTCGCTGTCTTACCCGGCAAACTGACCGACTGCGAAAGTGAAGACATCCGCGAAAACGAACTCTTCCTTGTCGAAGGCGATTCCGCCGGCGGCTCAGCCAAACTTGCCCGCGACAAAGCCACGCAGGCCATCTTGCCCCTGCGCGGCAAAGTGCTTAATAGCTTTGAAGTCCACCCCGACCAACTCTTCGGTAACGCTGAAATCCATGATATTTCCGTTGCCATCGGCGTTGATCCGCACGGCATCAACGACAATCCCGACTTAAGCGGCCTGCGCTACGGCAAAATCGCCATCCTGTCCGATGCCGACGTAGACGGTTCGCATATTCAGGTCTTGCTGTTGACCCTGTTCTACCGCCACTTCCCCAAACTGGTCGCCGACGGACACATCTACGTCGCCCAGCCACCGCTGTTCCGCGTTGATGTCAACGCACAAGGCAAAAGCAGACCTGCCCGCAAATTCTACGCACTCGACCAAAACGAACTCGACAGCATTTTGGAGCGACTGCAAAAAGAAGGCGTTAAAGAAACTGCTTATTCCATCAGCCGTTTCAAAGGCTTGGGCGAGATGAACCCCGACCAGCTCAAAGATACCACCATGCACCCCGACACCCGCCGCCTGTTGCAGGTACAAATCCCAGAAGGCGCAGATGACGAAACACGCGATATTTTCGTCAAACTGATGGGTAAAGGCGAAGCCGCAGCCCGCCGCGCATGGATGGAAAAAGAAGGCGATACGGCAGAATTGGATATTTAATCTATTGTTTCAATAGACTAAAGGCCGTCTGAAACTTTAAAAGTTTCAGACGGCCTTTTTTCAATCATCAGAATTTAAGGTTAAACAGTATTTCAATACCCTGTTACTTACCTGTTTCTATTTTCGCAGCTTAATAGTGTCTTTAAGAAAAATAAAAAAGCACTGATATAATCAGTGCTTTTTAAATAATGGCGCGGTGGACGGGGCTCGAACCCGCGACCCCCGGCGTGACAGGCCGGTACTCTAACCAACTGAGCTACCACCGCGCATCCATTGTCAGGGACAATGAAAAGGAAAGTGGTGGGTGATGACGGAGTCGAACCGCCGACATTCTGCTTGTAAGGCAGACGCTCTACCAACTGAGCTAATCACCCGAAAAAGGGAGATACTGAGGAATCAGCATTTCTAAATAATGGCGCGGCGGACGGGGCTCGAACCCGCGACCCCCGGCGTGACAGGCCGGTACTCTAACCAACTGAGCTACCACCGCGCATCCACTGTCAAAGACAATGAAAGGAAACTTGGTGGGTGATGACGGAGTCGAACCGCCGACATTCTGCTTGTAAGGCAGACGCTCTACCAACTGAGCTAATCACCCATGCACAAAATTGCGAAGACGCTATTAAACCAAAAAATCCTGATACGCGCAAGATTTATTTGCCGATTATTAGATATCTCCCTGCAAGCACCAGTTTTCAAAGGAAATAATTTCTTCCTGCTTGCCTGCAACAACCAAAATATCGCCGGCTTCCAGAACGAAATCAGGGTCAAGGTCTTGGATTTTTCCGGTATTGCGGCGGATAAACAATAGTTTCAGATAATGCGCTGCCAATGGCAATTCACGGATGGTTTTGCCGATGGCGTGTGCCTCGCCTTGCAATGGGAAGGCATGGCGGCAGACGGCCTTGCTGTCTTCGTCGGAGAAACTGTCATCATCACTGCCGACAAACAAGTCTTGCAAAGATGCATAGCGGCTGTGACGGATGTGGGTTATGGTTTGATAAACATGGTTATAAGAGAGACCGTGACCCAACATGGCATAGCTTGCCAGCACCAGGCTGGTTTCTTTGGTATCGGAGACGGTTTCTTCCGCACCCATTTCGGTAAAGGTTTTAACGTAATCGTCATTGGTGGCGCGAACATAAACTGGCATGCTCGGATGCATGGACATGATGTTGCCGAGAACATGTTGGGTCTCGTGCATATTGTTCAGCGTGATGACCACCATTTTGGCGCGCCCCAAGCCGGCGGCTTCCAAGACTTCGCGACGTTTGGCATCGCCAAAGGAAACCGGCTCGCCTGCATTGCGTGCCACTTGTACGCGGGCAATGTCCAAGTCAAGGGCAAAGTAGGGGATGCCTTCTTGCGCCAATACACGGGCAACCGATTGACCACCGCGTCCGAAACCGATAATCAGGACGTGTTCGGATTTGCTCATGGTTTCCACCAACATGGAGTGCAAGTCCAAAGCTTTCATGTCCCAGTCGGATTTGACAAAGCGGCTGACGATGGCATCGCTGCTGCCCAAAATGAATGGTGCGGCAATCATGGAGAGCAAGACGGCTGCAGTGGCTGCTTGTTCCAATTCGGGCGAAACCATATTGATTTTGCTGGAAATGGCCAGCATCACGAAGCCGAACTCGCCGCCTTGTGCCAAATAAAGCGCACTCTTGAGGCTGTCGCTCGTAGGGTTTTTCATGCGCAAAGCGATGATGAAGACGACCAGTGCTTTCAAGGCCAATAGGATTGCCAACAAAATCAGGATTTGCTGCCAGTTGCCGATCAGCGCCTGAATATCCAGCTTCATACCGACGGTAATGAAGAAGAAGCCAAGCAGGATATCGCGGAATGGACGGATGTCGTCTTCCACCTGAATACGGTATTCGGTTTCGGAAAGCAGCATACCGGCAACGAATGCGCCCAATGCCATAGACAGGCCTTCAAGCTCTGTCAGATAGGCCACACCCAAAGTAACCAGCAAAACGTTGATCATAAAGAGTTCGGACGATTTGCGTTTGGCAACCAGTCTGAACCAGCGCGACATCACACGGCTGCCGACAACGAATAAAATGCCCAAGGTCAGCAACATTTTCAAACCGGCCAAGCCCAGCTCTACCCACAAGTTGCCTTCGCTGCCGCCTGCAAGTGCCGGAATCAGAATCATCAGCGGTACCACGGCAATATCTTGCATCAGCAAAACACCCATGGCCATTTGACCATGTGGCTGACCCAGCTCGGTTTTCTCCGACAGAATGCGGCTGACGATGGCGGTGGACGACATGGTCAGTGCGCCCGCAGTGGCAAACGCCCAGTTAAACGGCGTGCCCATTGCCATCAAAATGCCCATAATCGAGAGCATGGTAATGATGACTTGCAAACCGCCCAAGCCGAATACGAGGCGGCGCATGGCTTTGAGTTTGGGCAGGGAGAATTCGAGACCGATGCTGAACATCAAGAACACAATGCCGATTTCGCCCAAATAGTCGGTGGCGTGGCTTTGCGGAATCAGTTTGAACATACCCGGACCGGCAATAAAACCGACCAAAAGATAACCGAGCATGGAAGGAATGTTGAACTTGCGACAGCAGATAACCGTAATGACGGAAACCAACAGGACAATGACAATGGGACCGAGGGAGAATTCGTGCATAGAGTGGGCGGCCTTTCGTTAAAAGTAGCTATTGTTATATAGGCCGTCTGAAACACGTCGAAAACCGACAGCAAACCCAAATAAAAACGCACAGAATGAACTTCATTTCTGCGATTTGATTTCCCGTATCATGCTTATTTGGACTTACTGTTTCGAGCGTTATCTAACGGATTATTAAGATTATATCAAGATAGAATGTAAAGTAGTGTTTTGATTGACAAAAAGGGCCGTCTGAAATATTCAGACGGCCTTTAAATAAACAAACGGTTTAAGGCATCAACATGCCGCCGTTGACATGAAGTGTCTGACCGGTAATGTATTTTGCCTGATCAGAAGCCAAGAACAAGACTGCATCGGCAATATCTTGCGCTTCACCGAATTTGCCCAAAGAAGTTTGCGCTTCAAAGGTTTTGCGGGTTTCTTCCGGCAGGGCGCGGGTCATATCGGTGTCGATAAAGCCGGGGGCGACGCAGTTGACGGTAATGCCGCGGCTGCCGACTTCACGCGCCATAGATTTGGAGAAGCCGATTAAGCCTGCTTTTGCGGCCGCATAGTTGGTTTGGCCGGCATTGCCCATCACGCCGACAACGGATGTGATGTTGATGATGCGGCCGGCACGCTGTTTCATCATGCCGCGCAATACGGCTTTGGAGGCGCGGAACACAGATTTGAGGTTAACCTGCATGATGTCGTCCCACTCTTCCTCTTTCATGCGCATCAGGAGGTTGTCGCGGGTAATGCCGGCGTTGTTGACCAGAATATCCAGTTTGCCGAATTCTTTTTCGATGTCGGCAATCAGGTTTTCGATGGTTTCAGGTTCGGCAGAATTCAATGCACGGCCTTCGCCGCCCCATTGTGCCAAGCGTTCGCCGATTGCAACCGCGCCACTCTCACTGGTGGCAGTGCCGATAACTTTTGCACCGGCCGCAGCCAAAGTATCGGCAATCGCCGCACCAATACCGCGCGATGCGCCGGTTACCAAAGCGATTTTGCCGCTTAAATCTTGTGTACTCATGTTTTATTCCTTAATTGCGATTGGAAAAATGGTTTCAGACGGCCTTATTTACCTAGGGAGGGTGCTTGATACCGTCGTTTGTTGATTCTGCGTAATAAATATTCTTTGTAGTATGCCCATGCTTGCTTTTTTTGTCCTTGTTTCCAAAGCCGTTTGGCTGCTTGTCTAAATTTCCTTTTAGGATTTGGAAAGGGCAACCAAGTTGATAGAGGTTGTTCTAGATATCCGTTATTCCATGGGGAATTCTTAAAATATTGATCATATGCAGGGTGGAAGCCTAATTGATGCCACGGTTTGATATGACCAACAAAATGGACTAAGCGGATATTGTTGGGATTGTCGATTAATTCACTGTATTTTTGATGCCAATGTATCCAGTTAAAGTTTTCTGAAAGCCAGTGTACATGACCTATACAGGCTAAATTCAAAATATCTTGGTCTGGACAGGAGAGTTTAAAATTCTGTTTTTCTACGGCTTGCATTTTTTCAGACAAAATTTTATCTATTGCCATATCATTCCATTTGTCAATATTGAATAGAATGACCCCAGAGTTGAAATAAGGCTCAGTATCTGTAAAACCAAATTGATTGAGTTGTTTTATATATGCTCTGTATAAGATTGCATCAGGTACGGCGGCAATCAAAGAATTTGAAATGTCGATTTCAAATAAATCATCAATGTTACCCAAGCACAGTACATCAGTATCTAAATAAAGTGCAGTATGAGCAATACCTTTTAATAAGCAAGGGATACTCATACGGTAATACATAGCGATAGTAAAATAATGAGTAGTTTGCAGGGTAGAAAAGTATTCTGTATTTAAATGGTAAACGCTTATTGCGTAGTTTTGATTTGATGTTTCAATTTGATTGAAAATATTAAAATCATAACCTTCTGAACCACTAACTAACAAATGAAAATGTATTGAGCTGGTATTGTTTTGCAATACAGAAAGTAACGCAGTGCCGATGTGTTTGATATAGTTTTGATCGGCTGCATAAACAATATGTTTCGGTTGTTCAATGAATTCTCGTTTGCGGATATGAACGGTTTCTAATACTAATTTTTCTCGGTTAAACATTTAAATTCTCCACAACTTCTCTATCGATTTCAGGTAATCCGATAGGGATATTCGGTTCAATATCAAATGCGCAGCTGATCCAGTTGCTGAAGCTGTATTTGTGTTTTAGGCCGGGGGCAAGCGGTACGTACGGCAAGGTCAGGAAGGCTTTGAGTTCTTCAAGGTTGCTTCCGTCCCAGTAGAACATATTGTTCGGGTGATAAAAATCGTAATGTACGATGGTCGGATTGGTTGTAATCAGTTTTTTGTCCAATCCAATCGCTTCGAAAATCCGCAAAGAGAGGCCGTAGTGCTTGCGGTTGAGGAAATCTACCAATACAGAGGATTTGGCCGCTTCTTCTAAGTTTTGACGATAGGAGAGGGCGTTTTCAAATGAGAAGAATTCGACTTCGGGAATGCCTAAAGCCGCTTTTTCTTCTTCGATTTTCTTACTGGCCAAGCGAAAATCTATTTCTAAACCGATTGAACGCGCAGCTTCGCAAAATGCACGGATGTCATTGTTGCGGTCGGCAGCGTACGAACCGATAAACAAGATTTTGTTTTGCGGGTTTTCAGACGGCCTGAAGCTGTCAAAGTAGAAGCTGGTGGTTGGAAAGAGTTTTTCGGTGTATTCGGGATGTTTGCCTTGGTCAAACGGATCGAAAAAGTAAAATTTGTCGAAAAATTCGATGTTGTCGAAGTCTTCTTTTAAGAAGGTCAGGGCTTCCCAGTTGTAATACACCATTAATTTTGAATGCGCTCTGAGCTTGGCGATGAAGTCTTTCGGATAGGCACCCAGCCAAATCATGAAGCAATAATCCGCTTGTTCGGGATGTTCGCTTAACAGGGAATTGAGGCGTTCTTCTACGGCGCGGAACATGGTCCGTTTTTTGAAGTCTTTTTGTCCAAGAATATTTCGATACCAGATTTTTTTCAGCCGTTGAAATACATTTTTGTATTTGAACTCTTTTTCTTCATAGGTCAGGGACAGCACTTCAAATCCGCATTTCTCCAAGTTCTCAATAATGAGTTCGTGGATTTTGAAGAGTTCCGGCATGGCGAGAATGACTTTTTTCTTACTCATAATGTATTCAATATAATATTTTGTCAGGCAGGTATATTTGCCATAGGCAATAGAGTTAATCAATGCCGAGCAGGCGGTTTAGCCATTGTGTAAACGAATAATAGGCTTTGATTTCAGGGGCAGGTTGCTGATACGGACGTGCCAAAAATTCAGGCAATGCGTCTAAATTACCGCCGTCCCATACGAACACGCGGTCTGGGTGGTATAGGTCGGTTTCCAAGATATGTTTGTTGGTGGTAATCAGTTTTTTATCGAAACGCAACGCATCAAAGATACGGAATGATAAGCCGTAATGTTCGAATTGTGCAAAATCGACGACTGCACCGCAACTTTGCACTTGGCTGAGGTTTTCTTCAAAGCTGAGGATGCTGCTGCGGTCAAGATAGCGGATGCCGTTGTGTCCGAAGGCTTTTTCAGCCCTGTCGTCTTTGCAGTAGATATGAAAATCCAAGGGTAGGCTGAGGCGTTCGGTTTCTTGGATAAAGCGTTTGGTTTGCTCTTCGCGTCTAAGTTCGTAGCCGCCTAAAAAGTAGAGTTTGTTAGTGGGTGCATATTCAGCCACGGGAAAGTCAAAGTAAAAATTGGTGGTGGCTTTGAAACGGCATTGCGGATATTTTTGAATATCGTCGGGGTCGAAAACCCAGCATTGATCAAAATAATCCAAATATTCAATGATGTCTGGGAAGCGGCCTACGCCATCCCATTGATAATTCACGCAAACATTGCTGTGTTCGCGGATGGTGGCGATAATTTCTTTGGGGTAAATATTGGCGCGGATACAGAGCGCATAATCGGCTTTTTTGCCGTTTAGCAAGGCCAATTTTTGCTGAATGTCGTCGAGGTGGCGACTGTATTTGAGGTATTTTTTATAGTTGCCGTCTTTGGAGATGTGTTTGTGATAGAGGTTTTTGAGTCTGCTGCCCAAGTTCGGGTAATAGGAATCCCGGTCGTCATAGCACAGGTTGATGACCTCAAAACCAAGAAAACGCAGATTTTTTTCGATACATTGATCCAGTCCGTACATGTAGGGAACGGCAAGAATAATGGTTTTTTTCATAATGTATTCGGATTGGAGTGGAGCTGATTTTTCAGACGGCCTTGCCTGACAGGATAAGGCCGTCTGAAAACGTTTTAATGGGCTTCGATAAATGCAGCCACTTGATCGGCATTGGTCAATGCGCTGCATACGGCTTCTTTGTTGATGCGTTTGGCGAGGCCTGCGAGGACTTTGCCGGGGCCGCATTCGGCGGATTCGGTGATGCCTTCGGAAACAAGCGCGTTGACGGTTTCTGTCCAGCGCACTGGGCTGTACAGTTGGCGTACTAGGGCGTCTTTGATTTTGTCGGCATCATCATAAGAAGCAACATCGGCGTTATGGATGACGCGGATTTGCGGTTGTTTGATGGTGATGTCTTTCAATGCTTCGGCAAGTTTTTCCGCTGCGGGCTTCATGAGGCTGCAATGTGAGGGAACGGAAACGGGCAGCGGCAGGGCGCGTTTGGCTCCGGCTTCTTTGGCAGCGGCCATGGCGCGTTCGACTGCGGCGGTATTGCCGGCAATCACGACTTGGCCCGGGGAGTTGAAGTTGACGGCTTCAACGACTTCGCCTTGTGCGGCTTCGGCGCAAATGGCTTTGACTTGTTCGTCTTCCAAACCCAAAATAGCGGCCATTGCGCCTACGCCTTGCGGTACGGCGGATTGCATGAGTTCGGCACGCAGGCGGACCAGTTTGACTGCATCTGCAAAATCCAATGCGCCGGCAGCGACGAGGGCAGTGTATTCGCCGAGGCTGTGGCCTGCAACGACGGAAGGGGTTTTGCCGCCGGCTTTTAAGTAGGCGCGGTAGGTGGCAATGCCGGCAGCCAGCATGATGGGCTGGGTGTTGACGGTTTGTCCGATTAATTCGGCATCTTCGCCGTTAATCATTGCCCACAGGTCTTGACCCAATACGGCGGAAGCTTCGTCAAATGTGGCTTTAACGATGGCTTGCTCGGCAAAGCCGTTCATCATGCCTAGGCTTTGTGAGCCTTGTCCGGGGAAGAAGAATGCGAAAGACATGGTAATTCCTTATTGGTTTGAATGTTTGAGGGTGTCTGCCAGCAGAAGGAGGGTGGCGACAGTATTGGTTGCGGTGGTCAGCCGGAAGGTGCGGACAAATCCGGGTTTGCTGGTTTTATGCCGGAATATGAGGCTGCCGCAATAACCGCCCGGCCAGCCACCAAGCAGGTTGAGCAGGTGCAATTTTGCTTCGGGTATGCGCCTGCCGTGCTTGCGTGCGCGCTGTTTGTCTTGGTAGTAAAGCAGGAAAACGTATGCACTCAGTGCGAGATAGGCGATTGCCAGTTTGGGCAATATCGCAGCTGTTATGCTTAAAAACAGACTGCTGATGCAGAGTGCAAACGTTAGGGATTTCATGGGTTTGAGCAGAATAGGCCGTCTGAAAGGGATGTTCAGACGGCCCAACCGTTAGTATTTTACTAAGACCGCACCCCAGGCAAAACCGCCGCCGATGCCTTCGAGCAAGAGATTTTGTCCGCGTTTGATTTGGCCGTTTTTAATACCGACATCCAGTGCCAGCGGAATGGAGGCGGCGGAAGTATTGCCGTGGTCTTGGACGGTCAAGATCACTTTGTCCATGCTCAAGCCCAAGTGTTTGGCGGTAGAGTCGATAATGCGCTTATTGGCTTGGTGCGGCACAAGCCAATCGATTTGATCGGTGGTATAACCGGCTTCTTCGATAACGTCATCTGCGATTTTGGACAGCATTTTGACGGCAAACTTGAATACGCCGGGGCCGTCCATGCTGATGTAGGGCGAACCGCAAATCTGGCCGTTGGCGATTTGTCCGGGGACGTTCAAAAGGTTGAGATAGTTGCCATCGGCTTTGAGTTTGCCGTGGATGATGCCCGGTTCGTCAGATGCGCTTAAGACAACCGCGCCCGCACCGTCACCAAAGAGGACGCAGGTGGTGCGGTCGTTCCAATCGACGATGCGGCTGAAGGTTTCCGCGCCGATGACCAAAGCGTTTTTCGCCATGCCGCTTTTGATGTAGGCATTGGCAGTGGTCAGGGCATACATAAAACCGGCGCACACAGCTTGTACGTCAAAGGCAGGGCAGCCGTTGGCAATACCCAATTTTTGCTGCACGATGGTTGCCGTAGAAGGGAACTGCATATCGGGAGTGGCTGTGGCGACGATAATCAGATCGATATCGTCAGCCTGCAAACCGGCATCTGCCAAGGCGCGGCGCGCTGACTCGGCGGCCAAATCGCTGGTTTTTTCGCTGTCGTCTGCAATATGGCGAAATTTGATACCTGTACGCGTGGTAATCCACTCGTCGGAAGTGTCCACTTTTTTGGCAAGGTCGTCATTGCTGACGCGGTTGGCAGGAAGGTAGCTGCCTGTACCGGAAATTTTGGCATATTGCATGAGAACGGCCTTTTTAGAGAGTTGATTCAGATAGTCGGGTATTGTAAGCGAAAATGGGAAAATTCCCAATATTAAGAATGAAGTCGGTGATTAAAGATAAAAACAGGCCGTCTGAACATTGTGAAGTTTCAGACGGCCTGTATATATCAGCCTTAAGCTTCCGTTGTTGGAGTAGCGGTTTCTTCCAGTTCGGCTGCTGCTTTGGCGGCTTCCAAAGCAGCCAACTGGGTGGCTACGCCTTGTTCGATTTGAGCGAGGCCGGCAGATTTGGCTTCGTGGTAGGCTTCTTCCAAAGCATAACGGAAGCCGACTTCGTCGGTTCCGCCGTGGCTCTTAATCACAATACCGCGTAAACCAAGCAGAATAGCGCCGTTAAATTTGCGCGGATCCAATTTGCCTTTCAGACCTTTGAGTGCGGGCAGGGCGGCAATAGCGGCAAGTTTGTTGAACAGGGTGCTTTGGAATTCGCGTCGGATGGCGCCGCTCATGAATTTAACCGCGCCTTCGATGGTTTTGAGCATAACGTTGCCGACAAACCCGTCAGCGACAATGACATCGGCTTCGCCATACAAAACGCTGTTGCTTTCGATATTGCCGATAAAGTTGAGTTTGCTGCTGCTCAACAGTTTAAAGGTTTGTTTGACGGCATCCGTACCTTTGATGTCTTCTGTGCCGACGTTCAAAAGGGCGACGCGCGGGCTGCCTTTTTCAGGGTGTAACGCGTGTACCAGCTCGCTGCCGATGATGGCAAATTGAACCAGTTGTTCGGGCGTACAGTCGACGTTAGCTCCCAAATCCAAAGCTAGAGTAACGTGTTCGCTGTCGGAAGGCAGGAATTTGGCGATAGCAGGGCGCTCAATGCCGGGAATGGTTTTGAGGACGAATCGGGCGGTCGCCATCAGTGCGCCGGTATTGCCTGCCGATACGGCGGCTTGCGCATTGCCTTCTTTGACTTGGTTGATGGCGATGCGCATGGATGATTCTTTTTTGTTTTTCAGCGCGGATTGCGGCGCTTCATCCATTTCGACGACTTGCGCTGCATGGCTGACGGTAATGCGGTCCATAGGCGCACCAGCAGAGCTTAATGCTTGGCGGACTGCTGCTTCATCTCCGACCATAATCAGATGTACGTCGGATTGCTGTTTCAGGAAATCCACTGCACCGGGGACGGTAATCGCAAGGCCTGCATCTCCGCCCATGGCATCTACGGCCAGTGTAATCATGTTGTTCTCCGGTTTGTGTGTTTCAGACGGCCTCAGACAATCGGACAAGCACGCTCATCTGATTTTCAGGAGATTGAATTGAAAATCAGATGAAAAGGCTTGTTGCGACAGTCGTGCCAGATTTATTGGTTTTGCGCGGCCAATTTGTTGTGTTCGTCAATGTCCAGCGCGTCCCAAGGATAGTTGATCCACCAGTCTTCAACGGTGATGCCGCTGAAATAAGGGATACCTTCAGGAATTTTGCCGACTTTGGCTTTGATTTTTTCATGCAATACTGCCACGCCGACGGTGCCGAAATCTTCTTTCAACAATTCGTTCAGGCAGAATTCCATGGTAACGCGGCTGTCGTCCACCTCGTCGACGACCAGTACGTTTTTGCCTTTCAGTACATCGGGAACGGGATCGAGCCATTGGACTTTTTTTACTTCCTCGGTCACTTGACCTTCGTTATCGCTGTCGTAGTAGGCTGTGGTGACGGCGTAAATCGGAATTTCCAAGAAGCAGCGCAACATGCGGGCAGGGATAAAACCGCCGCCGCCAATGGCAATCATGGCATCGTATTTGGTGCCGGAGTTTTGGATTTTTTCCGCCAATCCTTTGATTACGCGGTGGATGTCGTCGTAGGTGTACCAGATTTTACGTTTCATGGTGTGCTTCCGAAGAGGAAAATACAGGGTGCAATGCAAAAAAGCCAGTCATTGCATGGCAATATTCTGGCTTTTTCAGTCAGACGAACGGATTATTCGCCTTTAGCTTTTACCACTTTACGGCCACGGTACATACCGTTTGGAGAAATGTGGTGTGGACGATGTACTTCGCCGGTTGCGCTGTCAACAGACAGAGAAGGCGCAGTCAGAGCGTCGTGTGAACGGTGCATACCGCGTTTAGAAGGGGATTTTTTGTTTTGTTGAACGGCCATTTCAAGCTCCTAGATAAATAAACTGTGTCCTAATTAACTGCTTTTCAAACCTGCTAAAACAGCGAAGGGGTTTGGTTTGTCCCGATTGACTTCGTCCAGTGTTCCATTGTTGCCGCAGTCTTCGTGTCGAGGGGAGAAAGGGAGCGACATCAGGATTTGGTCTTCAACCAGAGTCCGCACGTCAAGCTCTTTTTCGAGCAGCATGCCTTCCAATTCTTCATCGGCAAGCATGGCTTCGTCCAAACTCTCTTCATCGGCAAACAGGACGATACGGCTGGTTTCATCGAGTAGAAACGGCATGGGCGTAATGCAACGCTGGCAAATCAGGGGCATGTCGGCTTTGACGTTTAAATCGAGAAACAGACGGTGCAGCCGGTCACGACCGCCTTGCAGCGTAAACGACACGCGTGTCTGTTTGTCGGCCGGATAATCGTGCGAACTGACTCGTTCATCCAATTCTTCGAGCAGGAAGCTGCCTTGCAGATTCTGCCCTTCGGCGGCGAAAACTTCTGGGTCAATCAAATTAGGGTATGACATAAACGGAGTATGATATAATTTCAGCAGTCTAACGTCAATGTTTTTAAGTAAAAATATGGAAGTAAAACTGCCTTTGGTTTTAGGGTCGAGTTCGGTTTTCCGCTGTGGACAGCTTCGCCGTTTGGGTATCGATTTTCAGACGGCATCGCCTGATTTTGACGAAACGCCTATTGAGGGCGAGCATGCAGGCGAGACGGCGCTGCGTTTAGCGGAAGGCAAAGCCCGTTCATTGGCGGCAACTTTCCCTGCCGCGCTGATTATCGGCGCAGACCAAGTCGCATGGTGCGAAGGACGGCAGTTGGGTAAACCGATGAACGTCGCAAATGCACAACAGATGCTGGCGGACTTAAGCGGAAAACGGATTGAATTTTACAGTGCAATCGTGCTTTTGAATACTGCTACGGGCAAGGTTCAGCATCATGTCGATCATACGGTGGTTGCCATGCGACAGTTGACGCAGGCGCAAATCAGCCGATATTTGGAACGAGAGCCGGATGCGGTTTATTGTGCCGGTGCGGCGAAGAGCGAGGGTTTGGGCGCTGCTTTGTTGGAGCGGATTGAAAGTACGGACCCGAATGCTTTGATCGGCCTTCCGATTTTCCGTCTGATTGATTTTTTGAAAAACGAAGGTGTGGAAGTTTTATAGTTTGAGGCCGTCTGAATGTGTTCAGACGGCCTGAGATTTTTTGGAGTTGCAAGAATGAAACCGATTTTGTATTTGATTCCTACCCCTTTGGGTGCGCCTGATACGCCATGCCTGTTGCCGCATGAACAACAGGCGATTGTCGGGCTGACGGATTTTGTCGTGGAAGCGGAAAAAACAGCGCGCGCGCATTTGAAACATTTGGGCGTGACTACGCCTATCCGCGAGCTGAATTTGCAAACGCTGAATGAACACACGGATTTGAAGACTTTGCCGGAATTGCTGAAGCCTTTGCAAGAGGGACGCAGTATGGGCATTGTCAGTGAGGCGGGTTGCCCGGCTGTTGCTGATCCAGGCGCGAATTTGGTGGCGTTGGCGCATAAACACGGTTTTGAAGTACGGCCTTTGGTCGGCCCGTCCAGTTTGTTGCTGGCGCTGATGGCTTCGGGTGCGAATGGGCAGAACTTTGCATTTAAGGGTTATCTGCCGTCTGAAAAAAATGAGCGGATTCAGAGTTTGAAGGCTTTGGAGCAACGTTCGCGCCAGCAGAATGAAACGCAGCTGTTTATCGAAACGCCGTATCGCAACGATGCGTTGTTGGCTGATGCGGTGGAAAACCTGCATCCCGAAACGCGCTTGTGCGTGGCTACGGACTTGACCTTGTCGACACAGGAAATCATCAGTCAGACGATTGCGCAGTGGCGAAAAAGAAAAGAAATGCCGAATTTGAAAAAGCGCCCGACGATTTTTGTGTTGCATGCCGCTTAAAACTGGATTGGATTCAATTTCAAACTGTATTTGTTTGAGGAAATAAAAAAAGGCCGTCTGAACAACAGACGGCCTTTGTGTTGCCTAAGCCTTTATCAAGAAATAACTTCACCTTGGGCACGTTGTTTTTCGATGCTGCGGTTGATGTGCCATTGTTGGGCGATGGTCAAGAGGTTGTTGACTACCCAGTACAGAACCAAGCCGGCAGGGAAGAAGAAGAACATGATGGAGAAAATCAAAGGCATGACTTTCATCATTTTCGCCTGCATAGGGTCGGTTGACGGCGGATTCAGATAAGTTTGTGCAAACATGGTTACCGCCATAATCAAAGGCAGGATGTAGAAAGGATCCGGACGGCTCAAGTCGGTAATCCAACCCAACCAAGGCGCTTGGCGCAATTCTACGGAGGCGAACAATGCCCAGTACAGACCGATGAAGACGGGGATTTGCAACAGCATAGGCAGACAGCCGCCCAGCGGATTGATTTTCTCGTCTTTGTAAAGTTGCATCATGGCTTGTTGCTGCGCCATGCGGTCATCGCCGTATTTCTCTTTGATGGCTTGCAATTTAGGTGCGGCGGCACGCATTTTTGCCATAGAGCGGTAAGAGGCGTTGGTCAATGGATACAGTACGGCTTTGACAATGATGGTCAAAACGATGATTGCCCAGCCCCAGTTGCCGATGATGTTGTGCAGTTGGTTCAAGAGCCAGAAGAGCGGGGAGGCGAACCAGTGTACTTTGCCGTAGTCTTTGGCCAGTTGCAGTTTGTCGGCGATATTGGCGATAACGGAAGTGGTTTGCGGACCGGCATACAGGTTGATGGCGGTTTCAGCTTTCGCACCGGCTTGGATGGCGGCTAAAGGCACGCTGACGCTTGCGCTGTACAGGTTGTCGTTGCGACGTTTGATGTCGATACGGCAGTCGCCTGCGGTGCAAACGCTTTGGCCGTCTTTAGGCTGCAAAATCCAAGTGGACATGAAGTGGTGTTCAATCATGCCGAGCCAGCCGGTCGGGGTTTTGCGGATGTATTCGGCTTCGGATTTGCCGGATTTGGCATCGTCGTCCAAATCAGAGAAGCTGACTTTTTGGAAGCCGCCTTCAGGGGTGTAAACCACCGGGCCGACGTAAGAGCGAGTGAAGTAGCCTTGGCCTTCAGGTTCGCTGTGGTCGCGAACGATGCGGTAGTCTGCGCTCAGGTTGACGGGTTGGCCGTTGCTGTTGGTAATGTCAAAGCGGACGTTAACCAAGTAGCTGCCTTTGGTAAAAGTATAAACTTTGTCGATTTTCAGGCCGTTGGTTTCAGGTGCGCTCAGGCGGACTTCAACTTTGTCGCCTTCCAAACTGTATTGTTTTTGCGGAGCGGTAAAGCTGATGCCTTTCAGAACGTTGTTGCCTTGTGCGTCCAAAAGCTCGGATTGGGCAACGTAGGTGTATTCTTTGCCGTCGTTAAACAGGACGAATGGTTTGTGTTCGTCGCCGGTTGCTTTGTATTGCAAGAGGGTCAGCTGGCGCAGGTCGCCGCTTTTCTCATCGATGACGGCTTTAATCGTGTCTGTGGTAACGGTAATAGAGGAGGCCGGGGCAAGCACGGTTTCGGCAGCGGCTTTTGCCGGAGCTGCGGCCGTTTGCTGTTGCGCGGCTTGTGGCGCCGGATTAGGTTTGGGGCTGGGGAAAAAATGTTCCCAGCCGGCAAAGATTGCCACTGAAATGGCAAAAAACGCCATTAGTCTTTTAAAATCCATAAGAGATTCCTGGAATTGACGGATAGGTAATCGAGATGAAAACTGCTTCAGACGGCATTATATAGAAACCGACGGGAAATTAAAGGAAATCGTGTTCTTTAAATGGTTGACAGCAGCATTATGGAACAGGGTCATGGCCGTGTCCGCCGAAAGGATGGCATCGTGCGATGCGTTTGATTGCCAGCCATCCGCCTTTGAATGCGCCGTATTTTTTGACGGCTTCGACTGCGTATTGTGAACAGGTCGGGGTATAGCGGCAGCGCGGCGGAATGAGGGGGCTGATGCAGTATTGGTAAAAGCGGATGAGTGCAAGGAAGAGCTTGGAAAGCAGGGTATTCATCGGCGTTTTTTCATCAGCTGGGCAAGTTGGTCTCGGGCTTCAGGGGCGGTTTCCCGATTAAACGCCTGACGCACGCGCACAACAAAATCATGCGGCGGCAGTTGGTGTTGATTCAGCCTGAACCAGTCGCGGATGACGCGCTTCATGTAATTGCGGTCATGGGCGCGTTTGGCGGTCTTTTTGCTGACGACCAAACCAAGGCGCGGATGGCCGAGCGTGTTGTCTGCGGACTGGGAGACTTGCAGCAAATCGCGGCTGCGTCGGTTTTTCAACGCAAAAACGGATGAAAAATCATCCGTTTTTAATAAGCGATACTGCTTCGAGAAGCCGTAATTCAAAATTATACAGCCAGGCGTTTGCGGCCTTTGGCGCGACGGGCAGCCAATACTGCGCGACCACCGCGGGTTTTGGAGCGAACCAAGAAGCCGTGGGTGCGTTTGCGTTTGGTAACGGAAGGTTGATAAGTGCGTTTCATGATGTTTCCTAAAAATTGGTAGATAATTAAACCGTGAATTACACTCCAATTTGTTGCTTTTGTCAATCAATATAAAAACTTTTCGTTGGCTAAAGTGTGACAACGAGTTTGATGCATTGATAGAATTTGTGGATAAAATTTTGCGGCGGTTGTGGATAAAAAAGAGCGGAATGGGTATAATCGCCCAACCTTGCTTTTCTCTGTGCGCAAGGCCGTCTGAAAGCAGTGGGAGTATCGTAAAAATTTGATTTTTATCGGATTACCTGTCTGCTCTGCCTTCTTGTATTTCCCAAATCTTCCATTTTCCGAGCTTAATCTCATGACGTTAGCTGAATTTTGGCCGCTGTGCCTTTGCCGCCTTCACGAAATGTTGCCTGCCGGGCAGTTTGCGCAATGGATTGCGCCTTTGACCGTGGGTGAAGAAAACGGCGTATGGGTGGTGTATGGTAAAAACCAATTTGCCTGCAATATGCTCAAAAGCCAGTTTGCCGCCAAAATTGACGCCGTGCGTGCCGAATTGGTGCCTCAGCAGGCTGCGTTTGCGTTTAAGCCGGGCGTAGGTACGCATTATGAAATGGCGGCTCAGGTTGTTGCGCCGGTGCAAGTGCAAGAAGTCATTGAAGTTGAAGAATTTGTAGAGCCTGTTCAAATGCCTTTGCAAACTGCTGTGGCAGTGGAAGAAGATAGGCCGTCTGAAACGGTTTCCAAGCCTGCCGCTGCCATGACGGCTGCCGAGATTTTGGCGCAACGCATGAAAAACCTGCCGCATGAGCCTCAAGTACAAACTGCCGCTCCGGCTGAGTCTAAAGCAGTTGCCAAAGCCAAAACCGACGCACAACACGATGCGGAAGAAGCGCGCTACGAACAGACCAATCTGTCGCGCGACTATACATTTGAAACTTTGGTGGAAGGTAAGGGCAACCGCCTTGCCGCCGCAGCCGCCCAAGCGATTGCTGAAAATCCGGGGCAGGGCTACAACCCGTTTTTCTTATACGGCAGTACCGGTTTAGGTAAAACCCACTTGGTGCAGGCCATTGGCAACGAATTGCTGAAAAACCGTCCTGATGCCAAAGTGCGCTATATGCACTCGGACGACTATATCCGCAGCTTTATGAAGGCTGTGCGCAACAACACTTATGATGTGTTCAAGCAACAATACAAGCAATATGACCTGCTGATTATCGACGATATTCAGTTCATCAAAGGCAAAGACCGTACGATGGAAGAATTCTTCTATCTGTACAACCATTTCCACAACGAGAAAAAACAGCTGATTCTGACGTGCGACGTATTGCCTGCCAAAATCGAGGGCATGGACGACCGTCTCAAATCCCGTTTCTCATGGGGGTTGACTTTGGAACTCGAACCGCCCGAATTGGAAATGCGCGTGGCGATTTTGCAGAAAAAGGCAGAAGCAGCCGGTATCAGTATCGAAGACGAAGCTGCTCTGTTTATTGCCAATCTGATCCGCTCCAATGTGCGTGAGTTGGAAGGCGCGTTCAACCGTGTCAGCGCCAGCAGCCGTTTTATGAACCGCCCAGTCATCGACATGGATTTGGCGCGTACGGCTTTGCAGGATATTATTGCCGAGAAACACAAAGTCATTACTGCCGACATCATCATCGATGCGACAGCCAAATACTACCGTATTAAAATCAGCGATATATTGGGTAAAAAACGCACACGCAACATCGCCCGTCCTCGCCAAGTTGCCATGAGCCTGACCAAAGAGCTGACCGCGCTCAGCCTACCTTCTATCGGCGATGCCTTTGGCGGTCGCGACCATACAACCGTGATGCACGGTGTCAAAGCGGTGGCGAAACTGCGCGAAGAAGATCCCGAATTGGCGCAAGACTACGAGAAACTGCTGATTTTGATTCAGAACTGACCCAATGCAATATTCAGACGGCCTGATGTCAATGTGAGGCCGTCTGAAAACAAAAAATATTTTAAAATACCCAAATCAACCGATTTCAAATTCAAAGGAATGGAACATGCTGATTTTACAAGCCGATCGCGACAGTCTGCTCAAGCCGTTGCAAGCCGTTACCGGTATTGTCGAACGTCGCCATACTCTGCCGATTTTGTCCAATGTGTTGCTGGAAAGCAAAGACGGACAAACCAAACTTTTGGCAACCGACTTGGAAATCCAAATCAATACCGCCGGCCCTGAAAGTCAGGCAGGCGATTTCCGCATTACGACCAACGCTAAAAAATTCCAAGACATTCTGCGCGCCCTGCCTGACAGTGCGCTGGTGTCACTGGATTGGGCGGACAACCGTCTGACTTTGCGCGCGGGCAAATCCCGTTTTGCCCTGCAAACCCTGCCTGCTGAAGACTTTCCGTTGATGAACGTCGGCAGCGACGTCAGCGCGACTTTCTCGCTGACTCAAGAAACCTTCAAAACCATGCTTTCGCAAGTGCAATACAGCATGGCAGTTCAAGATATCCGCTATTATCTCAACGGCTTACTGATGCAGGTTGAAGGAAACCAACTGCGCCTTGTTGCAACCGACGGTCACCGCCTTGCTTATGCGGCCAGCCAAATTGAAGCAGAACTGCCGAAAACGGAAGTGATCCTGCCGCGTAAAACGGTATTGGAACTCTTTAAGCTGTTGAACAATCCGTCCGAGTCCATTACCGTTGAGCTTTTGGACAATCAAGTACGCTTCCAATGCAATGGCACGACTATTGTCAGCAAAGTCATCGACGGCAAGTTCCCTGACTTTAACCGCGTGATTCCTTTGGATAACGACAAGATTTTCCTCGTATCCCGTACTCAGCTTTTGGGTGCGCTCGAACGTGCCGCCATTCTTGCCAATGAAAAATTCCGCGGTGCACGACTGTTCTTGCAGCCAGGTTTGCTGAGTGTCGTATGTAGCAACAACGAGCAGGAAGAAGCGCGCGAAGAGCTGGAAATCGCTTACCAAGGCGGAGAACTCGAAGTCGGTTTCAATATCGGCTACTTGATGGACGTGTTGCGTAATATCCACTCCGACGATATGCAGCTTGCTTTCGGCGATGCCAACCGTTCAACGCTGTTTACCGTGCCGAACAATCCGAACTTCAAATACATCGTAATGCCGATGCGTATTTAATTGGGTGAACAAACAAAAAGAGCGTGTACGGGACACGCTCTTTTTTATAGGATTGAATCAAAAGGCCGTCTGAAAATTGTTTTTCAGACGGCCTTTTGATTAAACCGGGATGATTCGGTTAAATAGGAAAACTGGGATTAACGTGGACGTGGTTCGCAGTTTTTCACCAGGAATGAGCCGTTAGGGGCGTTCACGCCAACTACTTCAGAAGTAGTGTGGGTGTTTTTGTCGATGAAACCGGCAGACATTGCATAACCTTGACGGTTGGTGAAAGTAGTGCCAGTGCTGTCAGAACGTTTTTTGTTGACAACCAAAGAGGCTTTTTTGCCACCGGCGTTTACGTCAGCAGTAACTGCACGGCCGCTACGGTCAAAGCCGTACATCACGTTCAGTGATTTGCCACCGTCACAATGGTAAGAAACGAAGCCGGCAGGTGCAGCGGCAGCAGAGAAGGAAACAGTAGCCAATGCGGCTGCAGTGATAACAGAAAGTAATTTCATGATCTAAGCTCCATATGAGGGTTGTGTGTTATCTTGCAAAGTGAGAAAGGGTTTTCGTTTGCAGATGAAGCATATTGTAGGCGTTTTGGTGGTAGTGACAATTAGGTAAATTGCAAAACAGTGTTTACTTATGCTTACCTGATTGTTTATTAATAGAAAGTTGTTTGTAATTTGGTGTTGCAAAGTGGTTATACGGGTTGTTGCGGAATATATACATTAATGATTCTTTAAGAAATATAGCAAAAGAATACAAAAAAGGCCGTCTGAATATTCAGACGGCCTTTGATATGAAGCGGTTTACAAGAAGAAAATTGAAGCGATAGTCACGGCGATGACGCCATAGATGCTCATCGGGATGACAGTTTTCTTGATGATCGCGCCTTCGGCGTTGTTTACGTTCAATACGCTGCATACGGCGATGATGTTGTTGATGCAGACCATGTTACCCATTGCGCCGCCTACGGATTGCAGGGCGAGGATGAGGGTAACGGACAGGCCGGTATCAAGCGCGATTTGTTGTTGAATCGGACCAAAGGTCAAGTTGGATACAGTGTTGGAGCCGGAGAAGAATGCACCGATTGCGCCCAAGTATGGGGAGAAGTACACCCAGTGTTCGCCTGCCATCGCGGCAAACTCTTTACCGATGATTTTCACCATGGAGTCGTCGCCGCCAACCATCATCAGTTGAACCATAATCAGCGCACCCATCAGGGCAAGCAGAGGTTTTTTGGTTTGGTTGAAGGTTGCAGCGTAGAAAGACCACGCATCTTTGAATTTGGTTTTGTACAGCAGGATGCAAATCCAAACGGTGAAGACAAACGGAATCCAAGCCGGAACGTAGAGGGTTTGGTAGGAAGCGTTTACGCCTTGGCCGAAGATGTTGCCGAAGGTGATGGTCAGGGAGTCGCTGACGGTGATTTTGGACAAATCAAACGGCAGTTGGAAGCTGAACCATTCTTCTTTGCTGGTCAGCAGGCCTTTGATGCCCAGCTGTTTGATACGGGTTATCACCAGCATGCCGATCAGCATACCCAAAGGAGCCAGTGCTTTGGCAACTTGTGCGAAAGGTACTTTTTCTGCATTCGGGTCTTTGGCGTAATCTTTGCTCAAGCCCCAGCCGCGGTTTGCGGCGAATACGGATACCATCAGGCCGATTGCGCCGGCAACCAGAGATGGGAATTCTTCATTGACCATCGCCAATGCAACGTAAGGAAGGGTACAGGAGAATACGGCGATACCGATGAAGCCCAAGTTTTTGCGGATTTCAGCCCAAGGTACGATGAAGCTCAAGCCGATCACAGGGATGATGAAACCAGCAAAGAAGTGCATTACGCCGGTTTGCATACCGATTTCCATAATGCTCTTTTGATCCAAGCCTAAAGGAGCGAAGCCGAACCAAGTCGGGGTACCTACTGCACCGAAGGATACGGGTACGGAGTTCATGACCAAAGTGAAGATGGCTACTTTTAATGGGTTGAAGCCCAAGCTCATCAGGATTGGCGCGGCAATGGCGGCAGGTGTGCCGAAACCGGATGCGCCTTCAATCATAAAGGCGAAAGACCAGCCGATGATCATCAACTGGGCAATCGGATTCGGGCTGATGGTGGCCAGCCATTTGCGGATGACATCGATACAGCCGGTGGTTTCCATCATGCGGTTAAACATAATGGCACCGAAAATTACGGTAATCGGGGTCAGGGTAGAGACGAGGCCGGACGCGGCTGTTGCGTTGAGCAACATGGCGTCGTCGCCGAAATAAAACAGTTTGATGGCATAAATCAGCGCGGCGGTAATCGGCAACGCGACGTAGGACGGCATACTGTTTTTCTTAACCATCAGCCAGATCAGCAGCACGATGGGAAAAATACTGAGAAAGAGAGCCATGGGATTATCCTCGGGGCAACAAGCATCATAACCGTCAATCAATGGCGGTTTGATGCGATGTGTTGAGTAGTTAATGTTTTTCGAATAAGGATTGCTATTTTTTTTAGATGCAACCAGTTATCAGGTAAATTGGTTTTACCAATTTATGAAAACTGTTGCACACTTTACGTAATCTTATGTAATCGGTCAAGAGGTTTGTAATAAAAAAGGCCGTCTGAAATAGGGTTTTCAGACGGCCTGAGAGCTTTGCCAGCAGTTCATTTGGTCGGATATCGAATGGTATTTACATTCAATATTTTGTAAAGATTTTGTTTTTAATTGATTTCAAACGAATTATTCTATTCCTGCCCATTTATGCGTTTGTACGCTCAATTGCCAATGGACGAGTGCATCGGGTCGGCTGTTTAACACACCGATTTGGCGGATGGTGTCGTAGATATTCATCACACCTTCTTGCTCGCAAGGCGAGAGGTAGTAATGTTGGGCGAGGATTTTGCGTTCCATCTCTTGGCAAAACGCAATGACATCGCCGTCGGCAACAATGCGCACTTCATTAGCTTTCTCGATGCAACTAGATTGATATTTGGCGGCGTAGCAGGCCTTAGGGCTGGTAGCAACGTAGTCGATTTGCGGCGGCGCGGGGTTGAGGCCGTTGGTTTCGATACACAGGAAATAGCCTTCGGCTTTGAGTGCATTGAGCAGGGTATCCAAATGCGGTTGGATGGTGGGTTCGCCGCCGGTAATGATGATATTGCGCGCCGTGTAGGTTTTCAGACGGCCCAAAATATCGGACAGGCTCATCATGCCGAATTTGAGGTAGTCGGTATCGCACCAGCTGCACGCGAGATTGCATTTGCCCAAACGGATGAAAACGGCGGGCATGCCTGTATTCCAGCCTTCGCCTTGCAGGCTTTCAAAGATTTCGACAATGCGGTATTGGGGATTGTTCGGCGTGATGTGAATGGTCATGAATGTCGGGTGTGGGGTTTTAATTGTTGTGGTGAAGCGTTTTAAGAAATCGGTTGAGGCAGCCATTCTTTCTGTTAGTTCGAGTGGAAAGAACGGCTGGTGTGTTTAAGCGGCAATGACGGCTGCGGCGGCCAAAAATGCCGGCAAGCCTTGTTTGAGCAAAATGCCTTTGTTGCCGGATGAAAACGCGCCCCATGCGGCGGCGATGAGGACAAAGCCGAGGAACAGGATGGTCGCGCCGTAAACCGCGTTGTCGGGTGCGGCAAAGCGCGCCCATACCAAGCCGATGGCGAGGAAACCGTTGTACAGGCCTTGGTTGGAAAACAGGGTTTGCACGCGCTTTTGTTCCATAAATTCGTAAGGCATGTTGAACAGCTCTGACGCTTTTTCGCTTGGGATTTGCGTCATTTCGAGCCAGGCGATGTAGAAGTGTTCGACAGCGACGAAGAGGACGAGGAGGGTGGAGATGATTTTCATGAAGATTCCTTTTGATGTTTAGCGGATGGGTGTGTTTGTGGAACAGGCCGTCTGAAAAATACAAAATGCCGGTTTAGTCTCCTTCATATTCTGCACACGACGTCGGCGTTTCCCATAGTTTCACGCTGCACACTTTGACACCGGCATTTTTCAGACGGCCATACATTTCTACGCTCATGTTTTCGGCTGTGGTGCGGCAGGGCAAGCGCAGGGTTTTCATGTTCCAGCCTTCCAAAAGCGCGGCGATTTGGCTTTCGCGTTCGTTGTCGCCGTGATAGATGAAGGCATGGTCGAACGGGTCGGTAATGTGTTGTTTGACGATGGCTTTCAGGTCGGTAAAGTCCATCACCATGCCGTCTTTTGCGCCGCCTTGGATAACGGGCGCGGAGACGGTGATTTCGAGTTTGTAGGTGTGGCCATGCAGGTTTTGGCATTTGCCGTCATGCCCGTCGAGCATGTGCGAGGAATCGAAGGTAAAAATTTTGGTGATTTTCATGAGATGAGGGAAGCCGATCAGGCTGTCTGAACGGTGTCAAACCGGTTTCAGACGGCCTTGGGATTATTGTTCGGAAGGGAGTTTGAGGAAATGCTCGCGATAATGGCGCATTTCTTCGATGCTTTCGAGGATGTCGTCCAATGCCTTGTGCGAACCGCGTTTGACCACGCTTTTGGCAACGGCAGGATTCCAGCGTTTGGCCAATTCTTTCAGCGTGGACACGTCTAAGTTGCGGTAGTGGAAATAGGCTTCCAAACGCGGCATGTATTTGACCATGAAGCGGCGATCTTGATGGATGGAGTTGCCGCACATGGGCGTGGATTTCTCGGGTATCCATGCGGACATGAAGTCCAACAGGTTTTGCTCGACTTCGGCTTCGGTCAGTTTGGATTCTCGCACGCGTTGGGTCAGGCCGGTACGGCCGTGGGTGGCGGTGTTCCACTCGTCCATGCCGTCGAGCAACTCGTCGCTTTGATGGATGACGTAAACGTCCGATTGCGCCAGTACGTTCAAATCGGAATCGGTAATGATCATGGCAACTTCGATAATGCGGTCGTGTTCCGGGTTGAGGCCGGTCATTTCCATATCGAGCCAGCAGAGATTGTTTGCGTTTTGGGTCATTTCAGACGGCCTTGTGTTTTCAGTTGGCAGTATTATAAAGGATAAAGGTTCGGGCCGTCTGAAAGCATTTGTAACAAGTTGTGCAATCTCTTGATATAATCGTCCGTTACACAAAAAATCACCGCCAAAAATCATGAACCCAAGCCCTTTGCTCGATATTATCGATACGCCTCAGGATTTGCGCCGTCTGGAGAAAAAACAGCTGCCGCAAGTCGCCGCCGAATTGCGCGAATTTCTGTTGGATTCCGTCGGTAAGACGGGCGGCCATTTCGCCAGTAACTTGGGCGCGGTCGAGCTGACGGTGGCCCTGCATTATGTGTACGACACGCCCGAAGACCATTTGGTCTGGGATGTCGGCCATCAAAGCTATCCGCACAAAATCCTGACCGGCCGCAAAAATCAAATGCACACCATGCGCCAATACGGCGGTTTGGCGGGCTTTCCGAAACGCAGCGAGTCGGAATACGACGCATTTGGCGTGGGGCATTCTTCCACATCCATAGGCGCGGCTTTGGGCATGGCCGTTGCGGACAAACAGTTGGGCAACAACCGCCGCAGCGTTGCCATCATCGGCGACGGAGCCATGACGGCGGGTCAGGCGTTTGAAGCCCTGAACTGCGCAGGCGATATGGATGTCGATTTGCTGGTCATCCTCAACGACAACGAAATGTCGATTTCCCCCAATGTCGGCGCGCTGCCGAAATACCTTGCCAGCAACGTCGTGCGCGATATGCACGGCCTGTTGAGCACCATCAAAGCCCAATCGAGCAAAGTATTGGACAAATTGCCCGGCGCGATGGAGCTTGCCCAAAAAGTCGAAAACAAAATCAAAACCTTGGCAGGCGAAGCGGAACACGCCAAACAGTCGCTGTCTTTGTTTGAAAACTTCGGTTTCCGTTACACCGGCCCGGTGGACGGCCACAACGTTGAAAATCTGGTGGACGTATTAAAAGACTTGCGCGGCCGAAAAGGCCCTCAGTTGTTGCACGTCATCACCAAAAAAGGCAACGGCTACAAATTCGCCGAAAACGATCCTGTCAAATATCACGCTGTTGCCAAGCTGCCGAGCGAAGTGCCTGCGCCGGAAGTCAAACCTGCCGCGGCCAAACCAACTTATACGCAAGTTTTCGGCCAATGGCTGTGCGACCAAGCGGCGGCTGACGAGCGTTTGGTTGCCATCACGCCTGCCATGCGCGAGGGCAGCGGCTTGGTTGAGTTTGAACAGCAATTCCCCGACCACTATTTCGACGTTGGAATCGCCGAGCAACACGCCGTTACCTTTGCAGGCGGTTTGGCATGCGAAGGCATTAAGCCTGTCGTGGCGATTTACTCCACTTTCCTGCAACGCGCTTACGACCAGTTGGTACACGACGTTGCCTTGCAAAACCTGCCTGTTTTGTTTGCTATCGACCGTGCAGGTATTGTCGGTGCAGACGGCCCGACCCACGCCGGTTTATATGACTTGAGCTTTTTGCGTTGCGTTCCGAACATGATTATTGCCGCACCAAGCGACGAAAACGAATGCCGCCTGCTGCTCTCAACCTGCTATCAGGCAAACTCTCCGTCCGCCGTCCGTTATCCGCGCGGTACAGGCACGGGCGCAACCGTTTCAGACGGCCTGGAAACCGTTGAAATCGGCAAAGGCATCATCCGTCGCGAAGGCGAGAAAATTGCCGTTATTGCCTTTGGCAGCATGGTTGCCCCATCATTGACCGCCGCCGACAAGCTGAACGCCACTGTTGCCGATATGCGCTTTGTCAAACCGATAGATGAAGAGCTGATCGTCCGTCTTGCCCGAAGCCACGATTACATCGTTACCGCCGAAGAAAACGCCGAACAAGGCGGCGCAGGCAGCGCAGTGTTGGAAGTGTTGGCGAAACACGGCATCTGCAAACCGGTATTGCTGCTGGGTGTAGAAGACAAAGTTACCGAACACGGCGACCCGAAAAAACTCTTAGCCGATTTGGGGCTGAATGCCGAATCCGTTGAAAAACGGATTGCCGGTTGGATAGAGGCCGTCTGAAAAATATTAAAACATCTCAATACATTGCGTAATTTATGGGAAAAAAATTAATCAGCATCAGTATGGTGCGCAACGAAAACGACGTTATCGAATCGTTTGTCCGTCATAATCTCGAGCTGATGGATGAAATGCACATCATCGATCATGGCAGCAGCGATGGTACAAGGGAAATCCTGATTCAATTGAAAGAAGAAGGTTTACCTGTATTTATCTATCAATATCAAGCGCTCAAGTTCAATCAAGACCAATTAGTAAACCTGCTTATGAAGCAGCTTGTAGCAAAAGATGAAGCGATAGATTTCGTTTTTCCGCTGGATGCGGACGAATTTATTTCATGTCCTAGCCGTACCATGCTGGAACAACTATTGGATGTCATCGGCGAAAACAGGATCGGCATGTACCTTTGGCGCGGCTATTTACCGACATCGTTGCAATACAACCCCGATTTCACCACACAATTTACCGAGCAACGCCTTGAAACGCTCTTTACCCCCAAAGTCATTATTCCCAGATGGGCTGCCGAATCTTGCAGCGTGATTATCGGTTGCCATTACATGTTGGATAAAGATGGCAACAAGGTTAAATCAACCCTGTTTCATTCGCCGAATTATCGAGGTTTACATTCCTGGTTTATCGAGCAGTTTTCCGCACAATTTGCAGAGACCGATTTGTTGTGGCTGGGGCATTTCCCAATCCGCTCCTTGAACCAGCACATCAAAAAAATCCTCGAAAAGTCCATCTTGATTGCCATTAAAGACGGAAGTACCGATATTGCCTGGGAAAACCAGTTGCGCGAATTGCTGGACAGTGGCATGAAGATGGACTTGAACAATTTACGGCTGTTGGCGTACAAATACCGTGCCGGTTCTACAAGTTTAGAGGCCTCACAGTGTGAAGTCAGTCATTACGAACCCTTGCGTAAAAAACCGCTGACGCTGAAATACACCTCGCCGGGAGCAGGTGATCCTTTGATGGTTGTCGGACATTTGGTATTTGCATTGGCAAGCGGTGCGAAAGATTCCTCTTTAAGCCTTAAGGCCGTCTGAAAAACAGCCAGCCCGCACACACAATGATAGGAAAACCTTATGATCAGCATCTTTGATATTTTCAAAATCGGCATCGGTCCGTCCAGCTCGCACACCGTCGGCCCGATGAAGGCTGCGGCCGCTTTTGCCGATTTGCTGAATGCCGAAAACTTAGATACACAAGTGGCGCGCATTGTCATTGAAGTGTACGGCTCGCTTGCCTTGACCGGCATCGGACACGGCACATTTGACGCATTATTGCTCGGTTTGGAAGGCAGCCTGCCGCACGATATTCCGCTTGCAGACATCCCCCAACGCTTGGAACGCATCCGCACGCAACACGTTTTAAAACTCAACGGCCGTGAAATGGCTTTCAATCCTGAAAAAGATTTGGATATCCGCGGCGACAAAGTGTTACCCAAACATCCGAACGGTTTGAACTTTATCGCCTACAATTCAGACGGCCTGAAGCTGAAAGAGCAGATTTATTATTCGGTTGGCGGCGGTTTTATCGTAATAGATGAAGGGTTTGCACAAGAAGCGCAGGAAAATTCGGACGTGCCATATCCTTACAAAAACTGCGACGAGTTGTTGGCACAATGCCGTCTGAACCAGTTGAATATTTCCGAAGTTGTGTTGGCTAATGAAGCAGCGTTGGCAGGTTGCGATGAAGCGGAAGTGCGCCACCGTGTGGCTGCCGTGGCCGATGTGATGGAAAACTGCATCAAGCGCGGCTTGGGTGCGGAAGGGCAGCTGCCGGGCGGCTTGAACGTCCGTCGCCGCGCGCCGCAGTTGGCGGCCAAACTCAAAGTCCTGCGCGAGAGCGAAATCGTCAATACTCAGCTTTGGCCGATGGTGTACGCCATGGCGGTCAATGAAGAAAATGCCGCCGGCGGCCGTGTCGTAACCGCACCGACCAACGGAGCGGCAGGCATTATTCCCGCCGTCTTGCACTATTTCCGCAAATTTAATCCGCACGCCAACCAATCGCGTGTCGAAGATTTCCTGCTGACTGCCGGCGCCATCGGTATTTTGTACAAAACCAACGCGTCGATTTCCGGTGCGGACGTCGGCTGCCAAGGCGAAGTCGGCGTGGCGTGTTCCATGGCGGCGGGCGCATACGCCGAAGTTATCGGCGGCACGCCCAAACAAGTGGAAAACGCCGCCGAAATGGCCATGGAACACCACTTGGGTCTGACCTGCGACCCTGTCGGCGGCTTGGTGCAAATCCCCTGTATCGAGCGCAACGGCATCGCCGCCGAAAAAGCCCTCAAGCTCGCCACCCTCGCGCTTTTGGAAGACGGCACAGATAAAAAAGTCTCACTTGATGAAGTGATTCAAACCATGTTGCAAACCGGCCGCGATATGAAGGCAACCTACAAAGAAACCTCACTCGCAGGCCTAGCCATTACCTTGCAGAAAAAAGCCATACCGGTATCCGTGCGCGTGGTGGAATGTTAGCGATAGGGTAGGGGATATGCCCGATAAAAAAAGGCCGTCTGAGAAACTTTCAGACGGCCTTTTTTTGTATGAATCGAATCACTAACCGTTTTTTTGATAAGGGTTTTCCAGTCCGGCCATTAAGTCGCGGAAGTATTCGCGCAACTGTTTTTCGGAGCAACCCATCAGCAGCGCGTCTTCAAATGCGTCCTGCGCTATTTGGTACAGTTCGTTTAAGTTTTCGGTCATGACTTTGACTTTTTCGGTGCAGGAAACAATCTGACCGTCGTCGTCATACCATTTGGGCATTTGCGGCATCGCCATCGTGCACCTCAATTCAAGAAACGGGATGGGTCGTTTTTCTTCACGCGGCGGGCAAAGGCGTATTTTCCGTTCCAATATTTGTGGCCGAGGCTGGTAATTTCGATACGTTTGCCCGTTCTCGGCGCGTGAATGAAATTGTTGTTGCCGATGTAAAGGCCGACGTGGGAAATACGGCCGCGACCCATGGTGCGGAAAAAGACCATGTCGCCCGGCTGCAACTCGGAACGGTTCACGGCAACGCCCATTTGCGCCTGTTCGGCAGAGGTGCGCGGCAGGTTTACGCCCATGGCGCGTTTAAAGATGTGTTGCATGAAGCCGCTGCAGTCAAAGCCGGTAGAGGCTGATGTGCCGCCGTAGCGGTAGGCTACGCCGAGCAAGCCCATGGCGCTGCCGATCAATTCGTCTGAATTACCTGAAGGTGCGCGCGTATTGTTGCTTGGAGCGGGGCGTGTATTGACGGGGTGGACAGGGGTTGCCTGACGCGTATTGCCGTAAACGTTGGCGTTGTCGTTGAATTGGTTTAAAACATGCTGACGGGTGGTAATCAGGTTTTCCAAATCATCGGCGTAAGAAAAATTGACGCTCGCGAGCATGGCGACCGAAGTCCAAACTGCTGCGAGCCGGAGTAAAAAATTCATTATAAAAACTTCCGTTTCAGAAGGCATTCCCTGCCGATTGCAGGCACATTGCCGGTTTCTGAGATGTTATCCCGTATCATTCTCTTGTTATCTGCTTGATTGTATTCAAAAACCGTCTTTTTGGCAAAAAAACTGCTGTTATTTTGCGTTAAACCCTTGTTTCCAAACAAACTAGAAAAACATTAAATGCGGTTTCGCTTGATTTATCCGCCGCTGCAACCATATAAGCGGCATTCATTGATTTATTTTCAGAGACTGACATGACACAAAATCACAGCGATATCCGTACACGCTTTATCTTCGACGATATGCCTATCCGCGGCATGCACATCCGCCTCGAAAAGGTTTGGCACCACATCGTCAACCAAAAACATTATCCTGTCGCCATCCGTCGCGCATTGGGCGAATTGTTGGCCGTCGGTTCTTTATTGTCTGCCAACCTTAAAAACGAAGGCACGCTGATTGTTCAAGTTCAAGGTCAGGGCCGTCTGAAAATGTTGGTGGTGGAAGCGACTTCTGAAAATACTGTCCGTGCTACCGCGCGTTGGGACGGAACCGCTGAAATTCGTGATGATGAAAGCCTGACTGCGCTGTTGGGCGAAAACAGCGTGTTCGTTTTGACCCATCAGCCTAAAGATGCCGACCCTTGGCAAGGTGTTGTGCCGCTGGAAGGCGACAGCATTGCGCAAATGCTGGTCAACTATATGAAACGTTCCGAGCAGCTCGATACCTATATTACGCTTGCCGCCGACGACCAAGCAGCAGGTGCATTATTGCTGCAACGCCTGCCGGAAGAAGAATTGGATGATGCCGCGTGGGAGCATGTGACTACGCTTGCGCAAACGCTTACTCCGCAAGAATTGACCGGTTTGGATGCGCATCACGCCCTTTACCGCCTTTACCATGAAACCCCGCCCCGCGTTTTTGAACCGGAAGCCATCGAGTTTGCCTGCACCTGCTCCCGTGGCAAAGTCAGCGATATGCTGTTGATGCTTGGTGGTCAGGAAGTCGGTGGCGTGGTGGCAGAACAAGGCAGCATTCAAATCGATTGCGATTTCTGCCATAGCAAGTATGTGTTTGATGAAACCGATGTCAACGCTTTGTTTGGCGCGGATGTGGTGAATGCTGTACGCCAAGAAAATGAGCGTTTGCAGTAATCCGAAATAAGCAAGTTTCTTAAAGCAGTTTGACTCTTGAGAAAAAAGGACGAGCGTAAGTTCTGTCCTTTCTTTTTGCACAGTTTCATTGCTGTGATGCATCCATATAAAAGGCCGTCTGAAAACAACTTGGTTTTCAGACGGCCTTTTGTTTTTAAACGATGCGTTTAAAGATTATTTCCAAACCAACAAAGCATGGTTGCGTTTACCGCGGCGGACGATGGTGTATTTGCCGAAACGTTTGTGTTCGTCGGTCAGCAGGTAGGCATCGTCAGGTTTTTCAGCGGCATGGTTCGGATTGTTGGCTTCAGCAGGTTTGCCGTTGAGCAAAACCGCTTTGCTGTTTACAAAACCGCGCGCTTCTTTGTTGGAAGACGCCAAACCGGTTTTCACCAAAGTCTCCACCACGTTGAGGCTCTCGGAAACTTCAAAAGCCGGCAGGCCGTCGAGTGCCAGCTGCTCGAAGTCGTTTTCGGTGAGATGGCTTTGGTCTTCGGCAAACAGGCTTTCAGAAATGCGTTGGGCGGCTGCAAGGGCTTCTTCGCCGTGAATCAGACGGGTCATTTCTTCGGCGAGAATGCGTTGCGCTTCTGGCTTGGTGCCGCTGGCTTTGTCTTTCGCTTCGATGGCATCGATTTCTTCGATGGACAGGAAGGTAAAGTATTTCAGGAAGTTATACACATCGGCATCGGCCACTTTCAGCCAGAATTGGTAGAACTGATACGGAGAGGTTTTCTTTGCGTTCAACCATACCGCGCCGCCTTCGGTTTTACCGAATTTGGTGCCGTCGGATTTGGTTACCAAAGGCAGGGTCAGGCCGAATACTTGTTTTTGGTGCAGACGGCGGGTCAAGTCGATACCGGCAGTGATGTTGCCCCATTGGTCGGAACCGCCGATTTCCAAAACTGCGCCATGACGTTTGTTCAATTCGGCAAAGTCGTAGCCTTGCAGCAGGGAGTAGGCGAATTCGGTAAAGGAAATGCCCACATCGTCGCGCTCGATACGCTGTTTGACGGATTCCTTGTTCAGCATGGCGTTGACAGAGAAATGCTTGCCGATGTCGCGCAGGAAGTCGAGGCAGTTCATGCTGCCGAACCAGTCGGCATTGTTAGCCATAATGGCCGCGTTGTCGCCGTCAAAGCTTAAGAAAGGGGTCAGTTGGTTGCGGATGCTTTCAACCCAACCGGCAACGGTTTCAGCAGAATTCAAGCTGCGTTCGGCGGCTTTAAAGCTTGGGTCGCCGATCATGCCGGTCGCACCGCCCACCAAAGCAATCGGCGTATGGCCGGCTTGTTGGAAACGGCGCAATGCCAATACAGGCAGCAAGTGGCCGATGTGCAGGCTGTCTGCTGTCGGGTCAAAACCGCAATAGAGGGAAATTTTTTGTTCGTTTAGCAAAGCGTCTAAGGCTTCGATGTCGGTAGTTTGCGCGATTAAGCCACGCGATTGTAGGTCTTTGATGACGCTCATTGTTATCTTCCAAAAAAATTAGCAGTTTTACAAACTGCTAATTGTAACAAATTTCATCGGATGAATGGCTATGGCTTACTGAAGAAGCGTGTGTTTTTCAGAAAAACGCTTGGCCAGTTCTCTGCCGCCGTAAGGGTTGATGTGGTCTCTATCGGAATAAACCGGCAATCCGTTGATTTTGAAGTTCTCCGGAATATAGGCAGTGGCATCGATAATATGCACGTTGGCATATTTTTCTGCCAATTCTTTGATGCGTTCATTTCCTTTTGAAGTGACTGTTTCATCAATGGCAAGATTCTGACTAAATCCCGGTATGCGGTAAGACAGAATATAGGCGCGCAAGCCGTTGTATGACAGATTAGGGTTGTCTATCATCAGGTAAATCGCTTGTTTTTCCGAAGAAAGTTTTTGCAACATGAGGTCGAATTTTTTGAAAAAATCGGCATCGTAAGCAAGGGAATGGCTGTTTTCAGGCATTTGGCTGCCCCAGCGCATGGCTAAAAGCACTTTTGAATATTGGGGCAGATGCTCTTTGGCATATTGATAAACGGCACGGCAGGAGGCGTTTTTCTTGAATACGGGTGCGGCATAATCTTCTACATAGGCGCAACTGTCCGCAGAAACCATCGTTGCCGACCATTTTTCTTTTTTGCCGACGGTATCAAAAAACGTTTTATATTGGTCGGCATGCGAATCGCCTAGAATCAGTAATTCCGGCTGTTTGTCGGTATCACCCCAAATACACTGTTTGTCGGTATTGTTGTGACAAGAAGTGTAGGAACGTGCCAATCCCATACGGTCGTATTGCTGCATAAACGGGAGCTTCATGGCAAGAAAAGGCGTAATGGCCAAAACAAGCATGGGGACGGCATAAACCCATGTCACAGATTGGGCAAAAGAGCCTTTCCAGTTTTTAAACGGCTTCTCGACACAATAATAAGAAAGCAGAGAGAGTACGAACATGAGGACAATCGCGGCCGCAGTCGAATACGAAGGCAGATTATTTGAACCGATGTATCTCATAAAAGCCAATACAGGCCAATGCCACAGATACAGCGAATAGGAAATCAAGCCTATGCCGACAGTAATCTTCCATTGGAAAAATTTTTTCAGCCGGTGTTCAAATTGATTGAAGTAAATGAATGCGGCGGCGGCCAAACAAGGAATGACGGCGGCAGGCCCCGGGAAATAGGCAGTTTTTTCCGTATAGGTAAACAGGCAGGCAAACAGTACGCATACGGAAAGTAATGCGCCTGCCGCTGCATATTGTTTGCCGGTATCCAGCCCTTGTTGTTGCCGATATTGCATCCACACTGCCGTCAACGAGCCGATCAGCATTTCGCAGGCGCGCAGATGGGGAAGGTAATATTTATCCAGCGCAGTCGGTATAAAAGAAGCCAAAATACTGAATACGCATAGCGTGATGAGGAAGGCAAACTGGGTGCGCCAGCTTTTGCGGACAACCAGCAACAGCAATATCGGGAAGACGAAATAATATTGTTCTTCGACCGATAAAGACCAAATGTGAAGCAAAGGTTTTTCTTCTTGTATGGGATCGAAATAGCCCTGACCCTTGGCAAAAAAGATATTGGAGATGAACCCCAAGGTGGACAGGGCTGTCCTCCATAAAAGAAAGAAATCATCTTTGGTGAATAAAAGAAAGCCGCATATCAGCGTTACCGTCAATACGGTAAAAAATGCGGGCAGTATCCGCTTGATACGGCGGATGTAAAATTTTTTGAACGAGAAAATCCCGCTACTCATTTCACGATGGATAATCATCGTGATCAGATAGCCGGAAATGACAAAAAAGATATCAACACCAAGAAAGCCGCCAGGCAGCCAGTTTTTTTCAATATGGAAAACGACAACGGATAGAACAGCAACGGCACGCAATGTATCAATATCTGGGCGGTAAGATAAAACTTTGCTCATAATATTTTGATTTTAATTAGTTTATTTTAATGGCGCCGTCTGAAAAGTGATTCCTGCCGAGAATGGCAGTATTTCGGAGGTCGGCCATCGTTTGTCAGTACTGGGCAGTTTGTTTGCCTTCTTAGAATGATTGCTGATGATATGCGTTTGAATAGTAATAGATTAGAGTAGGAATACGGTTGATAGTTTCAACATAATGTTTAATATGTTGTTTTTATAATGAATCAATACGATGTGGTATTGTTTAATTATTTATTGTCATATCAGTGGTATTGTTATTGATGATGTAATCTTGCGCTATTTTTAGGTGAGGCGTAGGTAAGAAACGAGAGATTTTAAGCAAGAAAAATTACGGGCCATGCCCGCATTTATTATGGAGATGATGTCTTGTTTTGTTGATATTTCAAGACATGAGGCCGTCTGAAAATAAATTCAGACGGCCTTAATCTTAGAAAAGGCCGTCTGAAAAAGCGTTACACTGGGTTTATACGTTAAACAGGAAGTGCATCACATCGCCGTCTTGTACGACGTATTCTTTGCCTTCCACACGCATTTTGCCGGCTTCTTTGGCTTTGGCTTCGCCGCCTAAAGCGATGAAATCTTCGTAGGAGATAACTTGGGCACGGATGAAGCCGCGTTCAAAGTCGGTGTGAATCACGCCGGCGGCTTGTGGGGCTGTGTCGCCTTTGTGGATGGTCCAGGCGCGGACTTCTTTGACGCCGGCGGTGAAGTAGGTTTGCAGGCCCAAGAGGTCGTAGCCGGCACGAATCAGGCGGTTCAGGCCCGGTTCTTCCAAGCCCATTTCAGCGAGGAATTCGGCTTTTTCGTCGTCTTCCAATTCGGCGATTTCGCTTTCCATCGCGGCGCAAACGGCCACAACCGGCGCGTTTTCTTTTGCAGCCAATTCTTTCAGGCGATCGAGGTGCGGGTTGTTTTCAAAACCGTCTTCGGAAACGTTGCCGACGTACATGGCAGGTTTGGCAGTCAGCAGGAACAGCGGTTTGAGCATGGCAAGTTCTTCTGCGTCTAAGCCGAAGGAGCGTACAGGCTTGCCTTCGTCCAAATGAGGCAGCAGTTTTTTGCACAGATCGACCAGTTTTTGTGCGTCTTTATCGCCTGAGCGTGCGCGTTTTTCTTCGCGGACGATGGCTTTTTCGACGCTGGCCAAGTCAGCCAGTGCCAACTCGGTGCCGATGGTTTCGATGTCGGCAATAGGATCGACTTTGCCTGCAACGTGAACGATGTTGTCATCGTCAAAGCAACGTACAACGTTAACAATTGCGTCAGTTTCGCGGATGTTGGCGAGGAACTGGTTGCCCAGGCCTTCGCCTTTGCTCGCACCTGCAACCAAACCGGCGATATCGACAAATTCGACGATGGCAGGCTGCATTTTTTGCGGATTGACGATTTTTGCCAATTCAGCCATACGCGGATCGGGGACTTCAACGATGCCGACGTTGGGTTCGATGGTACAGAAAGGATAGTTTGCCGCTTCGATACCCGATTGGGTCAGCGCGTTAAAGAGGGTGGATTTGCCGACGTTGGGCAAACCGACGATGCCGCATTTCAAGCTCATGGTTTTTCCTGAAAAGATAAAAGTTTAACGGCGGATTATAGCATATTGTGAAGGTACTCAAAACAGCCGCAATGCTGGTGTGTTCTTATAATAAAAGGCCGTCTGAAAAAAGAAGGGTCAGGCATTCAGCTTATTGTGCTTCCGAAGAATGAGAAAATGAATAAAGCCATTAAATAAAACAATTTTTCGGATAGGAGGCTTAAGATCAAACCCAAAAGAATGCCCAGTACCCAATAAATCATCTGACGGTGTTTCGGGTTGGATGCGGTACGTAACATTTTGAAATACAAAACCAGACAGCCGAACATGCAGATTGTTTGAAACAGAATGAGGGGGAGGCTGTCAATGGCTTCGGAAATCGAACCATAAAGGATGATTGTCCCTATGCGTATGCATAAATAAATTAAAGCTGAGCCTGCAGCCGAACTCCCAAAAGGGAGGGGCGTGTCGGATGAGTCGGGTGTTTTGTGGGGCTGAAGCCTGCCGAATAACAAGATAAATACAATGTCAAACATAATGATAGTTGCCTTGGCGTAAGATGTTTTCGTTTTTCAGACGGCCTCAGGGTGTCTGAAAGCTTATTGTGCGGCGATATGGGGTGGTGCCGCAGTAAGGTATGTCAGTAGGCCGACCATCCATCATGCTGAAGTGGTTGTCATGCTTAAGTGAACACTTTGATTTAGCAGAGGGTTATCTGCTATTTCTCCAAATAGTCTGAAATACAGGGTAAGTTAAATGAATAGGGTCAGAGTGGCAAGCAGGTTGAGAAACAGTATGGAGTTTGTGGGTAAAACCTTTGCCGCGGTTCGCAGTTAGTTTAAAGGCCGTCTGAAAAACTGTTTCAGACGGCCTTTTTTCCGTACTGACTTAACCGGTATTACGCAAACCTTGCGCCACGCCGTTGATGGTCAGGTGAACCATCAGCAGTGCGTGCGGATTATCGGGCTCTTTGCGCAGGCGTTTGAGCATGGCGACTTGCAGGCCATTGAGGGCGTTCAGGTATGGAATCCTCAAGGCAAGCGAACGGGCGAGGCTGCGGTTGTCGCGCAGGAGCTCTTCGGTTTGCAGCAAGTCGAGCAGTGCTTTGCGGCTGCGTTGGTATTCTTCCTTAATCATGCCGAAGATGACTTTTGCTTTATCGGGCGATTCGCTCAAGCCGGCATAGTTTTCCGCCAAGGTGATGTCGGTTTTTGCCATTACTTGCTCCATATTGGAGAGCATGGCTTGGAAGAACGGGTTGCTTTGGGCGTGTTCGCGCAGGGCGGCCAGTGTGTCGGGATTGCCTTCGCACAAGGTTTCCACTGCGCTGCCGAAACCGTACCAAGCCGGCAGCATGAGGCGGTTTTGCATCCATGAGAATACCCACGGAATCGCACGCAAGTCCTGAATCCGCGCCAAGGTTTTGCGGCTGGCAGGACGGCTGCCGAGGTTGAGGGTGGCGATTTCCTGAATCGGGCTGGTTTGCAAGAAGTAGTCGATGAAGTCGGGGTGGGTAATCAGCTCGCGGTAGTATTTGAACGATACGTCCGACAAATCCTGCATCAGTTTGGCATCAGGGTCTTTTTTGTCCGGCAGGATGCTGGCTTCTAAAGTCGCGGCGACCAAGGTTTCCAAGTTGCGTTGGGCATTGCCCGGGTCGGCGTATTTGGCGGTAATGACTTCGCCTTGCTCGGTAATGCGGATTTGTCCGGCAACGCTGCCTGCAGGTTGCGCCAAGATGGCTTGGTAAGATGGGCCGCCGCCGCGACCTACGCTGCCGCCGCGGCCGTGGAACAGGCGCATGCGGACATCGTATTTTTTGAAGAGTTCGACCAAGCCCAATTCGGCCTGATACAGACACCATGAGCTGGTAACGTAGCCGCCGTCTTTGTTGGAGTCGGAGTAGCCCAGCATGATTTCTTGGATGTTGCCGCGGCTTTCGAGCAGGGCATCATACCAGTCGAGGCGGAACATGGTTTCCATGACCGGACAGGCGTTTTCGAGCGCTTCGATGGTTTCAAACAGAGGCACGATATTGATGCGGCTGTGCGGTTTGCCGTTTTCCACCACCAACAGGCCGCTTTCTTTCAGCAGCAATGCCAAGGCGAGCAGGTCGCTGGGTTGTTCGCAGTTGGAAATAATGCTTTGTGTAACGGCATCTTCGCCAAATTCGTCTTTGATTTTGCGCGCTTCGTTGAAAATTGCCAGTTCGTGGCGGGTATGGTCGCTGTATGTGATGAACGGGCTGTACAGCGGACGTTGATGGCTCAATTCGCGCAACAGGGCGGTTTGTTTTTGCTCTTCGTTCAGGCTGTTGTAGTCTTCCAAGCCTGCGTGTTGGAAAAGCTCGGCAACCACATCGGCGTGTTTGCCTGCGTGTTGGCGCAGGTCGAGCGGCATCATGTGGAAGCCGAACACGGATACGCTGCGGATAATGTCGGACAGACGGCCTTCTGCCAGCAGTTGGCTGCCGTTTTCATGGAGCGAGCGTTGCAGTTTTTTCAGGTCGGTGAGGAACTCTTCGACCGTGGCATAAGGCTCGAGGAAGCCGAATTTGCAGCCCATGCCCAAACCTAGTGAGCGTGCCTTGCCCATGGCGCGTGCCATGATGTAGGCGATGGCGCGGCGGTAGGGTTCTTCGGTGCGGGCGATTTCTTCGTCAGGTGAGAGGGCGGCCAGTGCCATCACATCGTCGTTGACTTTGACGCGGCGGATGGAGAGCGGCAATTCGCGGTAGAGTTTGTCGAGTTCGCCACGATAGAAACGGAACACTGCGTCGGCATGCCGTCTGAACGCAAAACGCAAGGTTTCGGCAGAAACAAACGGGTTGCCGTCGCGGTCGCCGCCGATCCAGCCGCCGATTTTAAGGATATTCGGAACGCGGACGCCGGGATAGGCCGTCTGAAAATCACGTTCCATTGTGCGGTAGAGTTTGGGCAGGGCTTCAAAGAAGCTCATTGGGAAGATGGATACACCGTTGTTGATCTCGTCGTTGACGCTGAGTTTGTGGCGGCGCGTTTCGCTGGTCTGCCACAAGCCCAAAAGCACGGTGTCGATTTCTCGGCGTAACTGAGCCAGCGCATCAGGATTGGTGCAGCGTTCGCGTTGCGGCAGCAGCGCGCGGATGCGGCGGTTGAAGCTCAAGACGGTTTGGCGTTGCACTTCGGTCGGGTGCGCGGTCAAAACGGCGGTAACGACTGTATTGTCCAGTTGTTGTTGCAACGCTTTGCCGTTGACTTTTCCGGCTTTGAGCTTGCGCACGGTTTCCGTCAGGCTGCCTTCTGCTGCGCTGTGGCCGGCATCTTCGTGGATTTGGCGGCGGCGTTCGTGGTGCACGTCTTCGGCGATGTTCAAAATCTGCGCGAACAGGCCGCAGGCCAAGGTTAAATCGTGGGTTTGTTGTTCGTCCAATTGCGGCAACACCTTTTCAATCAAGGCGGCGCTGTCGTCTGAAGTCGATAATAACTTAACGGTTTCGACCACCAAAGGCGACGCTTCCTCATGCAGCAGATTGAAAAGAGACTGTTTTAAAAATTCCGCATCCGCCGCCAGAGCGGCATCTTTTGGATTATTTAAGATATGCAGTTGCATGATTTTTCTCTTATTTAAATGTTAATTTGGGTTTGTCCTGAATCCATTGTATAGCAAATTTTTGTAAACTGCCAATGCTGCCGTCCGATACATTTCAAACCGGAAAACAGCCGTCCGTATCCGCCGCGTGGCCGGTGTCTGTAAAATGCCGTAAAATATTGACTATCCAAACAGAGGCGAGAACCCCATGATCGAATTCCCCAACCAGCCCGATTTTCCTGAACAACACACCGCCGTCGCCGTCGGCACCGTCAACATGAGCCAGCAGGCGATACGGGTGTTGATAGAGAATGCCACCGAAAAGGCAAGTATCCTGACCATCGCCCGCGTTGCCGCCATTCAGAGCATCAAACAGACCGCCAACCTGATTCCGCTGCACCTGCCTGGTCGCATCATCGGCGTGCAGGTTGATTTCGATATTAACGTTGAGCTGGCCTGCCTGAAGGCCACGCTGACCGTCCAAGCGAACAGCAACGGCAGCATTGCCACCGAAGCCCTGACCGGCCTCAATTTGGCGCTCTTGAGCGTTTACGACATGATGAAAGACGTTGACCGCAATATGATGCTCAGCGGCATCCGCCTCGAATCCGAAACCAGCAGCGAAGGCCGTCCTTTCCTGTTTGACAACGCATACGAAAATATTAATTTCTAAACCATTCAGGCCGTCTGAACATTGGATTTCAGACGGCCTTATTATTATGATGAACGATCAACAACTCTTGCGGTTCAGCCGCCATATCTTGCTTGACGAAATCGGTATCGAAGGCCAAGAAAAACTCTTGTCCGCCCATGTGCTCGTTGTCGGTTGCGGCGGGCTGGGTGCGGCGGCCTTGCCGTATCTTGCCGCCGCCGGCATCGGCAGCCTGACGATTGCCGATGCCGATACCATCGACGAGACCAATCTTCAACGCCAAATCACGTTTACCGAAGCCGACATCGGTAAAAACAAGGCTTTGGTCATGCAAGGCCGTCTGAAACAGATCAATAGCCAAACACACATTACCGCCATGGCCGAATTTCTCGATGAGGCCAAGCTTGTCGAATTGGCAAACACCGCCGACATCGTCCTTGATTGTTCCGACAATTATCCCACGCGCCAGGCGGTCAACCGCGCCGCCGTTGCCACGCGCACGCCTTTGGTTTCCGCCGCGGCCGTCGGCTTTGACGGACAAATCGCCGTGTACCGTCCCGATCTTCCCGATACGCCCTGCTATGCCTGCCTGTTTGACGGCGAACAAGCCAGCGACGGCGCTTGTGCATTGTTCGGCGTTTTTTCGCCATTGGTCGGCGTTATCGGAACGACCCAAGCCGCCGAAGCGCTTAAAGTGCTGATCGGTATCGGTACGCCGTCGCACGGCAAACTTTCTACCTATAACGCGTTGAGCGGAAAATGGCAGCAATACGGGGTGAGACACAATCCCGAATGCCCGGTTTGCGGCGGCCGTTAAAGACAAAAAGCAGGGTAGGGGTTTCGACATTGCCTAAGCAACCCGCTAGAGTAATCATACTTATCTTTCATTAAACTTGAAGGAAGGCGTTTCTTCCCTTTTCAGACGGCCTGTGGCACGATATGATTCAATGATTAATAAATTTTTTGAGGCCGTCTGAAAAAGGATAAGGAGAAACCGGCTTAATGAATATTATTCGTGCCTTATTGGTGGTATTGGGTTGCCTGGCTTTGGGCGAGGCAACCGTTTGGATTTTGGGGTTGAAGCTGCCGGGCAGTATTGTCGGCATGGCTTTGCTGTTTGCCGCGCTTCAGGCAGGCTGGGTCAAATTGTCTTGGGTGGGAGAGCTGGCAGACATTTTGATGGCAAACCTGACTTTGTTTTTGGTGCCGCCTTGCGTGGCCGTCATCAGCTATTTGGATGTGATTGCAAACGACAGGTTTTCGATTTTGACGGCCACGATCGGCAGTACGGTGTGCGTATTGTTGGTGACCGGCAAAGTGCATGAGTGGGTCAGGAGGTGGATGTGATGAATATAGACGGGCTGTTGCGTATGCCCTCGGTCATGCTGTTCCTGACTTTGGCCGTGTATGCTTTGGCGGTGCAGATTCGGGCGCGCACGGGGAATGTGCTGTGTAATCCGGTATTGATCAGTACGCTGGTGTTGATGGGGTATTTGAAGGTATTTTCCATTGATTACGAGCTGTACCATTCTGCTTCGCAATTTATTGATTTTTGGCTGAAACCGGCAGTCGTGTTGCTGGCGGTGCCGCTTTATCGAAATTGGGACCGTATCCGCAGCCAGTGGTTGCCGGTGGTGCTGTCGCAGTTGGCGGGCAGCGTGACAGGCATTGTTACGGGCGTGTATTTTGCCAAATGGCTGGGCGCTTCGCACGATGTGGTTTTGTCGTTGGCTTCCAAATCGGTAACCAACCCGATTGCGATTGAAATCACGGCATCGGTCGGCGGTATTCCGGCGATTACGGCGGCAACGGTGATTATTGCCGGGCTTTTTGGACAGATGGCCGGATATAAAGTGTTGAAAGGGACGTTGTATATGCCTTCTTCAGTGGGGATGTCTTTGGGTACGGCCTCGCATGCGATGGGTATTGCGGCGTCTTTGGAATACGGCCGCCGTATGGCCGCCTATGCCGGCTTGGGCTTGACGCTCAACGGCGTGTTGACGGCGATATTGGTGCCTATCTTGATTCCCTTATTGGGCGTATAGCGTTTAGGCCGTCTGAAAATAGTGTAAACAGGAGAAAATGATATGGCTGTAAATTTGACTGAAAAACGTGCAGACGAATTGTTGGAAATCGACGGCATCCGTCTGTTTACAGGTCGTGCCGGCATCAAGCAACAAGACCGCGATGATTTGACGCTGATGGTGTTGGGCGGCGGCCATACGGTGGGCGCGGTGTTTACGCAAAATCGTTTCTGCGCCGCACCGGTGCATATCGCCAAGTCGCATCTGTTTGACCAAGACGGCGTGTGTGCCTTAGTCATCAATACGGGCAATGCCAATGCGGGTACCGGCGCACAAGGCCGTCTGGACGCGATTAAAGTGTGCGCGGCGGCGGCGGAGCAGGTCGGCTGCCAATCCAATCAGATTATGCCGTTTTCAACCGGCGTGATTTTGGAACCCTTGCCTGTGGATAAAATCGTGGCCGCTTTGCCGCAAGTGCGCCCTGCATTTTGGTCGGACGCGGCGCGTGCCATCATGACGACGGATACTGTACCGAAAGCTGCTTCACGCACAGGCCTGGTCGGCGAAAAACACACAGTCCGCGCCACCGGCATCGCCAAAGGTTCGGGCATGATTCATCCGAACATGGCGACCATGTTGTCGTTTATCGCCACCGATGCCAAAGTGTCCCAGCCGATTTTGCAGCTGATGACGCAAGAAATCGCAGACGAAAGTTTCAATACGATTACCGTGGACGGCGATACCAGCACCAACGACAGCTTCGTGATTATGGCGACAGGCCGTTGCGGTCAGAGCGAAATCGACAATACCGCCGATCCGCGCTATGCCCAGCTTAAAGCCTTGCTCGGTTCGCTGGCTTTGGAATTGGCGCAGGCGATTATCCGTGATGGCGAGGGTGCGACCAAGTTCATCACGATTGAAGTACAAAACGCGAAAACCCGCGAAGAGGCGCGCAAAGTGGCTTATGCCGTTGCCCATTCGCCTTTGGTGAAAACCGCTTTCTTTGCCTCCGACCCGAACTTGGGCCGTCTGTTGGCCGCCGTCGGCTATGCCGGTATTGAAGACTTGGACGTCGATGCTTTGAAAATGTGGCTGGATGACGTGTTGGTGGCCGAAAACGGCGGCCGTGCGGAAAGCTATACCGAAGAAGCAGGGCAAGCCGTGATGAACCGTCCGGAAATCACCGTCCACATCGATTTGCAACGCGGCGATACGGAGGCAGTTGTCTATACCTGCGATTTGTCGCACGAGTATGTGTCGATTAACGCGGATTACCGTTCTTAAAAACCTTTATCCTTGTGTTCAGACGGCTTTTGAGCAAAGTATCAAGGCCGTCTGAACACATTGACTGCGTGTTTATGATGAAATTTCCCCAGACTTGGGCGGCGCGCCTCGCCCACAAAATCCGCCAAACCAAACGCCTGTCGAAAAAGAGCATTGCCCTTCTGTTTTTGCTGGCAGGCTCGGCACTGGTTGCCCTGACGGCTTTGATGTTTGCGTACTTGGCAGATTTGGCTTTGGAATGGAACGCATTGCTGGTGGGAAAATATCCGTGGTTTGCGTGGGTGGCTTTGCCGCTGGGTTTGCCGCTTTTAGCATGGTTTACGCGTAAATTTGCGCCGTACACTTCCGGCAGTGGTATCCCTCAGGTCATCGCTTCTTTGTCTTTGCCTTATGGTGCGCAGAAAACCCGTTTGATTCGTCTGGGCGAAACCTTTTTCAAAATTCCGCTGACGTTTTGCGCCATGCTGTTGGGCGCGTCTGTCGGCAGGGAAGGGCCGTCTGTACAAGTGGGTTCGGCGGTCATGAACGCTTGGGGCGCATGGTGTAAAAAGCACGGGCTGGCGTTTAGGGGCATGCAGGAAAACGATTTGATTGCCGCCGGTGCGGCCGGCGGTTTGGCGGCGGCGTTTAACGCACCTTTGGCCGGTGTGGTCTTTGCCATCGAAGAATTGGGGCGCGGCGTGATTTTGCGTTGGGAACGCCAAATCCTGATGGGCGTGTTGGCGGCCGGTTTCATTCAAGTGGCGATACAGGGCAATAACCCGTATTTCTCAGGGTTTCAAGGGCATGAGCTGCCAAACATGCTGATGTGGGCCGCGGTGTCGGGTATAGCCTGCGGCGTGGCAGGCGGATTGTTCGGTAGCTTTTTGTATCGCGGCGCGGCGGCATTCGCGCCGGTACGCTGGCGCAGTTTCATCCGCCGTCATTTGTTGGTGGTCGCCTTTGTGATGGGTATCTTGCTGGCACTGCTCGGTACGTTTTATCAAGGTAAAACCTATGGCACGGGCTATCACGAAGCCGCAGCCGCACTCAAAGGCGCGTATGAAGCGCCGTTCGGCTTGGCCGCCGCAAAATGGGCGGCAACCGTGTTCAGCTATTGGGCAGGCATTCCCGGCGGCATCTTCACGCCGTCGTTAACCATCGGCGCGATGATAGGTGAACACATGGCTTCTTTCGCACAACTGGGCGACGCGTCCAATGTCGCGGTTTTGCTCTGCATGGCCGCATTCCTTGCCGCCGCGACCCAATCGCCGTTGACCGCCGCCGTGGTGGTAATGGAAATGACAGGCGGACAGAATTTGTTGTTTTGGATGCTGCTGACTTGCATCTTCGCTTCGCAAGTATCGCGCCAATTCTCGCCGCATCCGTTTTACCATGCCGCAGGTTTGCGCTTCAGACGGCATATCGAAGCCGAAAGCGGACATGTTCCGCATGAGAAAAAAGAATAGATAGGCATAAAAAAGGCCGTCTGAAAACTAAATTTCAGACGGCCTTTTATATGTCGTTTAAATTTGTATTGCGGTTTATTTAAACAGCAAAATCAGCAATAAAACAACCGCAATCATACCCAGCCACAAACTTTGGCGTTGTTGCACTTTGACCAAATGCACATAGGCATCGCGCATTTCCTGCTGGCGGTTTTCATCAACCAACGCATTGATTTTGCGCGGCAGGGAAGGGATGATTTGCGCCCAGTCGGGGGCTTCGTTTTTGAGGTTGCGCCAAAGGGCTTTGGGGCCGACCTGTTCGTTCATCCAGCGCACCAAAAACGGTTTGGCGGTTTTCCACAAGTCCAAATCGGGATCGAGTTGGCGACCCAAGCCTTCGATGTTGAGCAGCGTTTTTTGCAGCAATACAAGTTGCGGTTGGATTTCGACATTGAAGCGGCGGCTGACTTCAAACAGGCGCATCAGCACCAAGCCGAAGGAAATCTGCGAAATTGGTTTGTTGAACACAGGCTCACACACGGCGCGGACAGCAGCTTCCAATTCTTCCGCGCGCGTGTCGGCAGGCACCCAACCTGATTCGATGTGGGCAGTGGCGACGCGGTGGTAGTCGCGGTTGAAAAAGGCGAGGAAGTTGATGGCAAGATAGCGTTTGTCGTAATCGGTCAGCGTGCCGACGATGCCGAAATCGAGGGCGATGTAGCGGTTGTCGGCGGCGACCAGAATGTTGCCGGGGTGCATATCCGCATGGAAAAAGCCGTCGCGGAATACTTGCGTGAAGAAGATTTCCACGCCGTAATCGGCAAGTTTGTGCAAATCAATGCCGTCGGCTTTGAGTTTGGCAATATCTGATACCGGTGTGCCGTCCATCCATTCGATGGTCAGCACATCGCTGGTGCAGTAGTCGTAAAACACCTTAGGCACAATCAGCATATTGCTGTTTTGGAAATTGCGACCGAGCTGGCTCGCATTGGCGGCTTCGCGCATCAAATCCAATTCGTCGTGCAGGTATTTGTCAAATTCGGCCACCACTTCACGCGGCTTCAAACGCTTGCCGTCTGAAAACAAACGCTCCACCCAGCCTGCACCAAAGCGCATCAGCGACAAATCCTGCTCGATAACGGGCAAAAGGTTGGGGCGCAAGACTTTCACTGCGACCTGTTCGCCCGAATGCAGGCGGGCTTTGTGTACCTGGGCGATAGACGCGCTGGCGACAGGCTCGGTTTCAAATTCTGCGTATAAAGTGTCGATGGATTGGCCCAGCGATTTTTCGATTTGCGAGCGTGAAAGTTGCGAGTCAAACGGCGGCACTTTGTCTTGCAGCCTTGCCAGTTCGACCGCGTAATCATGCGGAATCAAATCGGGGCGCGTGGACAAAACCTGTCCGAATTTGATGAAAATCGGCCCCAGGCTTTCCAAAGCCAAACGCAGGCGCACGGCAGGCATCTCGTGTTTGAACTTGGACGACTGCGGCAGCATATTGAGGAAAGTCCGCGCCCAACCCGGACGGACCAGCGAGGCAATCAGCTCGGCAAGGCGGTAGCGGTAGAGCGTGCAGAGGATGGTTTTGATGCGTTTGAGGCGGTTCATGATGGACGCAGATAAATCGAAAAAACAGAATTATATAGGAAAAACGGGTAAGGGCTTCAGACGGCCTGAGACTTTTGCAAAAACATTTGCCGCATAGCTAACAATTTGATAAAGGCTCAAGTTTTGCCGCTCCAATAAAAAGACGGATATTCACATCATAAATATTCATCGGCTACTTGCCCAAACCGCCGATTCAAGACATAATCGGGAAATGTGCAGGAGAGTGTTACACCCAACTACAATGTAACCACCGAAGGCGCAGACACCCTTAAATCGCTCAGGTATCAGGGACTGCACATTGAAACAAACAATCTGGAGAGCGGCGTTAGAATAACGTCCACCGAAGGGGAGAAGGCCGTCTGAACCACCATTCAGACAACCGCGCAAAGCAGTGAGCAGACTGGTTTGCCGTCATGCGGATACGGCCGAAAATCTCAGGTCCAAGGACAGATAGGGTCATCCGCGCACAGGTGCGCGGGCGGCATCTGAACAAAAAATCCGGAGAAACTTGAGAATGACTGCTCTGAAAACCACCCCATTTCATCAAGCCCATCAAGATGCAGGCGCGAAGCTGGTAGATTTTGCCGGCTGGGAGCTGCCCATCCATTATGGTTCACAAATCGCCGAACACGAAGCCGTGCGCACCGACGCCGGTATGTTTGACGTATCCCATATGCTCGTTACCGACGTAGCAGGCGCAAATGCCAAAGCCTTTTTCCGCAAATTGATTGCCAACGATGTCGCCAAACTCGCTTTTGTCGGCAAAGCCCTTTATTCTGCTTTGCTCAACGACAACGGCGGCGTGATTGACGACTTGATCGTTTACCGCACCAATGAAGCCGAAACCCAATACCGCATCGTGTCCAACGGCGCGACCCGCGAAAAAGATACGGCGCAATTCCACAAAGTCGGACAAGAGTTCGGCGTTGCCTTCAATCCGCGCTACGACCTCGGTATGCTTGCCGTACAAGGCCCGAAAGCCATCGAAAAACTCCTGACCGTCAAACCTGAATGGGCGGACGTGATTCACGGCCTCAAACCGTTCCAAGGTGCAGACTTGGGCAACGACTGGTTTGTCGCCCGTACAGGCTATACCGGCGAAGACGGCGTCGAAGTGATTCTGCCGGGTACCGAAGCCGTCGCATTCTTCAAAGCCCTGCAAGCAGCAGGCGTACAGCCTTGCGGGCTCGGCGCACGCGACACCCTGCGCATGGAGGCCGGTATGAACCTCTATGGCAACGATATGGACGACAATACCAGCCCGCTCGAAGCAGGCATGGGTTGGACCGTTGATTTGAAAGACGAAAGCCGCGATTTCGTCGGTAAAGCCGCATTGGTGGCATTGAAAGAAAAAGGCGTTGCCGTGAAACAGGTCGGCCTGTTGCTCGAAAAAGGCGGCATCCTGCGCGCGCATATGGAAGTGTTGACCGATAAAGGCCAAGGCGAAACCACCAGCGGCGTATTCTCGCCCAGCCTGAAACAATCCATCGCCATCGCCCGCGTACCGAAAGATTTTGACGGCGATACCGCCAAAGTCCTGATTCGCGGCAAGGAAGTGGACGTACGCGTACTGAAGCTGCCGTTTGTCCGCAACGGTCAAAAACAGTTTGATTAATATCGGTTCAGACGGCCTTTATTTGTTAAGGGCCGTCTGAAAGCAGGTTTTAATTGTCGTCCGATACGGACGTTTGTAGAAAGCATTGAACAAGGCATCTGTGGATATTGATTCATGCAGATGCCGTCTGAAAATAACCCCCTATCAATGGAGTATCAAACCATGAGCAACATCCCAGCAGAACTGAAATACGTTGCCAGCCACGAATGGCTGCGCCTTGAAGAAGACGGCACCATCACCGTTGGCATTACCCATCACGCGCAAGAGCTGTTGGGCGACATCGTGTTTGTCGAGCTGCCAGAAGTCGGCGCAAACCTGGCTGCCGAAGAGCAAGCCGGTGTGGTTGAGTCTGTAAAAGCCGCATCTGACGTATACGCTCCGATTGCAGGCGAAATCGTTGCCGTCAACGAAGATTTGCCAAGCGCTCCGGAAACTGCCAACAGCGATCCTTACGGAGCAGGCTGGTTCTTCAAAATCAAACCTGTCAACCCTGCCGATTACGACGGTCTGCTGACTGCCGAACAATACGCAGGCGAAGTAGCTTGATTTTTGCAAACATCCAAACAGGTTTTTCATCTGTTTGATATTGCAGGTCTTAGGTCGTCTGAAAAATGCTTTCAGACGGCCTTTGTTTCAATTTTTCCTCAGCAAACATGAATTACTGCGAATTTGTCGACACGCTTCCTGACGATACGGACAATCCCAACAAACATTATCACGACACGCAATACGGTTTTCCGATTGAGGACGACAATGAATTGTTTGAGCGGCTGGTGTTGGAAATCAATCAGGCAGGATTGAGCTGGACGCTGATGCTGAAGAAGCAGCAGGCATTTCAGACGGCATTTAAAGGTTTTGACATCGATACGGTCGCCGCATTTGACGAAGCCGATATTGAGCGGCTGCTTGCCGATGCAGGCATCGTCCGCAACCGCATGAAAATCAACGCAGCCATTTATAACGCGCGACAAATCAAACAAATACAGCAAGAATACGGCTCATTCAAAAACTGGCTGGATGCGAACCATCCGCTCGACAAGGCTGAATGGGTGAAGCTGTTTAAAAAACATTTCAAATTTGTCGGCGGCGAAATCGTCGGCGAATTTCTGATGAGTACAGGCTACCTGCCCGGCGCGCATGTGGAAACCTGTCCGGTTTATAGGGAAATATTGGCATGTCGTCCAAAATGGGCGGAGGCCGTCTGAAACAACATCTGCAAGAAAAAACAGTGTTGATATCGATAACACCGAAGGAGTAGAAATGAAACTATCTGAATTGTTCAACCCGAACGAATTTGCCGCGCGCCATTTGAGCTTTGGCGACGAGGCTGCGCTTTTGGAAGCGCTCGGCGAGAAGAGCATGGACGATTTTGTCGGCAATACCGTGCCGCAAAGCATCTGTATGCCGTCCGAACTCGATTTGCCCGAGGCTTTGACCGAGGCGGACGCGTTGGCGAAATTGAAAGGCATTGCGTCGAGAAACGTGATCAACAAATCCTATATCGGTTTGGGCTATTACCCGACCCGCGTGCCGAATGTGATTTTGCGTAACGTATTGGAAAATCCGGGTTGGTATACCGCCTACACTCCGTATCAGGCGGAGATTGCCCAAGGTCGTTTGGAAGCGTTGTTAAACTTCCAACAAGTGTGTATCGATTTGACCGGTTTCCCTGTGGCAGGCGCGTCTTTGCTGGACGAGGCAACTGCCGCCGCCGAAGCGATGGCGATGGCGCACCGCGTGGGCAAAGTGAAATCCGAGCGTTTCTTTGTGGATGCGCGCGTATATCCGCAAACTTTGGACGTGATGAAAACCCGCGCCAAATATTTTGGCTTTGAACTGGTGGTCGGCGATTTTGCCCAAGCCGACGAAGGTGAATACTTCGGCGCGCTGTTCCAATACGTCGGCAAAGACGGCGACGTACAAGACTTGCAGGACGTTATCGGCCGTCTGAAAGCCAAAGGCACAATCGTGGCCGTTGCCGCCGACATCATGAGCTTGGTTTTGCTGAAGTCTCCGGCTGAACTGGGCGCAGATATTGCTTTGGGCAACACCCAGCGCTTCGGCGTACCGATGGGCTTCGGTGGTCCGCACGCTGCTTATTTCGCGTTTAAAGATGAGTTCAAACGTTCTGCCCCAGGCCGTATTATCGGTGTATCCAAAGACGCATCGGGCAAACCTGCCTTGCGCATGGCCTTGTCCACCCGCGAGCAACACATCCGCCGCGAAAAAGCGACATCCAATATTTGTACCGCACAAGCATTGCTGGCGAACTTGGCCGGTATGTATGCCGTTTACCACGGCCCTGAAGGCGTGAAACGCATTGCCAACCGCATTCATGCGCTGGCTTCTGCCTTTGCCGATGCGCTGGTTTCAGACGGCCTGAATGTGGTTCACAAGGTCTTCTTCGATACCGTTACCGTTGATTTCGGCAGCAAAGAGAAAGCAGACCAAGTGTTTACCGCTGCTTTGGAATCAGGTTACAACCTGCGCCGCGTTAACAATACTCAAGTTGCGGCTGCGTTCCATGAAACGTCGGCATACGAAGATTTGGTCGATTTGTACCGCGCGTTTACCGGCAAAGATACGTTCACATTTGCCGATGACGTCAAAGGCCGTCTGAATGCCGAATTGCTGCGTCAAGACGATATTCTGCAACATCCTGTGTTCAACAGTTACCACACCGAACACGAAATGTTGCGCTACCTGAAAAAACTCGAAGACCGCGACTTGGCGATGAACCGCAGCATGATTTCGCTCGGTAGCTGCACCATGAAGCTCAATGCGACTGCGGAAATGTTGCCGATTACCTGGGCAGAGTTCACCGACATCCACCCCTACGCCCCAAAAGACCAAGCCGCAGGCTACCGCGCGCTTTTGACCGATATGGAAAACAGCCTGAAAGCCATCACCGGCTTTGACGCGATTTCCTTCCAGCCCAACTCCGGCGCGCAGGGCGAATACAGCGGCATGCTCTCCATCCGCCGCTATCAAGAAGCCAACGGCGAGGGACACCGCAACATCTGTCTGATTCCAAAATCAGCCCACGGCACCAACCCTGCGACTGCGGCCATGCTGGGTTTGAAAGTCGTCGTTGTCGATACCGACGAACACGGCAACGTCAACATCGACGATTTGAAAGCCAAAGCCGAGCAATACCGCGACGCTTTGTCCGCTATCATGATTACTTACCCGTCCACCCACGGCGTGTACGAAGAAGGCATCCGCGACATCTGTCGCATCATCCATGAAAACGGCGGACAGGTTTACATGGACGGCGCCAACCTCAACGCCCAAATCGGCATCATGCAGCCTGCCGAAGTCGGCGCGGACGTGTTGCACATGAACCTGCACAAAACCTTCTGTATCCCTCACGGCGGCGGCGGTCCGGGCGTCGGCCCTATCGGTTTGAAAGCCCACCTTGCCCCGTTTGCACCGGGACACGCTTTGACCGACACCCACAGCGCCAGTGCCGACCAAACCGCCGTTGCTGCTGCGGCCTTCGGTTCTGCGTCCATCCTGCCGATTACTTGGATGTACCTGACCATGATGGGCAAACAAGGCATGGAACAGGCAACACGCTGGGCATTGCTCAATGCCAACTACGTTGCCAAACGTCTGAGCGAAGACTATCCGATTCTGTATACAGGCAAAAACGGCCGCGTCGCGCACGAATGTATCGTTGATTTGCGTCCACTCAAAGCCGAAAGCGGCATCACTGAAACCGACATCGCCAAACGCCTGATGGACTACGGCTTCCACGCGCCGACGGTTTCCTTCCCTGTTGCCGGCACGCTGATGATCGAACCGACTGAGAGCGAAAGCAAAGCCGAACTCGACCGCTTCATCGCCGCCCTGAAACAAATTAAACAGGAAGTGCTGAAAGTCGAGCGCGGCGAATGGCCGAAAGAGGATAATCCGCTGGTGAACGCTCCGCATACCGCATCCGACGTAACCGGCGAATGGGCGCATCCGTACTCCCGCGAAGAAGCCGTCTTCCCATTGCCGTTCGTCCGCGAACACAAATTCTGGCCGAGCGTTAAACGGGTAGATGAAGTGTATGGCGACCGCAATCTGGTTTGCTCCTGCTTGCCGATTGACGCATACGAAGAATAAGCCTGAATAGGTTTAAAATTGAACAGGCCGTCTGAAAATGAAAATAGTTTTCAGATGGCCTTTTGTTTGTTAAGATATTCCGCCCGAGAACGTACGTTTGTTTTGGGTAAAACAACAAATAAGACTTTCGGAAAGATAAACGGCGCATGCCTTTGTTTGCGGAGAAAACCAAAACAGCTTCCCATAACGATAAGCAAAAGGCCGTCTGAAAACAGGAGGATATGATGGACGAACTTTTTATTCAAACGCTGACGATTGCCGGCTCAGATTCCGGCGGCGGCGCGGGTATACAGGCGGATTTGAAGACATTTCAGATGCGCGGCGTGTTCGGTACCAGCGTACTGACCGCGGTTACCGCACAAAATACTTTGGGCGTATCGGCAGTGCATCCGATACCGACCGACATGATTGCCGCACAAATTGCCGCGATTCAGGAAGATTTCCAAATCCGCGCCTATAAAATCGGCATGCTGGGTACGGCGGAAATCATCGAATGCGTGGTGGAACAAACCGCCGAATGCGACTTCGGCAAACGCGTGTTGGATCCGGTCATGATTGCCAAAGGCGGTGCGCCGTTGTTGGAAAATTCAGCCGTCGAAGCCATGAAGCGCCTGCTGCTGCCACATACGGACGTATTGACCCCCAATCTGCCCGAAGCGCAGGCCTTGACGGGCATCAATATTGAAAACCGCCAAGATGCGGAACGCGCCGCCAAAATTCTTCAGGATTGGGGCGTGAAAAATGTGGTGATTAAAGGCGGCCATCTTGCCGACAGCCAAAGCGAATATTGCACCGACTGGCTGTTTACGCCAAACGAAACCATCGAGCTGAACAGCAAACGTTTCCCAACGCCGCATACGCATGGCACAGGCTGCACGTTTTCAGCCTGTATTGCTGCCGAGCTGGCAAAAGGGTTTAGTGTTCCCGAGGCGGTTCAGACGGCAAAAAACTATATTGCCGCCGCCATTTCCCATCCTTTGGGCATCGGTGCAGGGCACGGGCCGGTCAACCATTGGGCGTATCGGGACGAATAATGCGTTTAGGCCAATTGTAATTGATTGTATTTTTCAGACGGCCTGACTAGGTTTATCACTTGAAATTGTTTACAATATCGGATTAATGCTTTTACGGATAAAAAAGACACCATGCAAGTTACCTCAAAATGGATAGACGGAATGTGCTTCGTCGGTACAACGGCAAACGGACACAGCGTCGTAATGGAAGGCGTGGCGGCTGAAGGCGAAGTCAAGCGCGGCCCCAGCCCGATGGAAATGCTGCTGTTGGGCGTAGCAGGCTGTTCCAGCATCGATGTGGTGATGATTGCCGAGAAACAACGCCAAAAAATCACCGACTGCCGTGCCGAAGTGACTGCCAAACGCGCCGACACCGCGCCGCGCGTGTTTACCGAAATCCATATCCACTTCAAAGTGTATGGCCGGGGTTTGCAAGAAAGCGCGATTGAGCGCGCCGTACAGATGTCCGCCGAAAAATATTGCTCCGCATCGATTATGCTGGGCAAAGCGGCAAAAATGAGCCACAGCTTCGAAATCGTCGAAGCAGAATAGGGCGGTTTTCAAGGAAAAAGCCGGAGCGTGAACCGGCTACCCACAAAAAAAGCAGATATATTCACGCATTAACATGAATATATCTGCTTGCTTTTTATTCCTTTTTCTCTCTCTCTATCAGCCTTTATAACTTGGCTTGTTGACCTCATTGTGCAAGTTTCGTTTAACATTGTCAACAATTTTTAATTATATTTTAACCAACCCTGAAATATGCAGGTCTGCAAGCCATTGCGCCTCAACACAAATACTGGGGAAACATTATGGATTACGAAAATAATACCAACGTTGCGCCTGCAACTTCATCGCTTATTTTGGAAGAGCGTCACGATTCCGAGCTTTTCCGCGTGTACGCATTGATTTTGGACGGGATTACCGACCATCTGTTGCTGCCGGGCAAAAAATTGACCGAGTCCGAGCTGTGCCGGCAAATGGTTTGCTCGCGCAATACCGTGCGTGGCGCATTATCGCTTTTGGCGCACGATAAAATCGTCGATTTGCAGCCCAACCGCGGCGCATTTGTCCATGTGCCGGACTTGAAAGAAATGAAAGACGTGTTCAACACGCGTATCGAAATGGAAAGCATGATTTTGAGCGTCCTCATCGATATGCCTGATTTGGAAACGCGTCTGCAACCGCTTTATGCCATGATTGAGCAAGAGGGCGCAGCCTCCGAAAGCGGCGACCGCGTGGGTTGGAACCGCCTGTCCAATGCCTTCCATGTCGAATTGGCGCGGCTGCTGGACAACGATGTCCTGTTTGAAATCATGAATACCTTGTGCGCGCGTTCCTCACTGATTGTGGCCGTTTCCGATCCGCTTCGCAAAGAAAAGCGCACCATCAATTCCAATTCGCACCATGAACACCGCGAAATCCTCGATTTATTGGTGGCCGGCAAGCGTAACCGTGTGACCAAAGTCATGCGCCGCCACTTGAGTGCGTGCATCGAACGCTTGGAACAGAAACTCGAAATGTAATCGGTTTGACAATAAAAAGGCCGTCTGAAATATTCAGACGGCCATTGGTTTATCCCTGCAAAGCAAAACGCCATGAAACCCAAAATCCAAAGACACGAACATATCCTCACCCTTATCCGCGAACATAACTTCATGACGGTGGAAGAATTGGCGGCGAATTTGGATGTTACGCCGCAAACCATACGCCGCGATGTGCAGGAATTGAGCGAAACCGGACAGCTCAAACGCTATCACGGCGGCGCGTCTTTGGGCGACGTTTCAGTCGTAACGGCAGGGCAGGAGCGGCGCAACCATCAGCAGCAGGAAAAAAACGCCATTGCCCGGCTGATTGCTTCCACCATTCCCGACAATGCCTCGCTCTTTATCAGCATCGGCACCACCATGGAAGCCGTCGCCGCCGAGTTGGTCAGACAGCGTAAAAACCTGCGGATTATCACCAACAACATCTACGCCGCCTCCATCACTGCGGCGCGTACCGACTACACGGTCATCATCGCTTCCGGTGTGGTCCGTCCGTTGGACGGCGGTATTACGGGTGTGGCGACCGTCGATTTCATCAACCAATTCAAAGTCGACTATGCCATCATGAGTACCCACGGCATAGAAAACGACGGCTCGCTTTTGGATGACGATTACAAGGAAGTCAGCGTGATGCAGGCGATGGTGAACAATGCCCGCGTGCGCTATCTCGGCGTCGACCACAGCAAGTTCAACAGCAATGCCCTGGTCAGACTGGGCGATATCGGCGCATTCGATAAGCTATTTACCGACCGCACACCATCCGCCGCCATGCAGAAAACCCTAAACGAGCGCGGCGTGGCGTGGCAGGTTGCCGACCCTGTATCAAAGTAGCCAAGTCGGGTACAATTGAGCCATCATTCCATTCCTTTCAGACGGCCTGATTGAATGCCCAGGCCGTCTGAAAACAGAAAATCATCTTTCCATCAAAGAAATATTATGTTGAATAAAGACCAATTCGCGGACAACCACTTTATCCGCACCATCATCGAAGAAGACCTCAAAAGCGGCAAACATACAGCCATCCAAACCCGTTTCCCGCCCGAGCCGAACGGCTATCTGCATATCGGCCACGCCAAATCCATCTGCCTGAACTTCGGTTTGGCGTATATTTATGACGGCTTGTGCAACCTGCGTTTCGATGACACTAACCCCGAAAAAGAAAACGACGAATACGTCAATGCCATCAAAGAAGATGTTGAGTGGCTCGGTTTTCATTGGGCGGGCGAGCCGCGTTTCGCTTCCAACTATTTCGACCAGCTTTATGACTACGCCGTCGGTTTAATCAAAGACGGCAAAGCCTATGTGGATGATTTGACGCCCGAAGAAATGCGCGAATACCGCGGCACGCTGACCGAAGCGGGCAAAAACAGCCCCTACCGCGACCGAAGCGTCGAAGAAAACCTCGACCTGTTCACACGCATGAAAAACGGCGAGTTCCCCGACGGCAGCAAAACCCTGCGCCTGAAAATCGACATGGCATCCGGCAACATCAATATGCGCGACCCCGTCATCTACCGCATCCGCCGCGCCCATCACCACAACACCGGTGACAAATGGTGCATCTACCCGATGTACGACTACACGCACTGCATTTCCGATGCTATCGAGGGCATCACGCATTCCTTGTGTACACTCGAATTTGAAGCACACCGTCCGTTGTACGACTGGGTGTTGGACAACATTCCTGCGCCGCACGCCACACGTCCACGCCAATACGAATTTTCCCGTTTGGAGCTTCTGTATTCCATCACGTCCAAACGCAAGCTGAACCAACTGGTTTCAGACGGCCACGTTGCCGGTTGGGATGATCCGCGTATGCCGACCATTTCCGGTATGCGCCGCCGCGGCTACACGCCCGAAGGCTTGCGCCTGTTTGCCAAACGCGCCGGTATTTCCAAATCTGAAAACATCGTTGACATGAGCGTGTTGGAAGGTGCGATTCGTGAAGAGTTGGAAAACTCTGCGCCACGCATGATGGCGGTTTTGAACCCGCTCAAAGTGACCCTGACCAACTTTGAAGCCGGTAAAACCCAAAGCCGCCGTGCCGCATTCCATCCGAACCACGAGGAAATGGGCGATCGCGAAGTACCTATTTCACAAACCATTTACATCGAAGCCGACGACTTTGCCGAAAATCCGCCTAAAGGCTTCAAACGCCTGATTCCCGGCGGCGAAGTGCGTTTGCGCCATGGCTATGTCATCAAATGCGATGAAGTAGTAAAAGACGCAGCGGGCAATGTGGTTGAACTCAAATGCAGTATCGACCACGATACCTTGGGCAAAAATCCCGAAGGCCGCAAAGTTAAAGGCGTGATTCACTGGGTGTCTGCCGAACACGCAGCCGAAATTAAAGTCCGCCTGTACGACCGCCTCTTTACCGTCGAGCGTCCCGATGCCGTGCGCGGCGAAGACGGCAACTATCTGCCGTTTACCGATTTCCTCAATCCAGAATCCATCAAGGAAATCACCGCCTACGCCGAACCTGTCGCAAAAGATTTGCCGGCGGAGAGCCGTTGGCAGTTTGAACGCATCGGCTATTTTGTGACCGACCGCAAAGACCACAGCAAAGATATGCCGGTGTTTAACCGCACGGTTACGCTGAAAGATTCTTGGCAGCCTAAGTAATCTGTTTGCAGTCGTTAAATTGAAGGCCGTCTGAAAACGTGAAATCCGGTTTTCAGACGGCCTTTGTCGATAAAGGGATGAGATGGAACGTTATTCTGTACATTTGAAACTGCTGGGAATGGCGGTGTTGTGGGGTGCGTCCTGGCCGATGGGGCGGATGCTGGGGCAGTCGCTGCCGCCGTTGACGGGCGGGGCGGTTCGGTTTGTCTTGGCTTCGATTTTGTTGTTGGGCTGGTTGTTTGCGCGCAGCAGGTTTGCGACTTTGGCGGCTTTGTCGGCACGGCAATGGCTGGGTTTGACGGTGGCCGCTTCCGTCGGGGTGTGCGGCTATGCGGTGTTTTTTATGCTGGGTTTGCAGACTATGCCGGCGGGTAAGGCGGCGGTGGTCGTGGCGGTGAACCCCGTGTTAACGTTGCTGTTGGCAACTTGGTTTTTCGGCGAGCGTTTAAATGCGAAGATTTTGGCGGGTATGCTGCTGGCGGTCGGCGGTGCCATTATGGTGGTAACGCAAGGGCAGCCGTTGACGGTATTATCGGGCGGCATCAAGGCGGGGGAGTGGCTGATTTTCGGCTGCGTGGTCTGTTGGGCGGCTTATACCTTAATTGGACGTGCGGTTTTACGCGGCATAGATGCGCTGACGGTAACGACGGCAACTTCGTTCATTGGTGCGTTGATGTTGTCGGTGGTGGCGTTGTGGACGGACGGAATGCCGTTTGAGGCGATAGCGGCAATGGATGGGCGCGGTTGGACAGCCTTGGCGTGGCTGGTCATCGGTGCGACGGTATTGGCCTATGCGTGGTATTTCGAAGGCGTAAAGACTTTGGGTGCAGGCAGCGCGGCGGCGTATATTACGCTTGTGCCGATTTTCGGTGTGCTGTCTTCGGCGTGGTTTTTGGGCGAACCGCTGCATATTTCGCTGGTTGCGGGTTGTGCGGCAGCGGTCGGCGGCATGACGCTGATGCGGTACGGGCAGAGGGCCGTCTGAAGTTGGGTAAATACTCGGATTTTTGGCGATAGGGTTGCGATTGCCAAGCTGTTGCCGGCCATAATCTTATTGTATGGTAAGATTATGGTCTCGGCTCAGCGTTCGATTTAAAAATTTGACACCCTGCCTCCAACTGCCTAAAATTCAACTTTCTCAAAAATCTACCGTATCCTGCGGCACGATTTCATACTTTCAGACGGCCTTTGTGCCATCTCTCTGATACCATTCAAAATATATCAATACTATGCACGTTTCAGAACTCCAAACCCTCCACATTTCCAAACTCTTGGAAATGGCAGAAGAACATGGCATTGAAAACGCCAACCGTTTCCGCAAACAAGACCTCGTTTTTGCCATCGTCCGCCAGATGATGAAGCAAAATGTCAGCTTTACCTGTTCCGGCACACTCGAAATCCTGCCCGACGGCTTCGGTTTCCTGCGCAGCGCAGATACTTCTTACCTTGCCGGTCCTGACGATATTTATGTTTCGCCCACGCAAATCCGCCGCTTCAATCTGCATACCGGTGACACCATCGAAGGCAGTGTGCGCGTACCTAAAGACAACGAGCGCTATTTCGCGCTTGTCCGCCTCGATACCATCAACGGCGATCCGCCCGAAGTCTGCAAACACAAAATCCTCTTTGAAAACCTTACGCCTTTATTCCCAACCGAACAATTCAAGCTTGAGCGAGACATCAAAGCCGAAGAGAATCTGACCGGCCGCGCCATCGACTTGGTTTCCCCAATCGGTAAAGGCCAACGTGCATTGTTGGTGGCGCCGCCTAAAACCGGTAAAACCGTAATGTTGCAAAACATTGCCCATGCCATTACCGCCAATTATCCCGATGTCGAGCTGATTGTCCTGTTGATTGACGAGCGTCCGGAAGAAGTGACCGAAATGAGCCGTTCTGTACGCGGCGAAGTCGTTTCCTCTACGTTTGACGAGCCTGCGCAACGCCATGTACAAGTGGCCGAGATGGTGATTGAAAAAGCCAAACGCATGGTCGAACATAAAAAAGATGTGGTGATTCTGTTGGATTCGATTACCCGTTTGGCGCGCGCCTACAATACCGTTGTGCCGACTTCGGGCAAAATTCTGACCGGCGGTGTCGATGCTAACGCCTTGCACCGTCCGAAACGCTTTTTCGGTGCGGCGCGTAATGTGGAAGAGGGCGGTTCGCTCACTATTATTGCGACGGCGCTTGTTGAAACCGGCAGCCGCATGGACGACGTGATTTACGAAGAGTTCAAAGGTACGGGCAATATGGAATTGCACCTTGACCGCCGAATGGCAGAAAAACGCCTGTTCCCGGCTATCAGCATCAATAAATCCGGTACGCGCCGCGAAGAATTGCTGGTGCCGAACGATCAGTTGCAACGTATGTGGCTCTTGCGCAAATTCCTGCATCCTATGGACGAAATCGAAGCGACCGAGTTTTTGGTGGGCAAACTCAAAGACTCTAAAAACAATGACGATTTCTTTGAATTGATGCGCGGTAAATAAGCATAAGGCCGTCTGAACATGTTTCAGACGGCCTTTACTTTGCTTGAGGAATCTTTATGACCATCCGAATGAATTGGCAAAACTTATTGTCCACCCAACGCTTCCGTACCAAAAACGGCGAAATCGTGCCGACCGTTACCCCTTCGACTCAGGAAGGTGCAGATGCCTTGCGTACGGATTTTCACATCGACTACGACCGGGTTGTTTTTTCCGGAGCCTTCCGCCGCCTTGGCCGTAAAACACAGGTGCATCCGTTGGCGCAGCACGACTTAACGCACAACCGCTTGACGCACAGCGTTGAAGTTGCCAGCGTGGGCAGGAGCTTGGGCAACCGCGTGGGCGTGATGTTGCACAACGGCGGTTTTCTGCCGCAGGGCAATACGCCCAGCGATATTGGTGCTGTGGTGCAGGTTGCCTGTTTGGCACATGATTTGGGCAATCCGCCGTTTGGCCATACCGGCGAAGATGCTTTGCGCGATTGGTTTAGACGGCCTGAACATCAAATTTATCTGAACACATTAAACGAAGCGGAACGCAACGACATTCAAACCTATGAAGGCAATGCGCATAGCCTGCGTATCGTCGCCAGCCTTGAAATGTATCCCGAGGCGGGCGGAATGCGCCTGACTGCTGCAGCCATCGGCGCATTACTGAAGTATCCGTGGACAACGCAACATCCGAACGGCAGAAAAAAATTCAATATTTATCAAACCGAGTTGCCGTTTATCCGTCAAGTTGCCGACGAATTGGGGCTGGTTTCCGCAGGAGCAGACAGCTGGGCGCGTCATCCTTTGTCTTATTTGATGGAGGCCGCCGACGATATTTGCTATGCCTTGCTGGACTTGGAAGATGCCGTCGAATTGGATTTGCTCACGGATACGGAAGTAGAAAGTATTTTGTCCGAGCTGACCTTTGCCGAAAGCGCGTGGCACGCCAGCTCCAGTCGTCAGCGTTGCGCCATGTTGCGCGGCATTGCGATCGGCAAGGCAATTGATGATGTCGCGCAAACCTTTATGCTGCATCAGTCTGACTTGTTGGATGGAACATTCAAAGGCAAAGACTTGCTTGCTCTGTGTAGCCCGCAAGTGCAAAACACTTTGGCAAAAGCGAAAGAATTGGCGCAAACACGGATTTTCCGCCATCACACCAAGCTCTTGACCGAGATCGCCACGTTCCCATGTTTAGGCTCCATCTTGGATTTACTCGTCCCTGCCGCTTATGCCCTGATTGCTGAAAAACAGCTGGCAACACGCCAGTCTTTGGTGTTGGAATTATTGAAAAAGCACAATCCGATTCTTCCTGAAGACAGTCTGTATCAGGCCTATATGAAGATTTTGGATTTTGTCGGCGGCATGACCGATAATTCCGCCGCCAAAATGGCGCAGGATTTGTCAGGAGTAGGGATTTTACGTTAATTTTATATTATTTAATTTCAAATAGTTAAATAAAAATATAAAAAATATCCGTGAAAAGGGTAGACAGGTTTTAGGAAAGCCTATATTATTCGGTCTTCTTGATTCACAACGCACTAGCGAAGTGATGAGGATGCACCCGTAGCTCAGTTGGATAGAGTATCTGGCTACGAACCAGAGGGTCGGGCGTTCGAATCGCTCCGGGTGCGCCACAAGATTTATCCGCGCCCATCGTCTAGCGGTTAGGACATCGCCCTTTCACGGCGGTAACCGGGGTTCGATTCCCCGTGGGCGTGCCAGTTTTCAAAAAAACGCAATCTGTTTTAGATTGCGTTTTTTTATTGCATTTACTGTTTGTGCTCTAAGGCCGTCTGAAACGCTTAGCAACTCAAGAGACAGAAGTGTGTAAAATCAATTGCCCAGACTTTTTGTCGTTCTATGTGTTTTTCAATCTTATTTTACTATTGTCAAAACCCGATTTATTGACAATAGTATTCATCTTAAAAATTCCCAAACCTGAATTTACATGATTTCATATTTATAATTATTTGATTTTATAATATAAAAATATTTATTTGAACTTTTCTTAAAAAATGCCGTCTGAGATAAAGACAAGACGGAATATCTCTGTTAATGTGTAAATGTCAGCCGGCGTTTGCCGGTTTTTTATTGAAACCATTTGGGAGTCAATTATGAATATGAATGTTAAATTAATCGTTCCTGCTGTTTTGGCGGCTGTTGCCCTGACTGCATGTAGCAGCGGTTCTAAAGCCAAACCTGAAGCCAAAGCTGCGCCTACTGCGCAACAACAAACTCAAGCTCAGGCTCAACAAGCTCAAGCTCCAGTACCTAATACTTTGAAAGTAGACTCTATCGACGGTACTAAAGAAGTTCACTACAAATGCGGTAAAGACGGCAAAGAGCCTCTGAGCGTCATGTACGGCTTCAAAGGCAACGAAGTTGTTGCCGCCCAAGTAAAATACAAAGGTCAACTAACTGAAAACCTGTTCCGTATCACTGACAGCAGCAAAGATGTAAACGCATTCTGGGGCGGTAATGTTGCTTGGGTTGCTGAAGCTGCCACTGCAGCCAACGTAGACAAAGTTGACGGCAACATGCTGACTATCCGCGGTACTACCGAAGTAAACGGCAAACAAGAAGTGGTTGATCAAATCGTTACCCGCTTCTGCGCATTGGACAAAGGCGCGAAAGCTGCTGCTAAACCAGCCGCTAAAAAAGCAAAAAAATAATTTTTTACCGACAGCTTTAAACGCTGGGTAAAATAAAACAGGCCGTCTGAAAAGTTTTCAGACGGCCTGTTCGTTTGAATGGTTTAACCTAAGAACCAGAATTTCAATGCCCACAATACGGCGACAATCCATACCATAGGCGGTACGTCTTGGGTGCGGTTGCACAAGAGTTTGATGAGTGCGTAGCTGATAAAGCCAAACGCAATACCGTCGGCAATCGAGTAGGTAAACGGCATGAAGACGATGGTCAGGAATGCCGGTGCAGCTTCGGTCATGTCGTCCCAATCGATTTCGCGCGCGCTGCGCAACATTTGCGCGCCAACATAGAGCAGGGCGGGAGCAGTAGCGAATGCAGGAATGCTTTGAACCAGCGGGGAGAAAATCAGGCAGGCCAGCATCAGGACGCCGACGGTAACAGCAGTCAGGCCGGTACGGCCGCCGGCAGAAACACCTGCCGCGCTTTCAACGTAAGGGGTGGTAGAAGACGTACCCAAGGCAGCGCCTGCAACGATGGCGGTTGAGTCGGCAAGCAGAGCGCGTTTCAAACGCGGCAGTTTGCCGTCTTGCAACAGGCCTGCGCGGTGGGAAACGCCGACCAAGGTGCCGGTAGAGTCAAACAGGTCAACCAGGAAGAATACAAAAATCACGCTGACCATGCTGACGGTGAACAAGCCTTTGAAGTCCATCTGCATGAAAGTCGGCGCAATGCTCGGGACTTCGCCGACCACGCCTTTGAACTTGCTCAAGCCCAAGGCGGTGGAGACGGCGGTCAGCGTCAGAATGGTAATGATAATGGAGCCTTTGACGCGGAAGTGGCCAAGTGCAACCACCATGACAAAGCCTGCCATCGCCAGCAGGGCGGTAGGCTGATGGATGTCGCCCAAGCCGACCAATGTGGCAGGATTGGCCACAATCACGCCTGCGCCTTTGAGCGCAATCAATGCCAAGAAGAGGCCGATACCTGCGGCAATCGACATTTTCAAGCCCATAGGCAGGGCGTTGACCAGCATTTCACGCACTTTAAAGAAGCTGAACAGGATGAAAATGATGCCTGAAATGAAAACGGCACCCAAAGCCACACGCCAGTCCACGCCCATGCCCTTGACGACGGCAAAGGTAAAGTAGGCGTTCAAGCCCATGCCCGGCGCGAGGGCGATCGGGTAGTTGCCGACAAAGCCCATCACGAAACAGCCGATGGCGGAGGCGATACAGGTGGCCACAAATACTGCGCCCATATCCATGCCGGTTTCGCCCAAAATCAGGGGGTTGACGATGATGATGTAACACATGGCGAGGAAGGTGGTCAAACCGGCCATGATTTCAGTGCGGACGTTGGTCTGATTGGCGCTCAGGTTGAACAATCGTTCCAAAACGCTTTGATTTGAAGAACTCATTTAAAAATATTCCTTTTGGGAAAGCCGCTTGCGGGACGGCATCGTCGGATTGGTCTGCAAAAAGTTTGGTTTTTGGCCTTAACTTCTCAACAGATAAGGGAATTTTCGGGCGGTATTATACTGAAAAGCCTTTTGTTCGGGTAATAAAAATACATGAATCAGATAATGCCGTGCCGAACCAAGATAAAGGCCGTCTGAACAGTTTCAGACGGCCTTTGTTTGTGTGTGCTTATACCGGTTTGCCTTTCAGGGAGAAGGTGTAGGCTTCGGTGATTTCCAAATCGATCATTTGGTTGATCATGTCAGGTGTGCCGGTAAAGTTGACCACGCGGTTGTTGGCGGTACGGGCTTGCAGTTGGTCAGGGTCTTTTTTGGAGATACCTTCGACCAAGCAGCGTTGAACCGTGCCGACCATGGTTTGGTTGATGCGCGCGGTTTCGGCTTCGATGACTTCGTTCAAAGCTTCGAGGCGGCGCACTTTTTCTTCGTGCGGCGTGTCGTCGTGCAGGTTGGCGGCAGGCGTACCGGGGCGCGGACTGTAAATAAAGACGAAGCTCAAGTCGAAGGCGATGTCTTTGACCAGTTTCAAGGTTTGCTCGAACTCACGCTCGGTCTCGCCCGGGAAGCCGACGATAAAGTCGGAGCTGAGGCACAAATCAGGACGGATGGCGCGCAGCTTGCGGATGATGGATTTGTATTCCAAGGCGGTGTAACCGCGTTTCATTGCGCTCAATACGCGGTCGGAACCGCTTTGAATCGGCAGGTGCAGGTGGGAAACCAGCTTGGGCAGGTCGCGGTAGCACTCGATAATCGCATCGGTAAATTCGCGCGGATGGCTGGTGGTAAAGCGCAGGCGTTCGATGCCCGGGATTTCGTGGACGATGCGTAATAAGGTGGCAAAGTCGCAGATTTCGCCGTTTTCCATTTCGCCGCGATAGGCATTGACGTTTTGGCCTAAGAGGTTGATTTCTTTAACGCCTTGTTGTGCCAAACCGGCAATCTCGGTCAATACGTCGTTGAGCGGGCGGGAGAATTCTTCGCCGCGGGTGTAAGGGACGACGCAGTAAGAGCAGTATTTGGAACAGCCTTCCATAATGGAAATGAATGCCGAACCACCTTCTACGCGCGCAGGCGGCAGGTGGTCGAATTTCTCGATTTCGGGGAAGGAAATGTCGATTTGAGACAGGCCGGTGGTTTCTTTATCGACGATGAGTTTGGGCAGGCGGTGTAGTGTTTGCGGACCGAAAACCACGTCCACATACGGAGCGCGTTTGACGATGTTTTCACCTTCTTGAGAGGCAACGCAGCCGGCAACACCGATGATTACGTTTGGGTTTTTCTCTTTGAGCGGACGTACGCGGCCTAAGTCGGAGAAGACTTTCTCTTGTGCTTTTTCACGCACGGAGCAGGTGTTGAACAAGATGATGTCGGCGTCGTCAGGTTGGGTAACCTGCTCGATGCCGCCGTGTTCTTCGGCGAGGACGGACAGCATTTTTTCGCTGTCGTACTCGTTCATTTGGCACCCGAAGGTGCGGATAAATACTTTTTTCATGGTTTGTTTTGATTGACTTGCTTGTTGTAAAAGGGTTCAGACGGCCTTTGAATACCCGGGCCGTCTGAAAGTTATTCTTCCGCCTGTTTTTGCGCTTTGGCGTGTGCGGCAAACCTGTCGGCCTCGGCATCGGTCAGAATCCAGATTTCGCGGACGAGGCGGCTTTCTTCGTTGTATTTGAACGCGACGGCTTTGCCGGTTTGATTCAGCAGGCGGCCCATGGGGATAAAACGGTCGTTTTCATCGTGGATTTTGGTAAAGCGCGTGATTTGCAGTTTGGCCGCATTGCCGTCCACAATGCCCAAGGTCAGCAGGCGCGTCCAAGAAAAACCGCCTTTGCTGACTTTCAGATAAGGCAGATCGACAGTCTTTAAAACGGCCACGTCCATATCGTCGGGCAGGCTGCGTTGTGCATGGACGAGGGAGGACGCCAAAAGGGCGAGGCTGAGTATGAATCCGCGTAACATGATGCTTTTCTTTTATTGTTTCAATAGGTCGCGGATTATAGCACAAGCAGGAAAAATGTGGATAGAGTGTTTGTTTTTAAAGAATAATTTTGATTTTGCGCCCGATTCTTATTTTGAAGCTTGGGCCGTCTGAAAAGGATTTGGTGTTAAAATGGCACCGATTTGATTTTCAGATGACCTCTTACGAAAGAATTGACCATGAACCGTAATGAAAGCTTGTTCAACCGCGCCAAAGCCATTATTCCCGGCGGCGTGAACTCTCCTGTGCGCGCATTCGGCAGCGTCGGCGGTGTGCCACGCTTTATCAAAAAGGCAGAAGGCGCGTATGTTTGGGACGAAAACGGCACGCGTTATACCGACTATGTCGGCTCTTGGGGCCCTGCGATTGTCGGCCATGCCCACCCTGAAGTCATTGAAGCCGTGCGCGAAGCGGCATTGGGCGGTTTGTCGTTTGGTGCGCCGACTGAAGGCGAAATTGTCATTGCCGAAGAAATCGCCAAAATCATGCCGTCGGTCGAGCAGCTGCGCCTTGTCAGCTCCGGTACGGAAGCGACGATGACCGCTATCCGTCTGGCACGCGGTTTTACCGGCCGTGACAAAATCATCAAGTTTGAAGGCTGCTACCACGGCCATTCTGACAGCCTGTTGGTTAAAGCAGGCAGCGGTCTGCTGACGTTTGGCAATCCTTCTTCCGCCGGTGTACCTGCCGACTTTACCAAACACACCTTGGTACTCGAATACAACAATATCGCCCAACTGGAAGAAGCCTTTACACAAAGCGGCAATGACATTGCCTGTGTGATTTTGGAGCCATTTGTCGGCAATATGAATCTGGTTAGGCCGTCTGAAGCCTTTGTTAAAGCCTTGCGCGAATTGACCGAAAAACACGGTGCCGTATTGATTTACGACGAAGTGATGACTGGCTTCCGCGTGGCGCTGGGCGGCGCGCAATCTTTGCACGGCATCAAACCCGATTTGACCACCATGGGCAAAGTAATCGGCGGTGGCATGCCTTTGGCGGCGTTCGGCGGCCGTAAAGACATTATGGAATGTATTTCCCCGTTGGGCGGCGTGTATCAGGCAGGCACCTTGTCCGGCAATCCGATTGCGGTTGCGGCCGGTTTGAAAACGCTGGAAATCATTCAGCGCGAAGGCTTCTATGAAAACCTGACTGCCTTGACCCAACGCCTCGCCAACGGTATGGCCGACGCGGCCAAAGCGCACGGCGTTGAATTTACGGCAGACAGCGTGGGCGGCATGTTCGGTCTGTATTTTGCCAACCATACGCCGCAAAACTATGCCGACATGGCGCGTTCCAATATTGAAGGTTTCAAACATTTCTTCCATGGTATGCTCGACCGCAATGTCGCATTCGGCCCGTCAGCTTATGAAGCCGGCTTTGTTTCCGCCGCGCATACGCCCGAGCTGATTGACGAAACCATTGCTGCGGCACACGAAGTGTTCAAAGAAATGGCGAAATAAAGTTAAAGCTGTCATGTGAAAAAAGGCCGTCTGAAAAATATTCAGACGGCCTTTCGCTATTTTAAATCAATGCTTGATTATGCTTCTTCGGCTTTGCTGCGGATAATCAGTAGAGGCAGGTGGCTTTGACGCATTACGGTCTCGGCGAAGCTGCCCATCAGCAGGTGCATCAGGCCGGTGCGGCCGTGTGTGCCGAGTACCAGCAGGTCTGCGCCGTTATTGTCGGCGTAGTCAACCAAGTCTTGCGCCATTTCGCGCGCGCCTTTGTTGGCAACCAACAGGTGTTTCACGATATTTTCAACGCCGCTTTCGCGCGCTGTTTTTTCTGCGAAATCCAAAACTTCGTTGCCTTGAGCCACTGCGGCGGCTTCGTAGCTTTCGTGTTGCAGGAATTCAGGAGCCAAAGCCATGTATTCGGCAGGGTTGGCAACGTGAACCAAAGTCAGTTGGGCTTTGTTGAGGCTTGCCAGTTCGGCGGCGTGTTTCAATGCATTGAGGGAGGTCTCGCTACCGTCAACGGCTACAACTAGATGTTTGTACATATTTATTCTCCTTTTGCGCCGAGTAGCGGCACTTTCGTTTAATATGAAATCAGAACTTGTCTGAATGTGAAACGATTATAAACTCTTTCGGGCGGGTACAACAGCCCATCTGCTTTCAAGTATAATGTCTGTCCGAATCGCCTGTGGCGTTTTTCATTAATTTATTGATATATCACAAGGTTACTTATGCAGGACGCCGCTTTTCTTTCTTCGCGCCGCTTTGGCGGCATTACCAGACTTTACGGAGACGAAGCACTGGCGCGCTTTTCGCGTGCGCATGTGTGCGTGGTCGGCGTCGGCGGCGTCGGCTCGTGGGCGGTAGAGGCTTTGGCGAGGAGCGGTATCGGTCGTTTAACGCTGATTGATTTGGACAACGTTGCCGAGTCCAATGTCAACCGTCAGTTGCACGCTTTGACCGATGATTTCGGTAAGGCAAAAGTTACCGCTTTGCGCGAACGCATTGCCCAAATCAATCCGCAATGCGAAGTAACGGAAATTGAAGATTTTGTTACCGAAGACAATCTGGACGAGCTTTTCAGACGGCCTTTTGATTTTGTCATCGATGCCATTGACCAAATCCGTGTCAAAGCGGCGATGGCGGCATATTTCGTGCGACATAAACAACCGTTTATTATCAGCGGCGGCGCGGGCGGACAGAAAAATCCGGCTTTGATTCAAACCGCCGATTTGAGCCGCGTTACCCATGATCCGCTGCTTTCCAACCTACGCTACACCTTGCGCAAACGCTACGGCTTCAGCCGCGATACCAAAGAAAAAATGCGCGTGCCTTGCGTTTATTCAACCGAGAATATTACGCCGCCGCAATCCGGCGAAGCGTGTTCGACCGATGCCGCGCCGCAAGGTTTGTCCTGCGCGGGCTATGGGGCGAGTATGCTGGTAACGGCTTCGTTTGGGCTGTATTGCGCGCAGGCTGCGGTGGAGCATATCGCAGGGCGGAAGTGAGGGGTAGGGGAAGATGGTGAAGAGCCGATTTTTTAAAGCCTACTTTATCGCCAGTCTGATTTATGCGGTATGGTTCGGCGTGTTGATGTATGCCGTCGATCCGATGTTTCTCGATGTGATGGAATGCAATACGCTGCCGGGCGATTATTTGTGTGTGCAAAGCGGTTATGACCGCCCATTCACCACTTTTCTTTATCCGTTTCTGTCCGTCGTGATATTCAGCCTTTTACACGCCGGGATCATGAAATGGCGCAAACGCCGTTCGGTTAAAATGATTTGGTTTTTGGTCGGCTGCGAAAGTTTGCTGCTGTTGGCTTTGATAGTGGCGATGCTTGCGAGGGATGGTTTTGTATTGTCCCGCGATATCGGCTCAGTACTGACGGGTACGGTTTTCGCCAGTCTGCCGCTGTTGGGCATGGCCTTGGCCCAGACCTTTGCCATCGCCATTGTTTCTTTGCAAATCAATCGTAAAAAACGCTGATTTTTATATTAAAAACGGGTTGTCCCCGTTTTAGACGGCCTTTTGTTGATGAAACTTCTTACTAAACTTAAAAAGAAAAAGACTCTTTAACCATGCCTTCAGAACACCTTATCTCTTCCACTGCAGCAACGCCGTCTGAACATACCGTTGCGTGGGTGTTCGGTCAGCCTGTCACTGATGTGCCGCAGGATTTGTTTATTCCGCCTGATGCGTTGAAGGTGGTATTGAGCAGCTTCCAAGGGCCGTTGGATTTGTTGCTGTACCTCATCCGCAAGCAGAATATCGATGTCCTCGATATTCCGATGGTGAAGATTACCGAGCAGTATCTGCACTATATTGCCCAAATGGAAGCATATCAGTTTGATTTGGCGGCAGAATACCTGCTGATGGCGGCGATGTTGATTGAAATTAAATCGCGCCTGCTGTTGCCGCGTCCCGAAGAAGTTGAGGATGAAGAGGCGGATCCGCGTGCCGAGTTGGTGCGCCGTCTGTTGGCTTACGAACAGATGAAACTGGCGGCTCAGGGGTTGGATGCGTTGCCGCGTGCCGGACGTGATTTTGCTTGGGCTTATCTGCCGCTGGAAATCGCGGTCGAAGCGAAGTTGCCGGAAGTGTATGTTGCCGATTTGACGCAGGCTTGGTTGGGTATTTTGTCGCGCGCCAAGCATACGCGCAGTCATGAAGTGGTGCGGGAAACCATTTCCGTGCGCGCGCAGATGACGGCGATTTTGCGTCGCTTGAACGAAAGCGGTATCAGCAAGTTCAGCGATTTGTTTAAGCCGGATCAGGGCGCGACATATGTGGTGGTCAATTTTATTGCATTGCTGGAATTGGCTAAAGAAGGCTTGGTGCGTATCGTGCAGCCTGAAAATTATGGTGAAATCGAAATCAGCCTGAAAGACGGTTTGGAAACAAACGAAGCCAAAATGTTTTCAGACGGCCTTGAAGCCGATGAAACCGATAACGAAAATTTGAAAAAAGAGAACTAAAATGAATTCGACGACAAGTCATAACAAAGCTTCTTTATGGGCGGTGGGCTTAATGCTGTTTGCCCTGTTTTTTGGGGCGGGGAACCTGATTTTTCCTGCTTTTTTGGGACAGCAGGCCGGTGAAAACTGGCTTTCGGCCATGTTCGGCTTTCTGCTGACCGGGGCGGGTTTGCCATTATTGGGCGTGATTGCCGTCGGCTATTCCGGCTCGCGCGATGTGGAGGCATTGGCTTCCCGCGTTGCGCCTTGGTACGGCGTGACTTTTGCCACCGCACTTTATCTGGCAATCGGCCCTCTGTTTGCAATGCCGCGTACGGCGACAGTGTCTTTTGAAACCGCGATTTCCCCATTCATTGATGAATCTTGGAAAAACATTGCATTAGCCGTATTCAGCCTGGTGTTTTTCGGCATGACTTATTGGCTGTCGATTTCTCCGGGGAAGCTGGTTGACCGTATCGGTAAAATCCTCACGCCTGTTTTGTTGTTATCAATCGCGATATTGGTCGGCTATGCCGCCATTAATCCGATGGGCATGCCGCAGGCGGCGCAAGGCGATTTTGCCACTCATCCGTTGGTTAAAGGCATTTTGGAAGGCTACGGCACCATGGACGCGCTGGCTTCGCTGGTGTTTGCCATTATCGTCATCGATGCCGTTCGCGCCATGGGCGTGGACAACCGCGCGGACTTACTGAAGACCACGACGATTTCCGGTGTGTTGGCGGCTTCTTGTTTGGCAGTGGTTTACCTGTTTATCGGCTATATGGGCGCGACAGGTGTGGCCGGTATCGGCTTGCAGGAAAACGGCGCGTCGGTTTTGTCTAAAACCGCACAGCACTATTTCGGTACGGCCGGTATTGTGTTGCTTGGTGTCATGGTGTTGCTTGCCTGTCTGAGTACGGCGGTTGGCTTGATTACTTCATGCGCCGAATATTTCAACCGTCTTTACCCGGGTATTTCTTATAAAATCTTTGTGATACTGAATACGGTGGTGTCTATCCTGTTGGCCAACAAAGGCCTGTCAGCGATTTTGCAGTTTTCCATCCCTATGTTGATGCTGTTGTATCCGCTGACCATCGTCATCATTTTGTTGGCCTTGACAGATAAACTGTTTGGCGGCGGCCGTATTGTCTATTTCTGCACCATGATGGCGGCCCTTATGGTCGGCTTGCTCGATGCCTATAAGGCCGCGTTTGGATTTGATGCCGAAACCGCGGCTGCCATCGAGCGCGCATTGCCGTTTTACAATATCGGTTTAGGGTGGGTTGTTCCCTCTTTAGCCTGCTTTATACTCGGCTGCATTTTGAATGCGGCGTTGAAGAAAAAAGCATGATGATAAACAGGCCGTCTGAAATGTTCAGACGGCCTGTTTATTTCGCCGACCACGCAAACGACAGATGATTTTTTTAAAGAAATCCGTTATAATTGAAAAGTTAAGGCTTTGCGGAATACCGTTTCGCAGATGCAACATATTGAGAAGATTTATTTCCACAAATCCCGTTTTTTCAGCAAACGACTTGAACTGAAGGCGGATTTCGTGGTATAAATCGCGTTTTACTATTTTAGAAGTTTGGAGACTAACCATGGCACGAGTTTGCAAAGTGACCGGTAAGCGCCCGATGTCTGGCAATAACGTATCACACGCCAACAACAAAACCAAACGTCGTTTTTTGCCTAACTTGCAATCACGTCGTTTCTGGGTAGAAAGTGAAAACCGCTGGGTTCGCCTGCGCGTTTCTAACGCTGCATTGCGCACCATCGATAAAGTAGGCATTGATGTCGTATTGGCTGATTTGCGTGCTCGCGGCGAAGCTTAATTTAAACACCATTAATTAAGGATTACTGCAATGCGCGATAAAATCAAACTGGAGTCCAGTGCTGGTACTGGTCACTTCTACACAACTACTAAAAACAAACGTACTATGCCTGGCAAACTGGAAATCAAAAAATTTGACCCAGTAGCCCGTAAACACGTTATTTACAAAGAAACTAAATTGAAATAATCCGGTTTCTTCCAAGAAAAAGCTCCTGTTTTTCAGGAGCTTTTCTTTTTTCTCGATTGGTTTGGGAGGCTTGTTTCAAATGTGTATGCAAGATATTTTTGGATTGCTTTGGAAGAGGCAAAATACAAAGAGCGTGTATCCATTGGGATTACGCTCTTTTATTTTTCAGACGGCCTGATAGGGGATAAGCAGTCTTAAATCACTAATAAACATTCAACAATGACTTAATGATCGACTTTGATGCCTTGGTTGTCGGAATGTTGTTTTTTATCCAGCTCTTTTTGCAAGGTATCGCATGGCGTGTCGCAATCGCACATTTTCTTCATGCCGAGAGAGGAAATGCCGCCGCAGCTGCCTTTGATGGTGCGTTTGGAGAAGATATAGCCGACTGCCATGCCGAGGATGACAATGATAAAAATGCCGAAAGTAAGGAGGAGGGTTTTCATGTGTGTATTCCTGAAGGTTAGTTTAGTAATTTCTTGAATGCGCTGGACATTTTAGTATGGTAGCCGCCTTGCGGGGTCCGGATGATAAGGAAAACGGCGAGATTTTCTTGCTCAGCAAGTTTAAGTGCTTCGGTTTCTCCGAGGACGAATAAGCCGGTTGAAAGGCCGTCTGCAAGTGTGGCGTTTTCAGCGACTACGCTGATGGAAGCAAGGTTGTGGCTGATGGGTTGTTTGGTTTTAGGGTTGATGATATGGGAAAGGCGGCGGCCTGACTTATCGACATGGAAAATGCGGTAGTCGCCGGATGTGGCCAGTGATTTATTGTCCAATGGAATGGTGATTTGAGTGGCGCCGCCTTGAACGATATTGGGTTGCTCGATGCCGATACGCCAAGGGTTGCCTTGCGCATTGCGGCCTTTACCATGCAACTCGCCTCCAATTTCTACCAAATAATTGCCGATATTGAGTTTTTCAAGTTCGGCGGCGGTTTTATCCACACCAAAGCCTTTGGCAATGGAGGATAGGTCTAAATAGACTTCGGGATGGGTTTTCGCCAGTGTAGGCTGCTGTCCGTCTTGGGAAAGTTTGAGTTTGTCCGTACCGACCATTTCTGAAGCATGTTGGATTTCTTGTGCAGTCGGTTCGTGCGTGATTTCTTTTTGCGGACCGAATCCCCAAAGGTTGACCAAGGGGCCGACGGTTACGTCTAGTGCGCCGTGCGTCAGGTTGTTTAAACGCAAGGCTTCGCCGGTTACATAGGCAAAGTCTTGGGAAATGGGCATGGCCTGATTGACAGTGCGCAGCTGGTTGAATTGGCTGATTTCGGAATCGGTCTGGTAGGTAGACATTTGCCGATTGACTTCTTTAAGCGCATCATCAATGCGTTTTTGTATTTCGGCGGGGGAGGGGAGTTTGTCTTGGCCGTCTGAAAGATATTTGACAGTATAGGTCGTGCCCATGGTCTCGCCTTGCAGGGTAATGGTTTGTTGTTTTTCAGGTTGGCAGGCAGAGAGCGTGAGTGCGGAAACGATGGCAACGGTACAACCGATTATCGGACGGTAAAATGAATTTGAAAGAAACGGCATAAGGGATTTGCGGATTATTTTTTGAAGCCTTTATTGTATCGTAAAAGAAAGGTTCAGGCCGTCTGAAAGTATGGTTTTCAGACGGCCTGCCAATAAAAAAGGAAGAAACCGAAGTTTCTTCCTTTTTGTCTGTTAGCCGCCGAAATCGTCCAAAAGGATGTTTTCGTCTTCCACGCCCAAGTCTTTGAGCATTTTGATCACGGACTGGTTCATGATTGGAGGGCCGCACATGTAGAATTCGCAGTCTTCCGGTGCTTCGTGGTTTTTCAGGTGGTTTTCGTAAACCACGTTGTGAATGAAGCCTGTGTAACCGTCCCAGTTGTCTTCAGGCAATGGGTCGGACAGAGCGACGTGCCATGTGAAGTTCGGGAATTCTGCTGCGAGTTGGTCGAAGTCTTCGACATAGAACATCTCGCGTTTAGAACGTGCACCATACCAGAAGGTAATCTTACGTTTGGAGTTCAAACGTTTTAGCTGGTCGAAAATGTGGGAACGCATCGGAGCCATACCCGCACCACCGCCGATAAATACCATTTCGGCATCGGTGTCTTTGGCGAAGAATTCGCCGAACGGACCGGAAATCGTTACTTTATCACCGGGTTTAAGCGACCAGATGTAAGACGACATTTGTCCCGGAGGCGCATCAGGTACGCGCGGAGGCGGCGTGGCGATACGCACGTTCAGCATGATGATGCCTTTTTCTTCTGGATATGAAGCCATGGAGTAGGCACGCAAAATCGGCTCGTCCACTTTGGAAACGTATTGCCACAGATTGTATTTGTCCCAGTCTTCGTGGTATTCCTTAGGAATGTCGAAGTCTTTATAGGCAACAGTGTGAGGAGGGGCTTCAATTTGAATGTAGCCGCCGGCGCGGAAAGGAACTTCTTCGCCTTCTGGAATGGCAAGCTTGAGTTCTTTAATGAACGTTGCTTTGTTGTCATTCGAGATGACGGTACATTCCCATTTTTTCACGCCGAATACTTCTTCTGGTACTTCGATGTCCATGTCGGTTTTAACGTTGACCTGACAAGACAGACGGCAGCCTTCGCGCGCTTCGCGTTTGCTGATGTGGGACAACTCGGTTGGCAGAATGTCGCCACCGCCGCTTTTCACGACAACGCGGCACTGACCGCATGAGCCGCCGCCACCGCAGGCGGAAGGAACGAAGATGCCTTGGCTGGCAAGCGCACCCAGCAGTTTGCCGCCGGCAGGCATCGTCAGCTCTTTTTCGTTATTGACTTTGATGGTGATGTCGCCTTCGCTCACCAACTTGGATTTGGCAAACAGAATCATCAGTGCCAAAACCAAGACGATGAGGGTAAACATCACAATACCTAAAATAATCTCCATGCCGATTCCTTTCTTATAACTGGATGCCGGAGAACGACATAAACGCCATTGCCATCAGGCCAGCGGCGATAAAGGTAATGCCCAAGCCTTTGAGGCCTTTAGGGACATCCGAATATTTCATTTTTTCGGTAATGCCCGCCAAAGCGACAATAGCCAAAAGCCAGCCCAGACCTGCACCGAAACCGTATACAACGGACTCGCCGAAGTTGTATTCGCGTTGCGCCATAAACGATACGGCACCGAAAATCGCGCAGTTTACGGTAATCAGAGGCAGATAGATACCCAATGCGTTGTAGAGGGCAGGGACGAATTTGTCCAAGAACATTTCCAAAATTTGCACCAAAGCGGCAATCACGCCGATGAAGGTGATGAATTTCAGGAAGGTCAGATCCACGCCTTCAACCAGCGCGCCGTCTTTTAACAGCGAGTAAACAAGTTGGTTGGCAGGGACGGACAGGCCGAGTACGAAAGTTACAGCCACGCCCAAACCGAATGCAGTGGATACTTTTTTAGATACTGCCAAAAATGTACACATCCCTAAGAAGAAGGAAAGTGCCATGTTTTCCAGAAAGACGGATTTTACAAAGAGGCTTAAGTAATGTTCCATGTCTTATTTCTCCGCCTGTTCAGGTTTCCAAGTGCGCAGACCCCATACCAAGAAGCCGATGATGAAGAACGCGCTAGGGGCGAGCAAGAACAAGCCGTTGGTTTGATACCAGCCGCCATCTTGTACAGTTTGGAAAATGGTGTAGCCAAAGAGCTTGCCTGAGCCGATCAGTTCGCGGATGGTTGCGATGATGATCAACATCAGGCCGTAACCTGCACCGTTGCCGATACCGTCAACCAAGCTCTCCAAAGGAGGCTCTTTCATGGCAAATGCTTCGGCACGGCCCATCACGATACAGTTGGTAATAATCAGGCCGACGAATACGGACAGCTGTTTGGACAGCTCATAGGCAAAAGCTTGGAGCAGTTGGTCAACCAGCGTTACCAAGGAAGCAACAATCGCCATTTGCACGATAATACGGATGCTGTTGGGGATATAGTTGCGTACCAAAGAAATGAAGAAGCTGGAAAAACCGGTTACCAAAGCTACGGAAATACCCATCACGATGGCCGTCTGAAGCTTGGTGGTAACCGCCAAAGCCGAACAAATCCCTAAAACCTGCAAGGCAATCGGGTTGTTGTCGATAAAGGGTGAAAACATCAAATATTTCAAGCGTTTCATGTCAGCCATTATTGTGCTCCTGCTGATTTCAATTTGTTCAGGTAGGGGATATAGCCGTTTTCGCCGAACCAGTAGGCGAACGAACCTTGCACGCCTTTAGATGTCAGCGATGCGCCGGAGAGGGCATCTACGCCGTGTTCTTTGTCCGAACTTGCACCTTTGCCGACATGCAGGGCGAGTTTGCCTTGTTCGTCAAACAGTTTTTTGCCGACGAATTTTTGTTGCCACAACGGATTGCCGATTTCGCCGCCCAAGCCCGGGGTTTCGCCTTGGTCGTAGTAGGTGATGCCGTTGATGGTGTTGCCATCGGGTTGGATGGCGACAAAGCCGTACATAACAGACCACAAGCCGTTGCCGTGCATAGGCAGGATGATTTGGCTGACTTTGCCGTCATCGCCTTTTACCAGATAAACCTCGGTGTATTTGGCACGGCTTTTGATGCCGGCCAAATCGTCTTCGGGTTTGATTTGGATGCTTTGGGCAGGGTCTTTGCCTGCGATGCGTGCGCTGAAGTCTTTCGGCGCATCTTTCACGTATTCGCCGGTTGCCAAATCGACAACGCGTTGCTCGATACGCTCGGCAAAGGTTTTGCTGATGTCGGTGTTTTTATCCATCAAACCGGCTACACTCAAGATATAGCCTTGTTTGTCTTGGAGTTTTTGTTTCTCTTGGATGGGTTTCAAGCCGACGACCGCACCGGCAACGATGATGGAACAAATCAGGCTGACAACCAATACCACAATCAGCGTGCCGCTGAAGCTGTCTTTATCGAATTTCTTAGCCATTGCTGCGCGCCTTTCTGCGTTTGATGTTCGCTTGTGCGACGAAATAGTCGAAAATCGGGGCAAACAGGTTGGCAAACAGAATCGCCAACATCATGCCTTCGGGGTAAGCAGGGTTGACCACGCGGATCAATACGCACATCACGCCGATTAACGCGCCGTACCACCATTTGCCGACATTGGTAAAGGAAGCGGAAACAGGGTCGGTCGCCATAAACAGCATACCGATGGCAAAGCCGCCGACAACCAGATGCCAATACCAAGGCATGCTGAACATCGGATTGGTGTCCGAACCGATGAAGTTAAACAGCGAAGACATGGCAATCATACCGATCATCACGCCGGCAATAATGCGCCAAGAGGCAATACGGGTGAACACGATAAACGCGCCACCGATTAAGAGCGCCAAAGTGGATACTTCGCCGATTGAACCGGGCACGTTACCGATAAACGCATCCATCCAAGTGATGGATTTACCGGTAACGGCATTTTGCAGGCCGTCTGCACCGTGTGCCGCCCATTGGGCCAAAGCAGTGGCACCGGAATAGCCGTCAACCGCAGTCCAAACGGTGTCGCCGGTAATATTCGCAGGATAGGCGAAGAACAAGAAGGCACGGCCTGCAAGAGCAGGGTTCATGAAGTTTTTACCTGTACCGCCGAATACTTCTTTCGCAACCACAACGCCGAAAGAAATACCTAAAGCCGCTTGCCACAAAGGCAGGGTAGGGGGAACGATCAAAGCAAACAGAATCGAAGTCACGAAGAAACCTTCGTTGATTTCGTGTTTGCGCACAGTGGCGAACAAAACTTCCCAGAAGCCGCCCACAACAAATACAGTCGCGTAAATCGGCAGGAAGAAAATCGCGCCGAACAGCATTTTGCCCAACACGCCCGCTTCAGACGACATATTGATGCCCAAAGCGTTGGCAAGGGCGTAATGCCAGTCGTTGGCGATATTTTGTTGCAGCAAATCAGGCGTTAACGCACCGAATGCCTGTACGCCGACGTTGTACATACCGTAGAACATGGCGGGGAACAAAGCCAGCCATACCAAAATCATCATGCGCTTGGAGTCGAGCGCATCGCGGACGTGGGCCGCTTTGCGCGTTACCGCGCCGGATGTGTAGAAAATCGTCGCCGCAGCTTCATAGAGGGCATACCATTTTTCATGTTTGCCGCCCGGCAGGAAGTGCGGTTCGATTTTTTCAAGAAAATGTTTCAAGCCCATAATCAGCCTTCCTTCTCAATGGTTTCCAGCACCTTGCGCAACAGCGGGCCGTATTCGTATTTGCCCGGGCAGACGAAACTGCACAAAGCGAGGTCTTCTTCGTCCAATTCCAAGCAACCCAGTGCCTGAGCGCTGTCGGTATCGCCGACGATTAAATCGCGCAAGAGCAGGGTAGGCAGGATATCCAATGGCATCACGCGCTCGTAAGTGCCGATCGGTACCATGGCGCGGTCGCCGCCGTTGACGGCTGTGTTGAACTTGAAGAGTTTGTTTTTCAGGAAATGGCCGAGGGTTGTGCGCGTGATGGAGTATTTGTCCGGTTGTGGCGCGACCCAGCCGAACAGCTCTTTGCTGCGGCCTTCTTCGATAACGGAAATCTGATTGTGGTAGCGGCCGAGGTAATCGTGTGCGCCTTGTGCAATCGCGCCGTTCAATACCGAGCCGGAAATCACGCGGTTGTCTGCGTCAACCAATTCGCCCGCAGTAATTTGCGATACTTTCGCACCCAAAACGGTACGCAAGAGGCGGGGTTTGTTGACTTGAGAACCACCCAAGGCAATTACGCGCTCAGTGTTCAGACGGCCTGTTGCAAACAAACGGCCAATGGCAATTACATCTTGATAATTGATGGTCCAAACGGTTTTGTTCGCACCGACTGGCTCGATGAAATGAATGTGTGTGCCACTCAAACCGGCAGGGTGCGGACCGCCAAATTCATGTGTTTCGATGTTGGCAGCATTTTCAGACGGCACATCTGCGCCGGCTGCTTTACATACATGGATTTTACGCTCGGTCAGGCGGCTTAATACCAACAGGCCGCGTTTGAAGTCTTCGGCGGCTTCTTTGATGATGACCGTAGGATCGGCAGCCAGCGGATTGGTGTCCATCGCATTGACGAAGATGGCGAACGGTTCGGCATCAACGGCAGGGATTTTGCTGAACGGACGGGTGCGCAGCGCAGTCCACAAACCGGATTGGATCAGGTTGCGGCGCACTTCTTCGCTGCTCAATTTTGCCAGCGCTTCAGGTGCGTAGCGTTCGAATTCGATTTCGTCGTTGCCTTCAACGGCAATCACGACTGACTGAAGTACGCGCTTTTCGCCACGGTGAATCGCGGCGATTTTGCCTGAAGCCGGAGCAGTGAATACTACGCCCGGATTCTTTTTGTCTTCAAACAGCACTTGGCCTTTTTTGACGGCTTCGCCTTCCTTGATTTTCATCGAGGGGCGCATGCCGACATATTCTTCGCCAAGCAACGCGACTTCGGTAATGGCCGGGCCGTCATAAATGACTTGCTCCGGTCTGCCCGCGATAGGCAGGTCTAAGCCTTTTTTTATCTTAATCATAAGGATGCGTTACTTTTTGGTGGGTTGAGATTCGGATGTCGGATTGTTTTTTCAGACGGCATGTAATGATTTGAAACAAAGGATGGGCCGTCTGAAAAAAGCAGAGGTTTGCTATAAAAACAACGAATAAACGCAAACAACAAAGCTTTAGATTTTATCAGGTATAGGCTGCTTTATGTCAGTTTTACGCTTATTTTTACGGGAAAAGTGGGAAAAAAGTAGGAATGTGTAATCGAGTGTTAAGGGGGATGATTTTTAACTGATTGATATTTAAACGCTATATTTGATGATATAGCTGAAAATAAAAGGCCGTCTGAATTTCAGACGGCCTCTAAGTTTAAAAGAGCTGCCAAACGAAGAAAATCATCGTATGCAGGGCAAACAGCGGTACCAATACAATTACCGACCATGCCATGTAGCCGAAGAAGGAAGGCATCGGTACGCCGCGTTGTTCGGCAATGGCTTTGACCATGAAGTTCGGCGCATTACCGATATAAGTGAGCGCACCCATAAATACGGAACCCATGGATACTGCCAGCAACGAATGGAACAGATGGCCTGTCATCAAAGCTTGGGCATCGCCACCGGCCATATTGAAGAACACCAAATAAGTCGGCGCGTTATCCAAGAATGCCGACAGAATGCCACTCATCCAGAAATACATCACATTAATCGGATTGCCTGCCGCGTCGTGAACCAAAGAAACAACGGAAGCCAATGCGCCTGTTTCGCCGGCTTTCAAAATCGCTAAAACAGGCGAAATGGTAATGAAAATACCCAAAAACAGTTTGCCCACTTCGGCAATCGGCTCGAAGTTGAACTCATTACCTGCGCGTACCTGTTTGGGCGTAATAATCCAAGATACGGCGGTCAAAGCCAGCAAAATGCCATCGCGCATCAGGTTTTGCAAGGCGTAATGGCTGCCCAAGATTTCAAAGCCCGGATGATTTGGTTTCCACAAGCCGGACAATAAAACCGCGCCGACAACACCGGCCAGTAACAGAAAATTCCATTTGCCATAGATTTTGACTTTTTCTTCTTTATCGGAAGGAGCAGGAGCAAGGTGTTCGCTTTGTTCGCGGTTGAAGTGTCGGCTGTCGATGATGTAGAAAACGGCCAGCAAAATCACAGAACTAATCAATACAGGCATCAGCATGTGTTTGACCGTCCACATGAAATCTACGCCTTTCAGGAATCCTAAGAACAGCGGAGGATCGCCTAAAGGAGTCAGACCGCCGCCGATATTCGCCACCAAGAAAATGAAGAAAATCACGATGTGAACGCGGTAGTGGCGTTTATGGTTGGCTTTCAAAAGCGGACGAATCATCAACATCGCCGCGCCTGTCGTCCCCATGATGGATGACAAAGCCGTGCCGACTGCCAACAGGGTTGTGTTCAATTTAGGCGAACCATGCAAATCGCCGCTGACAAAAATACCGCCTGAAATGGTATAGAGCGCCAAAAGCAGCAGGATAAAGGGGATATATTCTTCAACCAACGCATGGGCAACGGTATGCACGCCGGCTCCGAAACCAAAGGTTATGATAAACGGCGTTAAAAACAGCAGCGTCCAAAACGCTGTAATTTTGCCGAAGTGGTGGTGCCAAATACGGGAGAAAAACAGAGGTCCGAGTGCAATGGACAAGAGAATCAGTGCAAACGGCAGACCCCAAAGCAGGCTTGCGGATGAGCCGTCAAAATCGGATGCCGCAGCAGGAAAGGCGGCAAGAAGCAGTAAAAATGAGAGATAGCGCATAGTATTTCCTTTTTATTCTGTTGCGCCGTGAGGAACTTCGTTGAGAAAGCACGGCGGTGAAATATTCAGGCCGTCTGAAAATACCCAGACGAACTGCGCGGTTGTGTCAGGGGAAAGTATAACGCAAAGCAAGTGTTAAGGGACGGTTTAGAGTGTTGGAATCTAAAGAAATGTTGATACAAATAAAGAAATAAAAGCGATGGGAGTAGTTGGAAGTAGTAAAAAAATGTTTTTGAAACAGGAGCTTGAAATCTCAAAAATAATACTATCGAAAAAATACTTTGAATTAATTTTAGCTAAAATTTACATTTGATTGAATAAATAAAGGCCGTCTGAAAAATAAGGGTTGAATAGGGTGTTTTAGGTGTTACTGATTGTTTTGACAGATAAATTGGGTATGAAAACAAAAACAGGTGAGCGAAAATGCCTACCTGTTTTATTTTATGCCTCCGGCCGTAACCACATCCACACCGCCACGCAGCTGCAACAGATTGATGATACGGCACCAATCCACCAGCGTTCCGGAAATTGCCAAAACATAAACAGGCAAGAAAGGGCCATCATGCCGATAGCGAAAAACTTTGCCTTACGCGGCACGGCGCCGTTGTTTTCCCAGTTTTGTATGATGGGGCCGAAATAGCGGTGATGATAGAGCCAATTGTGAAAGCGCGGCGAAGCTTTTGCCCAGCAGGCGGCGGTCAATAAAATGAAAGGCGTAGTCGGCAGTAATGGCAGGAAAATGCCAATAATGCCCAAGACGAGCGACAATGCGCCGCAAAAAATCAACAAATAGCGAACCATCTTCCCGTCACCAATTATTTGTTTTCAGACGGCTTGTGATGTGGAAATGGACAACGCGGAATGTCTAATTTATCCCAGCCCTCATGCCCCATTTTTTCCAGCAGCGCGATATTGCGGTCGAAAATTGCCGAGGCGTCAGGAAATGCTTCAGCCGCTTTGGCAATACTGTCTTCACGAATCAGATGCAAGGTCGGATAGGGCGAGCGATTGGTGTAGTTGCTGATGTCGTCGGCTTCTGTGCCTTCAAATTGAAAATCGGGATGGAACGGCGCAATTTGGACAATGCCTTCCAATTCGTTTTCTACAACGGCATCGTCGGCAATTTCCAGCATTTGGTTGAAGGTTTCAAAATCAGGGAACAGTGTCGGATGAACCAGTAAAGTGGTTTCCAATTCCGAAGCGGGCGTATTGCCCAGAAGCTGCAATTCACGATCCAAGTCCTCAAGGAAGCCGTCCAAATGACGGGCTTTGCTGACAACGATGCGAACCAGGTTTTTAACGTGTGGCGCTTTGGCAAACGGGCAGAGATTCAGCCCGATAACGGCTTTTTCCAACCATTGTTTGGTATGTTCTGAAACAGTATCGATATCGAGATGGGCGGTGTCAGTCATAGTAAAAGCTTATGTGAATTATTCTTAAAAAGTATACAAGTGTATGGACGTGAAAGCAAACCATTGGAATTTAAAAGGCCGTCTGAACAACAGACGGCCTTTATCAGTTTCAAATCATTAATCCTGAACCAAATGAACCAAAGGCAGAGCGGTCGTGTTTTTAATTTCTTTCAACACAAAACTTGATTGCGCATCTTGCACGCCGTGGTGCGAAAGCAGCGTGTCCAAAACAAAATGGGAAAACGCGTTCATATCGGTAAAAAAGGCATGGAGCAGATAGTCGGTTTCGCCCGTTAAAGCAAAGCAGCTCAATACTTCAGGCCAAGCGCGGACAGATTCGGAAAAATCCTCGCGTGCATCTTTTGCCTTGCTAATTGAAACACGGATAAAAGCCTGCAAGCCCAAGCCCAAAGATACGGGAGAAAGCTGGGCCGCGTATTTTTGAATAATGCCCGCATCTTCAAGCTGTTTGAGACGGCGCAGACAGGGAGAAGGGGAGAGCGCCACCTTTTCAGAAAGCTCAACATTGCTCAACCGCCCATTTTCCTGCAAAACCTGCAGAATCTTTAAATCCGTTTTATCCAAGTTTAGATGAGGCATGATGGTTCTCCCAGTGTCGATAATATATGTTTTGAAAATGAAAAATGCTTAAAAATAAAGACTTGCATGGTTAAATTATATATTGAGTTCAGATGTGCGACAAATTGTCTTATCAGGGGTGTTGCGAATTTGTTTTATGTAGTTGTGAAAAGATGAAGGCCGTCTGAAACTAATCAAGACCAAAGTTTTATGTCATATTAGGATTGGATATAAAGAGGCCGTCTGAAAATGATTTCAGACGGCATTTATTTTCGTAATGTGATCATTCAGGCTCTTAAGGACCTTGTTTTGGAGAGTTTTGTTCTTTTGCTTTGTTCGCTTTCCGCGTTTGTATTTGGCTTTGTTTGGGGTGTTTTCTTTGCAATGTATTTGTGTGTTTTTCTTAGGGTATATGCTTGGTTCTTATCCGTGTGAGTTGTCACGGCACATGGCGGGAACCATCATCGGATCCAGCGTTCCGCCGCATTGCCAGTTGAGCAACCAAGTCGAATCGTTATGATTTCGATAAGGGGTCAGGGTCAGGACTTTGCCTTTGTTTTGCCCTTTATCGAAAGGAATACTGATTTTACCTGTATCTGCTTCTACGGTTACGCCACCGTTTTGGATGTATGTACCGCCGATGCGTTGAGCGGTAACGCCGATTGAGCCTTGTTTGCTGACATCCTCTGCATTGGGCAGGCGGTTATTTACCGCTGAGGCAATGCTGATTTCGGTTTTCAGGTCATCGGCAAGGTATAGTGCTTCGGAGGCTTGCGCCCTACCGGTATAGTTTTGGTAAGTGGGTATGGCGACAACAACCAGAATACCGAGGATGGCGATAACTATCATCAGCTCAATCAGGGTAAAACCTTTTTGGGCTTGAAGTGGGGTATTCATTTGAGCGTATCGTTTTCAAGTTTTTTATTTTTATAAAGCAAATCCCATAATTACCTTATGGGATTTGCTTTTATCTGAAAAATGCTACTGATGTGAAAATTATGGATTAATTAGTAGTAGCAGGAGTTCGGCAGTTAGCAGGAACGTGTTTAGGTTCGCCACCAGAAAATTTACATTCCCATTTAATAGGTGCCTCAGCATTTGCTTGAGAAGGGGTCAAAGTAAATACAGGATCTTTATTTTTATTTTTATCTACACCAGTATTTCTCGTTTCTACTGTAATTTCGCCACCATCCGCAATAGTAATAGTTTTTACATATTCACTGCCGTTTTCAGGGAATGAGTAACCTGTATTACCTTTGTTAGTGCCATCGATACCTTTAACTGAGCCCAAACCATCTAATGCAGTAGCAGTTTCTGCTACAGCCAATTTTGCAGGTTCGGCCAAGCTCAAGCCTTCAGATACTTTGGCGCGGATAGTGTAGTCTTGGTACGCAGGCAGAGCGATTACGGCCAAGATGCCCAAGATGGCGATGACGATCATCAATTCGATCAGGGTAAAACCTTTTTGGATTGCTTTCATTGTTTAAAACTCCAGTTTGAAAGTGTGAATAATTGTGTTTAAGTAAAAAGTCCGTAATGTGCTTGGCACTATGTATTATGAGTAAACCATAAGTAAGAAGGAATATACAGCTTCCGTCGGGCTTGCTGCTTTGAGGCTTGGGCCTTATCGGATGTGTTGTTACAAGCAGTCTGTGTGCCAAGTTCGCAAAATTGATTAAAAATTTTATTTTTTATTTTTTATTCATTGTTTTTATTTGGTTTATTTTTTAATTTTTAAGTTTTATGAGGTTTTGTTTGAAAGTTTCAGGATTTTAGGGAATTTGGGTGGTTGACGTTTTTTGTCAGTTTTGTGTTTTTTGTGACAGGGAAAGGAGGCAAGTTTGGATGTGTGACGTTTTTTGTTAGAAATTAAGCTTATTCAATAATATGTTAATTGATTTAGATAGGCAGTATCTTTATGGATTAATCGGTAGGTTTAATATTTTGTGATTTTATTTTTTTGTTTTTTATGGGTTTTATTTTGTATACGTATTTTGTTTGAATATGGATGAGGAAAAGATTTGGAAGGAAGGATTTTTAACGAGGGTTTGGTATAATAGGTGAATGAAAATTTGTTATTAGAATTATATTCATTTGGGTTATGATTTTAGAATGTAGTTTTATGTCAGAGCAATGGTCTGTTTTGAATTTTAAAGTTTTGGATTTCTTGAGTGTTTTAAAAGAGTATATTCAGGATGTTTATATTTTTGGGTGTGATTAGGGTGAGCAAAAAATGCTCACCCTATGTTTTTAAGATGTTCAGACGGCCTTTATGGGGTCAAGACTTCGATCAATGCTTGTTTTAGGGTGTTTTGGGTTTGCGGGTCTTGTAGGGATGGGCTGTAGGTAATGAAGCTGTCCTCAATGCGTTGATCCAAGGTGGTGATTTTGGCGTAGCGCAGGCTGATGTTGTGTGCGAAGAAGGTCTCGGCGATGTCGGCGAGGAGGTGGGGGCGGTTGACGGCGGTGATGTCTATGGTGTGCCAGCCGGGATAATCTTCTTCGGGGGTGATGATCACGGTAGGCGGAATGGGGATGTGGCGGATACGGCGGCTGATGTGCGGGCGGCCGCTTTGTTTTTGGACGGTGGTATTGCCGTGGATGAAGCTGTTGAGTTCGGCTTCGAGTGCGCTTTGGCGGTCGGGATATTCTTCGGGCGGGAGATTGTCGGGAAGTTGGAGGATAAAGGTGTCGAGGATGTAGTCGTGCTCGGTGATGAAGGCGCGGGCGGCTTGGATATCGAAGCGGTGGCTGCTGAAGATGCGGCAGAGGCGTGCGAAGAGGCGGTCGCCGTTGGGCATGAAGACCATGACTTGAAGGCTGTTGCTTTGGGGGAGAATGCGGCTGCGGACGGCCGGACTTTGGGTGTCGTAGGCGAGGTTTGCGGTGTGCCAGAGGATTTCCCGCGTTTGATGGCGGACGTAGTATGCGCTGCCGAGGATGCGGCGGAGTTTTTGTTGGTTTTTGAGGGGAACGGCTGCGCGCGTGAGTTGGTCGGCCGCGGCTTGTTCGCGTCGGTTGGGGAGGCGCTCGGGATCGTGGTTTTTGCTGTTTAAAACGGCGGCGGTGCTGTGGTAGAGGGTTTGGAGCAGGCTGGCGCGCCATGTGTTCCAAAGTTTGGGGTTGGTGCCGCGGATGTCGGCAATGGTAAGCAGGTAGAGTGCGTCGAGGTATTCGCGTGTGGGAATACGGCGGCAGAAGGCTTGGAGGACGTGTGGGTCTTGGATGTCTTCTTTTTGGGCAACGGTGGACATGAGCAGGTGGTTTTCAACCAACCATGCGAGGAGGTGGCTTTCTTCTTCGGTGTAGTAGTGGTCGGCGGCGAATTGTTGTGCGTCTTTGATGCCTTCTTTGGCGTGATCGCCGCCGCGGCCTTTGGCAATGTCGTGCAGCAGGGCGGCGGTGTAGAGGATGTGCGGTCGTGGGTAGGCCTGCATGATGGCGCTGGCCTCGGGCATTTCGTGGCTGTGGGTTTCGATGGCGAGACGGCGCATATTGCGGACGACGGTCAGGATGTGGTCGTCTACGGGGTAAATATGGAAGAGGTCGTGTTGGAGCAGGCCGGTGATTTTTTCCCAGGCGGGGAGATAGCGGCCAAGTACACCGTAGAGGTTGAGAAAACGGAGGGTTTGGGTGAGGCCGGTGCCGTGTTTGAAGAATTGGATGAAGCGGAGGCGGTTTTCTGGATTTTGGGTGAAACGGGCGTTGATTTTCCGTGTGGCCGCCCACCATGCGCGCAGGGTTTGCGGCTCGATGGTGATGATGTTTTGCTCCTGCATGGTTTGGATGATAGTGAAGATGTGTTCGGGATTTTGCTCGAACAGGGCAAGGTCGTTGGCGGCGATTTGGTGGCCGATGCGTTTGTAGTGGTTGTCGATGGAGTGAATGTGCTGGAGGCGGCCGGGGGTTTGATGGTTTTTGAGAATCGGAATGAGGATGCCGTTGAGTTGTTTGATGGCTTTGGTGGCGCGGTAGAAGGTGTGCATCAGGGCTTCGCTTCTGCCGCGGATGTCGGGTTGGGTATAGCCTAAGCTTTCGGCAACTTGGGACTGGTAGTCGAAAAGCAGCCTGTCTTCGGGGCGGTCGGCGGTAAGGTGGAGGTGAATGCGGATGTTGGCGAGGCGGCGGTAGCCGTGGGCCAGCATGCCGGCTTCGGCGCGGGTGAGGACGCCGGCGGTAACGAGGGCGGTGGGGTTGCTGTCTATGCCTTGTGCTTTGGCTGTCCAAATCAGGGTGTGGATGTCGCGCAGGCCGCCGGGGCAGGTTTTGATGTTGGGTTCGAGTTGTGCGCCTGTGCCTTGGGATTTGGTGTGGCGTTGCTCCATTTCGAGGAGTTTGGCTTCGATGAAGGCAGCTGTGTTGCGGCGTGTGTTGAGTTTGTTTAGAAGTTGGGCGGTAAGGTTGGGATTGCCTTGTAGATGGCGTGCTTCAAGAAAGGCGGTTTCGCCGGTAATGTCGTTTTGGGTGCTTTGGAGGATTTCTTCTATGCTACCGCTTTTGATGGCGGGATTGAGGCGTGCGTCCCAAAGGGTTTGGATAAATTGGGCGGTTTGCTGTTGCAGGCCGTCTGAAAATGGGGTAGAGGAAATAATCGCTAAATCCCAGTCGGAATGGGGATAGAGTTCGCAACGCCCGAAGCCGCCGATGGCAATCAGACTGATGTCGTCGCTGTCGGGAAAGTGGATTTGCCAGAGGGTTTGCAGTAGGGTTTCGGCAGCGGCGATATGGTCGCGGAAGTAAGCGGTAGGGCGGTTGTTTTGGCGGTAGGCGGCTTCTGCTGCGGCTTTTTGCTGCCGGTAGGTTTGGATGGCTTGTTGGGCGGCGGTCATGATGGTGTCTGGCTGTGAATTAGGCTTGGGTGTCGGCAGGCTCGGTCATTTGGCGGAGCATTTCTTGCGGCGGAAGGAGAAGTTTGTAAGGGGCGATTTTGAGTGCGGATGCGATTTTTTCGATGTTGGAAAGGGCGATGTTCCAGCGTTTGCGCTCGACGGCGGAGACGTAGGTACGGTCGAGTCCGCATTGGCGTGCGAGTTCTTCTTGCGACCAGCCGTGGTTGACGCGGTAGAGGCGCATGTTGTAAGCGATAACGGCACGGAGGTCTTGCGGATCGGGCAGGCTTGGAGGGGGAGTGAGTTTGTTGACCATGGTATTTTGAGTTTGTGGTTTGAACGATAAGGAGATTTTATACTATTTTTGTGAGGGGAAAGGAAAGGCCGTCTGAAAGTTTTCAGACGGCCTGAGACCTTTGCAAAATTCCTT
>NZ_KV833386.1:0-24069 GCF_001837635.1 Neisseria sp. HMSC070H10
TGACGAAGGACAAGTCAGCGGCCAAACCACACCGGAGAAAAAGCCATTCTCCACCTCTCCCCCGTTATCCGCAGCGACAATACACTGATGATCCGCGAGCTGATTAAAGCAGGAGTAGGCATAGGCTATCAGCCCCTTTGGGCAGTCCAGCAGGAATTGAAGGACGGCACATTGGTCCAACTCCTGCCCGATTACACCATCTGGACAGACCAACTGAACGCCACCTATGTCGACAGGGCATTTCTCAGTGCGAAAGTGCGCAGCTTTATCGACTTTCTCAATGAAAAAATATCGGAAGGATAAACATCAAGGCCGTCCGAAACACTTTTCAGACGGCCTTTAATCAAAGCAACAATCCAATCAATAATTGGTCGAGCAGAACTGTTCGCGTTTGTCCGCATCGGCGGCATAGCATGTCAAACCCATGCCTGACGCATTGCTGTTGTTCGCTTTCGCACCCGGTTTCTTGTTCACCAAAACCTTACCGTTTTTACCGATTTCAACGGTTACGCCTTTGCCGTTTTTCAACTTCCATTTCAACACTTGCGCATCGGCACTTTGGCACTTGCTGACTGTACAGCCGCCTTCTGTCGCGACGTTGCCGTTTTTATAAATCACGCACTGTTGCTGGCTGTCGGTACAAGCCGCATATGCAGCAACGGAGAAACAGGAAATCAGCGCGGCAAACAAAACAGGTTTCATGGTTTGAACTCCTAAAGTTGTGATGATGGGTTTGTGACATTTGGAACTATACGCTTATTTGCAGATAGCTACTACAAAATGCAACGGGCGCAGCACTATATCCATTCCACCAATTATCTAATTCGCCCCATACGATAAAGGCCGTCTGAACATCACTTTTCAGACGGCCTTCAATTGGTTTTCTACCTTAACGCTTCAACTTCGCAAACGCATCCGCCATTGCCGAATTGGTTGGGGCTCGCTCGTTGCGTTGGGGTTTACGGTCGCGGCGTTCTTGATGTCGGGTTTCAGACGGCCTGTTGCCTTTGGCGGCACTGCCCGGTTCGTCATCCAAACGCATGGTTAACGCAATGCGTTTTCTGGCGGCATCGACTTCCAGCACTTTCACTTTCACCACATCTCCGGCTTTCACGACTTCGCGCGGGTCTTGGACGAACTTATTGGACAAGGCGGAGATGTGCACCAAGCCGTCTTGATGGACGCCGATGTCCACAAACGCGCCGAAGTTGGCGACGTTAGAAACCACGCCTTCGAGTATCATGCCGACTTGCAAGTCGTTGATTTCGTGAATGCCTTCGGCAAAGGAGGCCGTCTGAAACTCGCCGCGCGGATCTCGGCCGGGTTTTTCCAGCTCAGACAGGATGTCCAGAATGGTCGGCAGACCGAAGCGTTCGTCGGTGAAGTCGGACGCTTTGATTTGCTTCACGCGCTCGCGGTTGCCGATGAGTTCGGCGGCGCTGATGCCTTGTTGCGCCAGCATTTTGGCGACGACAGGATAGGCTTCAGGGTGGACGGCGCTCGCGTCCAGCGGCTCTTTGCCGCCGTTAATCCGCAAAAAGCCTGCCGCCTGCTCGAAGGTTTTTTCGCCCAAACGCGGCACTTTCAGCAATTTTTTGCGGCTGTCGAACGCGCCGTTTTCATCGCGGTAGGCGACGATGTTTTGGGCAAGAGTTTGATTCAAACCGGAAATCCGCGCCAAGAGCGGGGCGGAGGCAGTGTTCACGTCCACGCCGACGGCGTTCACGCAGTCTTCGACCACCGCGTCCAGCGATTTGGCGAGCTGGCTTTGGTTCACGTCGTGCTGATACTGGCCCACGCCGATGGATTTGGGGTCGATTTTGACCAACTCGGCAAGCGGGTCTTGCAGCCTGCGGGCGATGGATACCGCGCCGCGCAGGGAAACGTCCAAGTCGGGGAACTCGCGCGCCGCCAGTTCGGACGCGGAATAAATCGATGCGCCGGCTTCGGACACGACGATTTTGTGCAGCCCCATTTCCGGCATTCCGCGCACCAGTTCGCCCGCGATTTTGTCGGTTTCGCGGCTGGCGGTGCCGTTGCCGATGGCGATGAGCTTCACGCTGTGTTGTTTAATCAGGCGCGACAGCGTTGCCAACATATTGTTTTCTTGGTGCAAATAGACGATGACGGTATCCAGCAGCTTGCCCGTGTCGTCCACCACGGCGCATTTCACGCCGTTGCGGTAGCCGGGGTCGAGACCCAGCGTGGTCAGCCGTCCGGCAGGTGCAGCGAGCAGCAAGTCTTTGAGATTGCGGGCGAACACGGTAATCGCGTCGGTATCGGCGGCTTCTTTCAAACGATTTAGGGCTTCGAGTTCCAGCGACAAAAAGATTTTCGCGCGCCAAGTCAGGCGCACGGTGTCGCGCAGCCATTTGTGGCCGTCTGAAACCTTAAAGCGGCGGGCGATGATTTGCTCGTATTCACTTTGCTGCGTAATCGGCGTGTCGTCGGGCTGGTATTTGAGCGCGATGTTCAACACGCCTTCATTGCGGCCGCGCAAAACCGCCAGCGCGCGGTGGCTGGGCATAGTGCAGATGGATTCGCGATGGTCGAAATAATCACTGAATTTTTCGCCTTCGGTTTCTTTGCCTTCAACGACTTGCGCGTGGATTTCGGCTTCGTTCCACAACTTATCGCGCAGCGTGCCGATGAGTTCCGCGTCTTCGGCAAACTGCTCCATCAGAATTGCGCGCGCGCCGTCCAGCGCGGCTTTGGTATCTGGAACGTTTTCGTTCAAGTAGCCTTGCGCGGCGGCTTCCACGTCCTGCGGCTGCTCGGCAAGCAACACATCCGCCAGCGGCTGCAAACCGTGTTCACGCGCGATTTGCGCTTTAGTGCGGCGTTTGGGTTTGTAGGGCAAATACAGGTCTTCCAGCGCGGTTTTGTTGTCGGCTGCTTCGATTTGCTCCCTGAGGTCGCCTGAAAGCTTGCCTTGCTCTTCAATGCTTTTTAAAACAACGGCTTTGCGATCTTCCAATTCGCGCAGATATTGCAACCGCTCGGCAAGCTGACGCAGCTGCGTATCATCCAGCCCGCCTGTAGCTTCTTTACGGTAACGTGCAATAAAGGGGACGGTCGCGCCGTCATCTAAAAGCTCAATAGCGGCATTAATTTGCGCGGTAGTGGCGGAGAGTTCTTGGGAGAGAATTTGGGTAATGTTCATATATTCCTTCATATTCCATCTGAACGATTGATAGGACAGCACAACGTAAGATAATTTTTGGGAAGACAAAGGATAATACTGATACACTTCATTCAAAACAAGATAACATATGCTGTATAAGGAAAACCAATGACTATTCTTATCACCGGCGGTACCGGCTTTATCGGTTCCCATACCGTTGTTTCCCTGCTGAAATCAGGCTTTAATGCTGTGATTTTGGACAATTTGTGCAATTCGTCTGCCAATATCCTCCCGCGCTTGGAAAAGATTACCGGCAAGTCTGTGCCTTTTTATCAAGGGGATATCCGTGATCGTGAAGTGTTGCGTCAAATCTTTGCAGAACACGATATTGATGCCGTCATCCATTTTGCCGGCTTGAAGGCCGTCGGTGAAAGCGTGGCCGAACCAATGAAATACTACGACAACAATGTGTCGGGCAGCTTGGTTTTGGCTGAAGAAATGGCGCGTGCCGGCGTATTTAAGATTGTGTTCAGCTCATCTGCTACGGTTTACGGCGATCCGGGTAAAGTACCTTATACGGAAGATATGCAACCGGGGGATACGACCAGCCCTTACGGTACGTCCAAGTCTATGGTGGAGCGCATTTTGACGGATATCCAAAAGGCCGATCCGCGCTGGAGCGTGATTTTGTTGCGCTATTTCAACCCTATCGGTGCGCATGAAAGCGGTTTGATCGGCGAGCAGCCAAACGGTATCCCAAACAATCTGCTGCCTTATATCTGCCAAGTGGCTTCAGGCAAGCTGCCGCAATTGTCGGTTTTCGGCGATGACTACCCTACCCCAGACGGTACGGGTATGCGCGACTATATCCATGTGATGGATTTGGCGGAAGGCCATGTGGCGGCCATGCAGGCGAAAAGCGATGTGTCGGGCGTACACCTGTTTAATTTGGGTTCGGGACGTGCTTATTCGGTATTGGAAATCATCCGTGCCTTTGAGGCAGCCTCCGGTTTGACTATTCCGTTCCAAATCAAACCGCGTCGCGATGGCGATTTGGCCTGTTTCTACGCCGATCCCGCCTACACCAAAGCGCAGACCGGTTGGGAAACCAAGCGCGATTTGGCGCAGATGATGGAAGACTCATGGCGTTGGGTCAGCAACAATCCAAATGGCTACGACGATTAAGTTGACCTGATACAGGCCGTCTGAAAGAGATGTTTTCAGACGGCCTCTTTATCTGAAAAACACACTTTCTGTCTGCTATAATCTGTTTATATTATTTTGACTATCCTCTGAAACTTATGAAAAAAATCCTTGTTACCGGTGGCGCAGGCTTTATCGGTTCTGCCGTTGTCCGTCATATTATCCAAAACACCCAAGACTCTGTCGTCAATGTCGATAAGCTGACTTATGCCGGCAATTTGGAATCTTTGACTGAGGTAGCAAGCAATCCTCGCTATGCTTTTGAGCAAGTGGATATTTGCGACCGCGCCGAACTCGACCGCGTATTCGCACAACACCAGCCTGATGCTGTGATGCACTTGGCTGCGGAAAGCCATGTCGACCGCTCTATCGATTCGGCAGGCGAGTTTATCCAAACCAATATCGTCGGCACATTCAATCTGCTTGAAGTGGCCCGCGCCTACTGGCAACAAATGCCGTCTGAAAAACGCGAAGCCTTCCGCTTCCACCATATTTCCACCGATGAAGTCTATGGCGATTTACACGGCACAGACGATTTGTTTACCGAGACCACGCCATACGCGCCATCCAGCCCCTACTCTGCCTCTAAAGCGTCCAGCGACCACCTCGTCCGCGCATGGTTGCGTACTTACGGTTTGCCGACCATTGTAACCAACTGCTCCAACAACTACGGCCCCTACCATTTCCCGGAAAAACTCATTCCTTTGATGATTCTGAACGCGCTTGACGGCAAACCGTTACCTGTTTACGGCGACGGTATGCAAATTCGCGACTGGCTGTTTGTCGAAGACCACGCGCGCGCGCTGTATCAGGTTGTTACCGAAGGTGTTGTCGGCGAGACCTACAATATCGGCGGCCACAATGAAAAAGCCAATATTGAAGTCGTCAAAACCATCTGCACCCTGCTGGAAGAGCTTGTTCCTGAAAAACCGGCCGGCGTGGCGCGTTATGAAGATTTGATTACTTTCGTACAAGACCGCCCCGGCCATGACGTGCGCTACGCCATCGACGCTGCCAAAATCGGCAGGGAGCTGGGCTGGAAACCGCAGGAAACATTCGAATCCGGCATTCGCAAAACAGTACAATGGTATTTGGACAACAAAACCTGGTGGCAAAACGTATTGAACGGCAGCTACCGTTTAGAACGTTTAGGCACTGGAAAATAAGTTTTCAGACGGCCTGTCCCATATTAGGCCGTCTGAAAATCACGCAAACACACACTACTCAGGAGAAAACCCATGAAAGGCATCATCCTTGCCGGCGGCAGCGGCACACGCCTCTACCCCATCACGCGCGGCGTATCCAAACAACTGCTGCCCGTATATGACAAACCCATGATTTACTATCCCCTGTCCGTATTGATGCTGGCAGGAATCCGCGATATTTTGGTGATTACCACGCCCGAAGACAACGCCTCTTTCAAACGCCTGCTCGGCGACGGCAGCGATTTCGGCATTTCCATCAGCTATGCCGTGCAACCCAGTCCGGACGGCTTGGCACAGGCATTTATCATCGGCGAAGAATTTATCGGCAACGACAATGTTTGCTTGGTTTTGGGCGACAATATTTTCTACGGCCAATCGTTTACGCAAACATTGAAACAGGCCGCCGCCAAGACCCACGGCGCAACCGTATTCGGTTATCAGGTCAAAGACCCCGAACGTTTCGGCGTAGTCGAATTTGACGAAAATTTCAACGCCCTGTCTATCGAAGAGAAACCGCAACAGCCCAAATCCGATTGGGCGGTAACCGGCTTGTACTTCTATGACCAACGCGTTGTCGAGTTCGCCAAACAAATCAAACCGTCCGCCCGCGGCGAATTGGAAATTTCCGATCTCAACCAAATGTATTTGGAAGACGGTTCATTGTCGGTGCAACTTTTGGGACGCGGTTTTGCATGGCTGGACACCGGCACTCACGAGAGCCTGCACGAAGCTGCTTCATTCGTCCAAACCGTGCAAAACATCCAAGACCTGCAAATCGCCTGCCTGGAAGAAATCGCTTGGCGCAACGGTTGGCTTTCTGATGAAAAACTGGAAGAGCTGGCGCGCCCGATGGCGAAAAACCAATACGGCCAATATTTGCTGCGCCTGTTGAAAAAATAATGTTTGAGGCCGTCTGAAACTTTTCAGACGGCCTTTAGATGAAAGATAAAACGATGAACATCATTGATACCGCCATTCCTGACGTAAAACTGCTTGAGCCCCAAGTCTTCGGCGACTCGCGTGGCTTTTTTATGGAAACCTTCCGCGACGAGTGGTTCAAAACCCAAATCTGCGACCGCACCTTCGTGCAGGAAAACCACTCCAAATCCAGCAAAGGCGTATTGCGCGGCCTGCACTATCAAACTGAAAACACTCAAGGCAAACTCGTGCGCGTGGTTGTCGGCGAAGTATTCGACGTGGCCGTCGATATGCGTAAAGACTCCCCCACTTTCGGCAAATGGGTAGGCGAGATTCTGTCCGCAGAAAACAAACGCCAACTGTGGGTACCCGAAGGTTTCGCTCACGGCTTCTATGTACTGAGCGTTGAAGCCGAGTTCGTCTACAAATGCACAGACTATTACAACCCCAAAGCCGAACACTCGCTGATTTGGAATGATCCGACCGTCGGTATCGACTGGCCGCTGCAAGGCGAGCCGAATCTGTCGCCTAAAGACTTGGCCGGCAAAGTATTGGCTGAAGCAGTCACGTTTTAAAAAGTTTTAAAAATAATTCAGGCCGTCTGAAAGAATGCTCCTCTTTTCAGACGGCCTACAATCTATTAATAACAATAATCGACGAAAACGCATTGTGAAAAACGCCTACATTCCCTCTCGCGGCATCCGCAAAATTCCCCATCTCTCCACCCTATTGCCTGAGTTTCATATCTGCAAAGATGGAAAAGGTACAGAGACTGTCGTCGGCTGGGGTTTGCGCCCGACGACACACAAAGCGCGTACTTTCGCCGCTGAACACCGGCTTCCCTTTATTGCATTGGAAGACGGTTTTTTACGCTCGCTCGGACTGGGCGTCTCCGGTTATCCGCCCTATTCCATCGTCTATGACGATATCGGCATCTACTACGACACCACCCGTCCTTCACGTTTGGAACAACTGATTCTCGCCGCCGATACCATGCTGTCTGAAACCTTGGCTCAAGCGCAACAGGCGATGGATTTCATCCTGCAACACCACCTGTCCAAATACAACCACGCGCCCGAACTTTCAGAAGATCATCCTTTACGTTCCCCATCCAAACCCGAAACCGTCCTCATCATCGACCAAACCTTCGGCGATATGGCCATCCAATATGGCGGCGCAGACGCCTCTACGTTTGAACTGATGTTTCAGACGGCCTTGAATGAAAACCCGCAAGCCGATATCTGGGTAAAAACCCATCCCGATGTTTTGTGCGGCAAAAAACAAGGCTATCTGACCCAACTGGCGCAGCAACACCGCGTCCATCTTTTGGCAGAAGACATCAATCCGATTTCTTTGTTGCAAAACGTCGATAAGGTTTATTGCGTTACCTCGCAAATGGGTTTTGAGGCGCTTTTGTGCGGCAAACCACTGACCACCTTCGGCCTGCCGTGGTACGCCGGATGGGGCGTAAGCAACGACCGCCATCCCAAAATCGGCAGCCTTGTTCAAACCCAACGCCGCGCCCCCGCAACTTGCTGCAGCTCTTCGCAGCAGCCTATCTGCAATACAGCCGCTACCTCAATCCCAATACCGGCGAAGCAGGCAGCCTCTTTGATGTCATCGACTATCTGGCGACGGTCAAACGCAAAAACGACAAATTGCGTGGCGAGTTGTATTGCGTCGGCATGTCTTTGTGGAAACGCGCGGTTGCCAAACCGTTCTTTAACGTACCCTCATGCCGTCTGAAATTTATCTCCTCCACCCAAAAACTGGCCGGGGTCAAACTGTCCGACCATGCACACATCCTTGCTTGGGGCAACGGCAAAGAGGCCATCGTCCGTTTTGCCGAACAACACCACATCCCCCTGTTGCGCATGGAAGACGGCTTTATCCGCTCGGTCGGGCTTGGTTCTAATTTAGTCCCACCGCTGTCGCTCGTTACCGACGATATAGGCATTTATTTCAACGCCGAAACCCCGTCCCGTCTTGAACACATCCTGCAAAACCAAAACTTCGACGATCAAGACTTTCAGACAGCCTTGAAACTGCAAAAAATGCTGACCGAAAACCACATCAGCAAATACAACGTCGGCAACTCAGACTTTACCGCCCCATCAACCAACAAAACCGTGATTCTCGTTCCCGGCCAGGTTGAGGATGACGCGTCTATCCGCTACGGTTCGCCCCAAATCTATCGCAATCTGGATCTGCTCCGTACCGTACGCGAACGCAATCCCGATGCCTATATCATCTACAAACCGCATCCCGATGTAGTCAGCGGTAACCGCATCGGCCATATTTCTCCTGAAGATGCTGCACAATATGCCGACCAAACCGCCGAACAAGCCGATATCCTGACCTGTCTCCAATACGCAGACGAAGTTCACACCATGACTTCGCTGACCGGTTTTGAAGCCTTGTTGCGTGGCAAAAAAGTCAGCTGCTACGGCCTGCCTTTTTACGCAGGTTGGGGGCTTACCCAAGATCTGCTGCCCATTCCGCGCCGCAGCCGCAGGCTTGAGCTTTGGCAGCTGATTGCAGGCACGCTCATCCACTACCCCGACTACATCCACCACCGCGCATCCAATGCCGGCCATTACCTCAAACTGTGGTCGATCTCCATCCTCAAGCGTTTAAACTACTATATTGAGGACATCCAAATCGCTAAACGCGTGGAGGCGGGCAAATACGGCAAGTTTTTTATTGTTCCCTTGCAGGTATTCAACGACAGCCAAGTCCGCATCCATTGCGACTTTTCCAGCATCCGCAGCTTCCTGCTCCATGTTTTGGCCTCCTTTGCCGCGCACGCGCCTGCCGATACCAACCTCATCATCAAGCATCATCCGATGGACCGCGGCTTTATCGACTACTCGCGCGACATCAAACGCTTTATCAAAAAACACCCCAAACTCAAAGGCCGTATCACTTACGTCCATGATGTCCCCCTGCCCGCTTTCCTACGCCACGGCCTCGGCATGGTTACCATCAACAGCACCAGCGGCCTGTCCGGACTGATACACAATATGCCTGTCAAAGTGCTCGGCCGTGCCTATTATGATATTCCCGGCATTACTGACCAAAATACCTTGGCAGAATTTTGGAATCATCCGACACCGCCTGACAAAGAGCTGTTCCATGCCTACCGAATGTACCACCTCAACGTGACCCAAATTAACGGTAACTTCTACAGTCAGGTCTTTTTTCCTCACAAAAACACATCCGACTCTTCCACACCGACAACCTGACTTAGTGAAGGAAAAGTTCAGGCCGTCTGAAAAACATTTCAGACGGCCTGAAGCAAACAATATCTTAGCTACTGCCATGTAAATAAAACATAAAAACTGCATTTATCATTAACAATAAATTACAAAGACAGTATAATAACTGAGATGTCATAAAAGCATACCAACTCAAGCTGAGGCCTTAATAACACACAAAATATGGATGTACTCCCAGGCAAAACAATATAACAAGCCAAACATCCTAAAGATAAGCCAGCAAGGCAATACACTTTACAAAACTGTGGCGAGCAATATTTTTACAAAGCCCTCAGCCGGTATTGCCGCCCATATGCTGCAGCATCCGTCTTCCACTTTATATCCGCCCGCAAACCATGACCGCCGCTCCTGATATCCTCTACCGGCAAGCCGCCGCCCTTTTGGAACAATCCAATACTGCCCAAGCCCTGCCCCTGCTGCAACAGGCCGCAGAGCAGGGTTATACGGAAGCTGCTTTTGTATTGGGCAATCATCTGCTGCAAAATGGTCATCCGGAGCAGGCACTTCCATGGCTGGAAGCCGCCGCGGCCCAACGCCATCCCAAGGCACTCTTTATCCTGCTGCAACAACGCGAACACAACGGTACCCCGACCGGACAGCTTCTTAACGACTACGCCTGGCTGGGTGAGCAAGGTCATCTTGAAGCCCAATTAATCCTCATGTGTTACCACGCGCAACGCAACGATCCACAATCGCTCTACTGGGCGGAGCTTGCTACCGCCCGATATGCCGCGCCTGCATATTACCATCTGGCACGCCATCATCAACGCCAAGGCGACATTGCGACAGCCATCGAACAATACGAAAAAGCGGCCGCGCTCGGCGTGACTGCCGCCTGCTGGCAACTCGGTCAAATCTACTTCTACGGCACAGGTGTCAGCCCCAACCACGCACAAGCCGAACAATACCTTGAACAAGCCGCGCAAGCCGGCCACATCGCCGCACAAACCCTGCTGGCCGACCTTCTTGCCACCCAACGTAAACCCGAAGCCTTAGAATGGTATCGTCGTGCCGCCGATAAGGAGCAAGCGGAAGCACAGACCAAGCTGGCCCAATACGCCCTGACCGGCGAACTTTCCGAACGCGATCCGTTCCAAGCGGCGCGCTATGCCAAAGCTGCTGCCGAGAAAGACCATCCCGAAGCCCTGAAAATCATGGGCGACCTCTACCGCTACGGCCTCGGCATTAAAGCCGACAACCATATCGCGCACGATTACTACCACCGTGCCGCCGCGCTGGGTTCCGCCACTGCCGCACAAAAACTCATCAGCGATGCCGCACTGTACCATCCGCAACAATACGAACAAATCAAAACAGCCGCCCTGCAACAACAACAAACCGAAACCATCTACCGTTTGGCGGAAGCACAAGCCCACGCCATCGGCCGTCCCGCCGACTACAATGCTGCGCGCAAGAATTACATGGAAGCTGCCGAGTTCCACCATAAAAACGCGGCGGCAGCCTTAGGCCGCATCTACCATTACGGCCTCGGTACAGCGCCAGACCCTCGGGCGGCTGCACACTGGTACGCCATCGCTGCCGAACAAAACCACCCTTCCGCCCAATACCACCTCGCCTGTTTTTACTATCACGGGCAAGGTGTCGGCTGTCATGTTCCGACCGCCTGCTACTGGCTGCAGGCCGCCATCAGCAACGGCCACACTTCGGCTGAATCTTTAACATCCCTATTAGAACAATGGCGCCGCGAAGCGCACCATACCATCGGGCAAAAGGCCGTCTGAAAAGATTTACACTCGCATTTTTTGACAATCTTTAACTATTCCCCTAATATTTGCCAGTTATTTTTCACGGACACGTCATTGTTTTCATTTCTTTCTGAAAACACCTTGTCCGCGCATCAATACCATGACACTCGGCGGATAACGCCAAGCGTTGAAACACACTACATCCGGAACAAAAACGGATGCTCGGAAAAACATTTCTAGGAGGTGAAACAACATGGAATGGGAATTCAACAGTTATTACACACTGATTGCCGCCACGCTCGTGTTGCTGGTTGGTAAATTTCTGGTTCAAAAAATCAAATTCTTAAGAGACTTCAATATTCCCGAGCCGGTCGCCGGCGGTTTGATTGCCGCTATCGTCCTGTTCGCCCTGCACGAAGCCTACGGTGTCAGCTTCAAATTTGAAAAACCGCTGCAAGATGCGTTCATGCTCATCTTCTTTACATCCATCGGTTTGAGCGCCGACTTCTCCCGTCTGAAAGCGGGCGGTTTGCCTTTGGTTATCTTTACCGCCGTGGTGGGTGCATTCATCATCGTCCAAAACTTCGTCGGTGTCGGCTTGGCGAGCGCATTGGGCTTGGATCCGCTGATTGGCCTGATTACCGGTTCGATTACCCTGACCGGCGGTCACGGTACTGCCGGTGCATGGGGTCCTGACTTTGAAAGCAAATTCGGCCTGACCGGCGCAACCGGCTTAGGTATGGCTTCTGCAACATTCGGCCTGGTATTCGGCGGTTTGATCGGTGGTCCTGTTGCACGCCGTCTGATCAACAAATTGGGCCGTAAACCTGTCGTCAAAACTGCCAAATCCGACGACAACGATGCTGCCGACGACATCTTCGAACAAGCACAGCGCACCCGCCTGATTACTGCCGAGTCTGCTGTCGAAACCTTGGCTATGTTTGCCGGCTGTTTGGCATTTGCCGAAATCGTGGATGGCTACGACAAAGCCTTCTTCGACTTGCCTAAATTCGTATGGTGTCTGTTTGCTGGTGTGGTCATCCGCAACGTCCTGACCGCAGCCTTCAAAGTCAATATGTTTGACCGCGCCATCGACGTCTTCGGCAATGCTTCCCTGTCACTCTTCCTTGCCATGGCTCTTCTGAACCTGAAACTGTGGGAGTTGACCGGTCTGGCAGGCCCTGTGACCATCATCTTGGCTGTACAAACCGTCGTGATGATTCTGTATGCCACTTTCGTTACCTACGTCTTCATGGGTCGCGATTACGACTCTGCCGTATTGGCGGCCGGTCACTGCGGCTTCGGTTTGGGTGCCACCCCGACCGCCGTTGCCAACATGCAGTCCCTGACCCAAACCTTCGGCCCGTCGCACAAAGCCTTCCTGATTGTGCCTATGGTGGGTGCATTCTTCGTTGACTTGATCAACGCCGCCATCCTCTCCGGCTTTGTCAGCGTCATCAAAGGCTGATACGTCTAACATAGAAAAGCACTTGCCGCATTTACTTGCTGCAAGTGCTTTTGTTATGATAGGCACGTCAGGCCGTCTGAAAGGCCGTCATCTTCAGGAGTACCCATGTACAAAAAAACCGCTTCCGTATTGATTTTAAGCACGATTCTTCTTGCCGCATGCAGCAAAGAAGAGCCGAAAGTCGCGCTTGATTGCGCCCAACCGGCCACACTGCAAAACATCCGTACCACCATCGAAGACACCCTCAAACAACAAGCGCGCTCCTTTGCCCGCAATGACAGCCGCCAATTCGTTGATGCCGACAAAATCATCGCCGCCGGCCTCGAATTAGAAACCCTGCTTGAAGACGCCAAAGAGACCGAAGACAACGGCAAAGCCATCTGCCGCGCCAACCTCAAAATCCGCATTCCCGACACCATCCTCAAAACGGCTATAGACAACAGCCCGCTGATTTACGGCAACACCCCGTTGTCCGACATGCTCGAACAAAAACTAATGGGCAGCACCCTGACTTTTGAAAACAACACGTTCAGCACCACCCTGCTCTATACCCCCGACAAAGACGGCAAACTGGTTCTCGAAGACAACACCCTGAGCACCACAGCCCAAACCCTTTCCGCCACCCTGCTGCCTTACGGCGTGAAAAGCATCGTCATGATAGACGGCAAACCCGTATCCAAAGAGCAGGCCATCAAGCTGCTGCAAAACCCAAACACGGAAGAGCCACCGACTGTTGATCCGCAAGACATCCTTGAAAACAACGCCGCCAGCCAAGCTGTCGGCTTGACCGATGATGACGACAATTCAGACTACGAAGTCCTGCGTCCTGACCATGAAACTCCGCGCAACGAGCCGCCCGGCCTCAGCCAAAGCGAACTCGACAACGCGCGCGCGCAAAACCGTCAGGCAGACGGCGAGATCAACGACCTCTGGGGCGGCATGGACAGCGATGTCAAACAACAAATCCTCGGCGAACAACGCGCCTGGATTCAAAGCAAAAAACTTAACTGCCAACAAGCCGCCGCGTCCGCAGACAACGCCGCACAAGCAGAATACCTGCGCTTACAGTGTGAAACCCGCATGACCCGCGAACGTACGCAATACCTGCGCGGCTATTCCATCAACTAAAACCGATAAGGCCGTCTGAACATTCAGACGGCCTACAAGAAAGCACATCACATCATGCAATACCGAATCCACCGTGAAGGCGATGCCCAAAACACACCATCTTCAGCCTCCACACCCGTAGACAACTGGGAGCGCAACACCCTGCGCGAAGTCCTCCTCGCCGCCTACCAAGAACAGCGCCGCGCCCGCATTTGGCGCAATATCTGGCGCGGCGTCGCCGTCCTCATCTTCCTCAGCCTGATCTTCGGCCTCGCGGAAGAAGAAGGAAAAACCACGAGTATCCATGCCCGCAGCGAACACACCGCCGTTATCAACCTGACCGGCGAAATCGGCAACGACATCGACGACCAAGTCCAAATCCTGCGCGACAGCATGGAAGCCGCCTACAACAACGGCAACGCCAAAGCCATCATCATTCGCGCCAACAGCCCCGGCGGTTCGCCTGTCGTGTCCAACACCGCCTTTAACGAAGTCCGCCGCCTCAAAGCCGAACACAAAGACATCCCTGTCTACCTCGTTGCCGAAGACATGTGCGCTTCCGGCTGCTACTACATTGCCGCCGCAGCCGACAAAATCTACGCCGACCCTTCCAGCATTGTCGGCAGCATCGGCGTGATCGGCGGCGGTTTCGACTTTACCGGCCTGATGGACAAAGCCGGTGTCAAACGCCGTCTGAAAACCGCCGGCAGCAACAAAGGCATGGGCGACCCTTTCACACCTGAAACGCCGGCGCAAACCCAAATCTGGGAAAGCATGTTGGGCGATATCCACCAAGAATTCATCAAAGCCGTCAAACTCGGTCGCGGCGCAAGGTTGAAAGACAAACAGTATCCCGACGTTTTCAGCGGCCGCATCTATACCGGCAAAGAAGCCAAACAGGTTGGCCTGATTGACGACTTCGGCAGCATTTACAGCGTTGCCCGCGATGTCGTCAAAGCCCCCGAACTGGTCAACTACACGCCGCAAGACGATTTCAGCAAAATGCTCAGCCGCCGCTTCGGTGCGGAAGTGAAGGCCAAAGTCAAAGAAACTTTATCTGAAATTTGGTAAACCAAAAAACTGAAAGGCCGTCTGAAACCCTAAACATCTGGGTTTCAGACGGCCTTTTGATATGGCTTTTCCAATAAAGTGCAGATTATTGTCCAAACACTCATCGGCTTTATCAAATCGGCAGGCAAATATTTCCTGATGATGCTCTTACAGGAACACTTTACGCCGACAAACGATTAAACCTCCACGCTTCAGACGGCCTATTTCTGCATATTGTGCGCCATATCGAGCGCGGCGCGGACGGCGGTCATCAGGCTGCCGGAATCGGCTTTGCCCGTACCGGCCAAGTTCAAGGCCGTGCCATGATCGACGGAGGTGCGGATAAAGGGCAGGCCGAGGGTAATATTTACGCCTTCGCCAAAACCGGCGTATTTGAGCACCGGCAGCCCTTGGTCGTGATACATGGCAAGGACGACATCGGCATCTTTAAGCAGGAAGGGTTGGAACACGGTATCGGCCGGATAAGGGCCGCGTGCGTCTATGCCTTCGGCCTGCAGGGCATGAAGTGCCGGAATAATGGTGTCGATTTCTTCGTGTCCCAAATGGCCGCCTTCGCCGGCGTGGGGATTGAGGCCGGTAACAAGGATGACCGGTTTGGCTATGCCGAACTTATGGCGCAGGTCGTGTTCAAGAATGCGAACAACTGACTCGATTAAAGGCTTCGTGATGGCGGCGGAAATGTCTTTCAGCGGCAGATGGGTGGTCACCAACGCCACACGCAGGCCGCCGCCGGTCAACATCATGACGACTTGTTCGGTATGGTTTTTTTCGGCGAGGTATTCGGTATGGCCGCTGAAAAAGCCGTTGCCTGCGTGGGCATCGTTGATGATGCCTTTATGCAGCGGCGCGGTCACCATACCGGCAAACAGGCCGTCTGAAATGCCTTGATACGCTGTATCCAGCAGCCGGAGGACATACGCGGCATTGGCAGGATTGAGTTCGCCCGCCCGACACTCGGCATCTAAGGGAATATGCAGGACTTCGAGTTCGCCCTTGGGCAACGGATCGGCCGCTTGGGCTTGGAAGTCGCGCAGGATGACGGATTTGCCGAGCTGTTCGGCCCTTTGCGCCAACAGGTTTTTATCGCACAAAACAACGGGGCGGCAAGGAAGGTCGGCGAAAGCCAAATCAAGGCAGATGTCGGGGCCGATGCCGGCCGGTTCGCCGGAGGTGATGGCGAGAATGGGAGCAGTCATGGTGTTTCTCGGTACGGTTTACAGTATTTGAACAACATCAGGCAAAATGCCTGACCTACTTTTGCAGATTAACACAAATACAAAAAGGCCGTCTGAAAACAGTTTTGCTTGGTCAAACTGTTTTCAGACGGCCTTGGCTGTTTACCGTTTTACACTTAAGAACGGCGGCCGATCATACGGTACAAAACGTCGTGGCCTTGAATGCGGTGGACGACAACCATGACAATGTGGCCGGCGACAAGCGCGAAGAGCAGCCAGCCGAGTTTGCCGTGCGCCATATTGCCGAGGTTGGACATCCATTCGATTTTTTCAGGCGAACCCTGCATCACTTCGACACCGAATACTTTCAACGGGCCGCGGCCGCCGCCGTATTGGCGGATCATGCCGATAACGGGAACGGCGAGCATGAGGACGTAAAGGGCAAGGTGGCCTGCTTTGGCGGCAAAGCTGTCGGCGGCAGGACGTTTGGACGCATTGAGCAAAGCCCAAACAATGCGCACGGCAATTACCAGCAGCGTGATGAAACCGATGGATTTATGCACGCCGAAGAGCGATTTGACCCATTCTTCGCCATCGTAGATGGTCCAAACGGTAATGGTGGAGAGGATGCCGATGAAACCGAGTACGGTCAGCCAGTGCAACGCGCGCGCGACGGCATCGTAGGTTTGTGGGCGTGTAGCGGTCATAATGTTTCCTTGTTTTTGATTTGTTTGGTTTTTTGAATCGGCGGCATTGTAACAAAAATGCCCAAACAATTATGTTGCCTTTTTGAAGAGATTTCGTAAATGTTTGGAAAATTTGAAGAAACGGCGGTTTTATCCGTCAGGCTGCCCGGGCCGTCTGAAAACAAGGGCAGGAATACCACCTTCTATACCGAACTCGGGCTAAAATAGGCGTTTTTATTCTCGGGTACGCATCGATGCAGGTTTGGATTCGGCGGTTTGCGCTGTTGCTTCTGCCTTTAGGTTTCTTAGCGATTATGGTGGCCGCGCCTTTGCTGTCGTTGGCGTTTTACGACGGCGAAGGCGCTTGGGCGGAAGTGGTGGCTGATGACTATATGCGCCTGCGCTTGGGCTGGACGGTGGCGCAGGCAATTTTGACCTGCGTCTTGGTCACGGCTTTGGGCGTGCCTGCGGCGTGGGTGTTGGCTCGGATGGACTTTGCCGGACGGCGCACGGTTTTACGCCTGCTGATGCTGCCTTTTGTGATGCCGACTTTGGTGGCAGGCATGGGCGTGCTAGCCTTGTTTGGCGCACACGGTATGCTGGCGGCAGGTTGGCAGGACACGCCGTGGCTGCTGATTTACGGCAACGTGTTTTTCAACCTGCCGGTTTTGGTGCGCTCGGCGTATCAGGGATTTGTGCGTGTGCCGCAGGCGCGGTTGCTGTCGGCGCAATCTTTGGGCGCGGACGCGTGGAGGCGGTTTGTCTGGGTCGAGTGGCCGGTGGTGCGTGCGTGGGTTGCCGGCGGCGCGTGTCTGGTATTTTTATATTGTTTTTCAGGCTTCGGGCTGGCCTTGCTGCTTGGCGGCGAACGTTTTGCGACAGTGGAAGTGGAAATCTACCGGCTGGTGGCGTATGAGTTGGATATGGCGCGTGCGTCGGTGTTGGTGTGGCTGGTGCTGGCGGTTACGGCGGCGGCAGGCGGTTTGTATGCGTATTGGAGCAGGCGCGTGGCTGTGGATAAGTCGGTCTCGCCTTTGCCTCCGCGTGCGCCGATATGGGCTTGGGAAAAATGGCTGACGGCAACGGTATTGGTCATGTTGGCAGTGTGCTGCCTGCTGCCTTTGGCGGCAGTATGGCTCAAGGCGGTATCGGCAGGCTCTTCGTGGGCAGTCTTGCTGGAAGCGCAGACTTGGGCGGCAGTGTGGAACACCATCCGTTTCTCTGCATCAGCCGTGGCGGCGGCAACGGTTTTGGGCGTGCTGTATGCGGCGGCGGCACGGCAAATGGCGTGGTTGCGCGCGCTGATGTTTTTGCCGTTTATGGTGTCGCCCGTGTGCATCGCGTTTGGCGTTTTGTTGCTCTATCCGCAGTGGACGGCTTCGCTGTGGCTGCTGACGGCGACTTACGCGCTGTTGGCGTATCCGTTTGTGGCCAAAGATGTACTGGCCGCATGGGACGGTTTGCCCAAAGATTATGCGGCGGCGGCGCGTACTATGGGCGCAAACGCTTTTCAGACGGCCTGTTATGTCACCGCGCCTTTATTGAAACCGGCTTTACGGCGCGGCCTGACTTTGGCTTCGGCGACCTGTATCGGCGAATTTGCGGCCACATTGTTCCTGTCGCGTCCCGAATGGCAGACGCTGACCACTTTGATTTACGATTATCTTGGACGTGCCGGTGCGGACAATTACGGACGGGCGATGGTGTTGACGGCGGTATTGACCGCTTTGGCTTTGACGGCATTTTTGCTGGTGGACGAAGCGGAGGGGCAAAAGGCCGTCTGAACGTGGTCGGCTCAAATTCCCTTCGCTTTCACTACACTATTGCCGCGCCTTGTATCGAAAATTGATTGAATCCGCTATATAATTTGTTTTTAACCGCACTCAACACGACCTATCATGACCGACTTAGAAACCAAACGCCTTGAAACCCAAGCCATGCTGGACAATGCCGACTTGCTGTTTGACCAAGAACAATGCCGCGCGGCCTTGCAAAAAGTTGCTGACGACATCACCCGCGACTTGGGCGACAAATATCCCCTGCTCCTGCCTGTAATGGGTGGTGCGGTGGTGTTTACAGGACAGCTGCTGCCGCTGTTGCGCTTTCCTTTGGACTTTGACTACGTCCACGTTTCCCGCTACGGTGACAAACTCGCAGGCGGCGCGTTCAACTGGAAACGCATGCCCGACCCCGAGCAAATCAAAGGCCGTCATGTAGTCGTTTTGGACGACATTCTGGACGAAGGCCACACCATGGCCGCCATTCAGGAAAAACTGTTGGAAATGGGCGCGGCAAGCTGCCGTGCGGCCGTGTTTGCCAACAAGCTGATCGACAAAGAAAAACCGACCAAAGCCGATTATGTCGGCTTGGACGTACCCAACCGCTACGTCTTTGGCTACGGCATGGATGCCGCCGGCTGCTGGCGCAACCTCGGCGAAATCTACGCCTTAAACAATAAATAAAACAAAGGCCGTCTGAAAGATGTTCAGACGGCCTCAACCCCAATAATAGGAACACATCATGATAGGTTTGTTAATCATTACACATGAAACCATAGGTGAAGCCTATCGCGGTTTGGCCGACCATTTCTTTCCCAACGGCTTCCCCGAAAATCTCCACATCCTCGGCGTACAGCCCGATGAGGATCAAAACGACATCATCAACAACGCCATCGCCGCATTGCAGGAATTTCCCAACAACCGCGGCGTGCTGATCATGACCGACATCTTCGGCGCCACACCGTGCAACGCCGCACGCCGACTGGTGCGCGAAAACAAATCCGCCATTCTGACCGGCCTCAACGCCCCGATGATGATTAAAGCCATCCAATACTCATCACAAGCCGAAAACCTCTCCGACTTCACCGAAACCGTCAAAGAAGCCGCCATCCGGGGCATTTTCGCCATTACATCCGCACCTGAAGACCTGGTGTGCAAAGAACACGGCTAAGGCCGTCTGAAAACATTCACTTTACGAACATTACATTTAGGGGACATCCATGCTCAAACAAGAAATCGAAATCATCAACAAACTCGGCCTGCACGCGCGTGCCTCCAGCAAATTCACCCAAACCGCCTCCCAATTCCAAAGCGAAGTCTGGGTCACCAAAAACGGTAACCGCGTCAACGGCAAAAGCATCATGGGCCTGATGATGCTGGCCGCCGCCAAAGGCACCGTGATTGAGCTGGAAACAGAAGGCGCAGACGAAGCCGCCGCCATGCAGGCGTTGACCGACCTCATCAACGACTACTTCGGCGAGGGCGAATAATGAGCATCGTCCTACACGGTGTAGCCGCGGGCAAAGGCATTGCCATCGGCCACGCCCACCTCATCACGCGCGGCACAACGGAAGTCCCCCAATACGACATCGATCCCGACAAACTCGAGGCCGAAGTCGCCCGTTTCGACAACGCCATCAAAGCCACGCGCAAAGAACTGGAACAGCTGCGCGGCGCGATTCCCGAAAACGCCCCGACCGAATTGGGCGCGTTCATCTCCCTGCACCTGATGCTGCTGACCGACGTCACCCTCTCGCGCGAACCCATCGACATTTTGCGCGAGCAGAAAATCAACGCTGAATGGGCATTGAAACAACAAAGCGACAAACTCGCCGCCCAGTTCGACAGCATCGACGACGACTACCTGCGCGAACGCAAACAGGACATGCTCCAAGTCGTCCGCCGCATCCACAACAACCTTGTCGGCCAAAGCAACGAAATCAACCTCGCCGGTAACCTGTTTGACGACACCATCCTCATCGCGCACGACCTCTCGCCTGCCGATACCGTACTATTCAAAGAGCAGCACATTACCTCCTTCGTAACCGATGCCGGCGGCCCGACCAGCCATACCGCCATCTTGGGCCGCAGCCTCGACATCCCGTCCGTCATCGGCCTGCATAACGCCCGCAAACTCATTACCGAAAACGAAATCGTCATCGTCGACGGCATCAACGGCGTCCTCATCATCGATCCCGACGAAGTCGTCCTCAACGAATACCGCCGCCTCGCCCGCGAATACCGCAGCCACAAGCGCGAACTCAACAAAATCAAAAAAACCGCCGCCACCACGGCCGACGGCATCAACATTGAGTTGCTCGCCAACATCGAATCCGCCGAAGACATCAAAGCCCTGCACAACTTCGGCGCAGACGGCGTCGGCCTGTTCCGCAGCGAATTCCTCTACCTCAACCGCGACAACATGCCGACCGAAGACGAACAATACGAAGTCTATGCCGGCATCGTCAAAAAACTCAAAGGCAAAAACATCACCATCCGCACCGTCGATTTGGGCGTCGATAAAAATCCGCGCTGGTTCGGCCAAAACAGCACGCCCAACGGCAGCCTCAACCCCGCGCTCGGCCTGACCGGCATCCGTTTGTGCCTCGCCGAGCCGGTCATGTTCCGCACCCAAATGCGTGCCATTCTCCGCGCCGCCGCCCACGGCCCCGTGCGCATGATGTGGCCGATGATTACGTCCATTTCCGAAGTGCGCCAATGCCTTATCCATCTGGACACGGCCCAACGCCAACTGACCGAACGCGGCGAAACCTTCGGTCCGGTCAGCATCGGCTGCATGATCGAAATCCCGTCTGCCGCCATGACCGTCGGCAGCATCCTCAAGCTCGTCGATTTCATCTCTATCGGCACCAACGACCTGATTCAATACCTCTTGTCGGTCGACCGCGGCGACGACAGCGTCAGCCACCTCTACCAACCCAGCCACCCTGCCGTCCTCAAAACGCTGCAACACATCATCCGCACCGCAAACCGCATGGAAAAAGGCGTATCCATCTGCGGCGAAATGGCCGGCGATACCGTCTTCACCCGACTGTTGCTCGGCATGGGCTTGCGCCGCTTCTCCATGAACCCCAACAACCTGCTTTCGGTTAAAAACATCATCCTGCACAGCCACACCGGCCATCTCGAAAACGATGCCGCCAAAATCCTGCGCTGCGAAGACCCGGAAAAAGCCGAAAAACTGATTAAAATCCTCAACCAAAGCGAACAGGCGGAATCACAGGCCGTCTGAATCTCTAAAAAGGGCGTGTTTCGATACACGCCCTTTTTATTCGTCCCCATTTTTAGTTTATGCCCGATTCTCCCTCAAGCCCTCTTCTTCCCTATTTCGCCATTTCAAAAACCAACCTTTTTCACTTTTCCCAAACACTGCTTACAGGCCGTCTGAAAAATATAGGGCGCAAGTGAAATAAAAGTTTTTATGCCCACACCAAAGGTCGTCTGAACCCTGATTGCAAGGTTTCAGACGGCCTTGTTTTCAACCGGATACCTTTTATTTTTTTGCAATAAAAAACCCTTTGCCTATCCATTCCAGCTACTGCCCACTATGGCTTTAGGTACCCCATATCATTCCTTTTACTAGGTCTTCAGTACACCCAAGCCCTATATAAACACTATCCCTTCGTTTTAATGATGAAACTTTTTATTTCGAAATATGTCTACTCACTCGTTTACTTGAAAAAAGATTCAATACCTTATAAACTTATAAATGATAGTAATTATCATCATATTTTAAAGGAATGATTCATGAGATTTACGCAACTTTCTGCTTTGATTGCCGCCGCCGCTTTATCAGTCGGCTCCGTATCCGCTTTTGCCAAACCCGTTCAGCTGACCGATATCCTCGGCCGTAAGGTAACTGTCGACCTGCCTGCCAAGCGCGTGGTGTTGGGCTTCTACTACCAAGACTACATGGCCATCGGCGGCAAAACCGCGCTGGACAACGTCGTTGGTTTTTCCAAAGCAGTTTGGGCCGACTGGGCGCCGCCGAGCTGGGCGGCATTCAGCAAAGCCGTGCCTAAACTGAATCAGCTGACCGACGTGGGCGAAGTGGAAGTCGGCACTTTTTCGATTGAGAAAGTATTGGCGCTGAAACCTGATTTGCTGGTTTTGGCCGAATGGCAATACAAGGCTTTGGGTTCCGATCTCGACCGCATCAACAAAGCCGGCATCCCCATCGTCGTGTTGGACTACAACGCGCAAACAGTGGCCAAACACGTTCAATCGACCAAGCTCATCGGCACGCTGACCGGCCAGCAGCAAAAAGCCGACAAACTGGCGGCAGACTACAAACGCGTTGCCGACACCATCCAAGCGCGCGTGCAAAAAGCCAACCTGCCCAAGCCTAAAGTCTATATCGAGTTCGGCAACAAAGGCCCTGCCGAACACAGCGTTACCTTCGGCAAGAGCATGTGGGGTTCGATGGCGACACTGGTCGGCGGCAACAATATCGCCGCTTCTTCGGTCGAATTCTACGGCCCGATCAATCCTGAAAAAGTCCTCGCCGCCAAACCCGACGTGATCGTGATTACCGGCCGCGAAACCGAATTGAAGAAAAACCCTGCCGCCATGGTGATGGGCTGGGGCATTCCAAAAGCCGAAGCGGAAAAACGCTTGGCAGGCTTTGCCAAACGCGCCGGCTGGGCCAACCTGCCTGCGATTAAAAACAACCGCCTCTACGCCGCCTACCATGCCAACTCGCGCACGCTGTCCGACAGCGCGTCGATTCAGTTTATGGCCAAAGCGATTTATCCGCAGTTGTTTAAGGATTTCAACCCTGAGAAGACCTATCTGGACTTCTACCGCCAAAACCTGCCCGTCGTACCGAACGGCACGTTCTACCTCTATCCGAAAGGACAATAAGGTAATTTAGATTTTCAGACGGCCTTTAAAATCGGAAGGCCGTCTGAAATTTTTGCGGAAGAAAAAGGCAAACCTGTTTCTCCCCTTTCACAACACTCTTTTTTAAAGGTTTGAAACATGAATGATTCGGTTGTCGCCGAGATTGTGAAAAACCAGCGCAAGTTGGAAGGCAAGCGTTGGTTGATTGTGTTGATGTTTTTAGTCATCGCGGCGGTCAGTTTCCTATTCGACATCGCCACCGGCCCTGCGATGACGGACACGCTGCCCGTCGGCGAAGTGGTCAATGTTTTGCTGGGCAAACCTGAAGTCGATGAAATGAACCGCCTGATTGTGATGGATTTGCGCCTGCCGATTGCGGTGATGGCCTTGGTGGTCGGCGCGGCTTTAGGTGTCGGCGGTGCGGAGATTCAGACGTTGTTGAATAACCCGATGGCCAGCCCTTATACGCTGGGCTTGGCGGCGGCGG
>NZ_KV833386.1:24169-71076 GCF_001837635.1 Neisseria sp. HMSC070H10
GGCGGCGGCGGGTTTGGGCGCGTCGGCGGTGATTGCGTTCGGCGGTTTCGGGCTGCCTGAAACGGTCGCCGTTCCCATCGGCGCGTTTGTGATGACCATGCTGGCTTCGGGCATCTTGTTTCTGTTTGCCTCGGCACGCCGCTTCAATTCGGCGATGTTGGTGTTGGTGGGGATTGCGCTGTTGTTCCTGTTTCAGTCGATTTTGTCGCTGATTCAATTTATCGCCGCGCCTGAGATTTCGCAGCAGATTCTGTTTTGGCTGTTCGGCAGCCTGACCAAGGCGACTTGGGAAACAGTCATCGTTACGGCGGCGGTTACGGCGGTATGCGTGTTTCTGCTTTCGCGCGATGTGTGGAAGCTGACTGCGCTGCGCTTGGGCGAAGAACGCGCCGTCGGTCTGGGCATCAATCTGCAATTTTTGCGCCTGAAAACGCTGGTGTTGGTGGCGGTAATGACGGCGACGGCCATCAGTTTTGTCGGCGTAATCGGCTTTATCGGCTTGGTTGCGCCGCATGTGGCGCGGATTCTTTTGGGCGAAGACCAACGTTTCTTCCTGCCCGGCGCGATGCTGGCGGGGGCGGCGTTTTTGTCGGTCGCCAGTGTGTTGTCCAAGGTGATTATCCCGGGCGCGCTGTTTCCGGTGGGGATTGTTACGTCGTTTGTCGGCGTGCCGTTCTTCTTCTGGATTGTATTAACGAAACGATAGGCCGTCTGAAATGTTGAAACTTGAAAACGTACACATCCGGCGCGGCGATTATGTGGTCGCCGACAATATCGATTTGACGCTGGAACAAGGCAAAGTCTATTCCGTGCTCGGCCCCAACGGCACGGGCAAATCCTCGCTGATGAAAACGATTTTCGGCGAAGTCGCGCACAAAGGCACCATCCGCTACGGCGACGAAGTGTTGAGCAAAATCCACCTGCAAAGCTGGCGCAAACGCATAGGCTATATGCCGCAGGACACCGCTGCCGAAGCCTCGCTGACCGCGCTGGAAGTCGTGTTGCTCGGCCGCATGGACGCGCTGCACATGCACGTCGGCGACGAACTGCTGCACGAAGCCGCAAGTATTATGGCGGAGCTGGGCATCGGCCATCTGGCGCACCGAGACGTCATGCGGCTTTCCGGCGGACAGCGGCAGCTCGTCATGTTTGCCCAAGTCATGCTGCGCCGTCCCGAAATCCTGATGCTGGACGAACCGGTCAGCGCGCTGGATATGCACCACCAGTTGAACCTCTTGGAGCGCGTGGTGCGATACACGCACGAACACAATCTGGTTACGCTGATGGTCTTGCACGATTTGAGCCTCGCCGCGCAGTTTTCAGACGGCGTGATTCTGCTCGGCGAAGGCAAAGTACAGGCGCAGGGCGCGCCGCAGGACGTGTTACAGGCAGACATGATCGGCAGGCTGTATAAAGTGGACATCGAGCTCTTATACGACAGCAAAGGCCTGCCCGTTATCCGCCCGATGCGGAAGAGTGCGTAACTTAACCGCTCCTGCAAATGTCGGATGTGAGCATCCGGCCTGCAAACTCCCTGCAACTTATCCCCTCTCCTGCGGGAGAGGGCGGTAAGCCCAAGGTTTGCCTCTTAGACTCATCAGCCCGTCCCATATTTTTTATAGTGGATTAACTTTAAACCAGTACGGCGTTGCCTCGCCTTGCCGTACTATCTGTACTGTCTGCAGCTTCGTCGCCTTGTCCTGATTTAAATTTAATCCACTATATCCTTAGAAAGGACTTTCTCCATGAAAAAAACCCTCTTCCTCCTGATGCTGACCGCGTCCCTTAGCGCATACGCCGCCAACCACGAAGTCAAAATGCTCGACAACGGCAAAGACGGCAGCATGGTGTTCGAGCCCGGCTACGTCAACGCCAAAGTCGGCGACACTGTTACCTTCAAAGCCGCCAACAGCGGCCACTGGGTGCAAAGCAAAGCCCTGCCCGACGGCGTTGCCGACTTCCTTTCCGAAGACGGCAAAGACTTCACGCTCAAACTCGACAAAGAAGGCGTGTACGTCTACACCTGTCCGCCGCACCGCATGATGAACATGAGCGGCGTGATTCAGGTCGGCAAACCGGTGAACAAAGCCAAAGCGCAAGCCGTTGTCGATGAAATGGAAAACCGCGCCATGCAAAGCAAAGGCCGTCTGAAAAAATACATGGCGCAAGTGAAGTAAACGCGTTTATGCCTGTATTAAAGGCCGTCTGAAACCTTTCAGACGGCCTGTTTCCTTTGCGTAAAACACGCATCAAAGCTATATCTTCCGTTTCAGTTTCCGATAAAATAGGCCTATTCCGACACAAGACCCGTAAGCATGATACGCCGCCTTTACGCCACGTTGTGGCACCTCGCCCCCTTCCTGATCCGCCGCCACCTGCGCCGCCGCGCCCTCAAATCCCCAGCCTATCTCGAGCATTGGGACGAGCGTTTCGGGCAGGCGTATCCCAATCCCGTGCAACGCCCGATTTGGATACACGCCGTATCCGTCGGTGAAACGCGTGCGGCCGAACCTTTGGTGCAGGCATTACGCCGCCATTTTCCCGACTCGCCGTTTTTGATTACCCAAATGACGCCGACCGGCCGCGCCACCGCGCAATCCCTGTTCCCCGAGGCGCAATGCCGTTACCTGCCCTACGACAAATCCGAATGGGTCGCCCGATTTTTAGCCGAACACCGCCCCATCTGCGGCATTTTGATGGAAACCGAAATCTGGCCCAACCTGATGCACGGCTGCCAAGAAGCAGGCATTCCCCTCTTTTTGGCCAATGCGCGCCTCTCCGAAAAATCCCAACGCGGCTACCTCAAAATCCGTAAGCTGGTCGAGCCTGCCATGCAGAGCCTCTCCGGCTGCTTTACCCAAACCGCCGCCGATGCCGAACGCCTGCACCTTATCGGCGCGTCCAACGTCCACGTCTGCGGCAACACCAAATACGACATCGCGCCCCCCGACGACTCGCGCCCGCTTGCCGCTGCCTTTAAAGAACGCATCGGCGCACGAGCCGTCGTCGTCTGCGCCAGCACACGCGTGTACAAAGGCACAGACGAAGCCGAGCTGCTCCTCAAAGCATGGCAGGGCTACCGCGGCAATGCCTTGCTGGTCATCGTACCGCGCCACCCTGAAAACTTTCAGACGGCCTACGATACCGCCAAATCGCTTGGTTATACCGTCCAAAAACGCAGCGACGGACAACCCGTTTCCCCCGATACACAGGTTTGGATAGGCGACAGCATGGGCGAGCTTGCCGCCTACTATCTCAGCGCAGACATTGCCTTCGTCGGCGGCAGCCTCGTCGATGCCGGCTGCCAAAACATCATCGAACCCATCTCCTGCCGCGTCCCCACCCTCTTCGGCTACTCCAACTACAACTTCGCCCAAGCCTGCAAAGGCGCAGTCGAAGCCAAAGCCGCCGTCCGCGTCGAAACTGCCAAAGCCTGGTACAGAACCACGCGCCAATACCTCGACAACGAAACGCTGCGTCAACAGCTAATTAGCCACACCGAGCAATTCATTTCGCAACACCAAGGCGCCAGTGCCAAAATTGCCAAAGCGATTGCAGATTGTTTGAATAGCGTTAAACAATAAAAAACCGCCTGTTCATGACAAACAGGCGGAAACTGAAAAACAGTTTTTTGTTTTCAGCCGTTTAATTGACTAAGAGCAGGAACAGGGTTAAGATAATCCTAACGACTGTCCGCAGTCTCAGCCATGAACGACCCGTGCGAGTGGTATGTTTCATGATTGAAACCATCCTTTCTAGGGCGGTTTCAGCACAAAGCCCCACTGCAATGGGGCTTTTTTGCTACCAGCCCCGCAACAATTATACCCAAACTTCCTAAAATCATTCCAAACAAATTTCCACTAAAAAGGCCGTCTGAAACCCCAATTTTTTGGGTTTCAGACGGCCTTTTCTCAACCTACAAACTTAACGTCCTGCTTTCAACACGCGGCGTGCAAACACGAACATACCGAAAACAAAAAACGCCAAGCCCAGCCATTTGGCGGCCGTATCCCAGTTTTCCAGGTTCAGGGCCAAAGGCGCATCCGAACCGCCGTTGGTTACGGAGAAGGCGATGATAAACGCCATAATCACACCGATCAGGCTCTCGCCGACAATCAAACCGGCGGAGAACAGCGTACCGATACGTTCCGCATTTTTCAGACGGCCTTCACGGTTTTCCTGACGGCGGGCGATGACGGATTTCAACACCGCCGCCAATACCGCGCCGATTACAATCGGCATATTCACAGACGGCGGCAGGTAAATGCCCATGCCCACGGCCAATACCGGCAAAGCGCGCTTGCCGCCGGAAGATTTACGCAATGTGAGATCGACCGCAATCAACGCCACGCCGATGCCCACGCCGGTAAAAATATAATCCCATTGCAGATTGTGCGAGAAAATACCTTGGGCGATGGTGGTCATCAAAGTTGCCTGAGGCGCGGCAAGTGCTTGGGCCGCATCCATGCCTTCGCGCGGCATCGCGCCGGTAAAGCCGTAGGCTTCATACAAAAGCTCCAACACAGGCGAAATCACCAATGCACCGACAACGCAGCCGACAATCAACGCAACCTGCTGTTTCCAAGGCGTCGCTTTTACCAGATAACCCGTTTTCAAATCCTGCAGATTGTCATTGGAGATCGAAGCCACACAAATCACAGACGCGCCGCAAAACAGCGTCAACGCCAGCAGGAATTTGCGGTTTGCCTCATCAGCCATCAAGCCGCCGGATTCACCAACCAACAGCAACACCAGCGAAATAATAACGATAGAGACGATGCCCACACCCGAAATCGGGCTGGAAGACGAACCAACCAAACCAGCCATATAACCGCAAGCCGCCGCCACCAAAAAGCCGATAATCAAAGCCAGCAGCGTACATACAACCACCAACAGCCAAGCCAAACCGCCGGAAATATGCGAGTCGCCGATAAAGTGGAAGAAAGACACGCCCAACACCAGCATCATCGCCAACACCCAGGCAATCATCGCCTTAGGCGACAAATCCTGTTCCGTGCGTTCGGTCATCTGCGCACCGCCGAAATTGCGGAAAGACAGGCGCATACCCTCGACCATCGGTTTCATCAAAGTCAACAGCGTCCAAATAGCCGCAATACCGATCGTACCCGCGCCGATAAAACGAACTTTTTCCTTCCACAAAGACATCGCAAAAGGAATCATCTCCATATCGGCAGGTTGCGGAATATGTGCCGACAGATAAGGCACGGCCACGCCCCAAGCAATCGAGATACCCAGCAAAATCGCGATACCGCCGGTCAGTCCGACCAAATAGCCCGCGCCCAACAAAGCCAGCGAAAAGCCCATCGGCACTTGGAACACCGACGCACCGCCTTTAAACCAAAAGCTCGCACTGTCCGCCACCACGCGCAAACCGCTTGCGCAGAAGCTCATCAAACCGGCCAATGCGCCGCCCGACACCAATTCCTTGATACCGCTGCCGCCTTCCTGCTGGTCCGCATCATGGTCGCCGACCTTCAAAATCTCGGCCGCCGCCACGCCTTCCGGATAAGGCAAATCGCTCTTCACCACCATCGCATAACGCAAAGGCACAGTGAAAATCACGCCCAAAATACCGCCGGACATACACAGCAGCGTAGTCTGCCAAAACGGAAAGCCCGCCCAATAACCGGCCATCAGCAAACCCGGCAGAATAAAAATAATACTGGAGAGCGTCCCCGCGGCCGAAGCCTGAGTCTGCACCATATTATTTTCCAGAATATTGCTGCCTTTAAAAAACTTCAAAACCGCCATCGAAATCACCGCAGCCGGAATCGAAGACGCAAAAGTCAAGCCCACCTTCAAGCCCAAATACACATTGGATGCCGTAAAAATCACCGTAATCAACGCGCCGAGTATCATCCCCCGCAGCGTCAGTTCACGGAAACTCGCATAAGGATCAACCGCCTGTTTCATAAAAAATCTTCCTGTATCAGGTAAACAATCAAATCAAAACTTTTCAGACGGCCTTTTGATACATCCATCAGGCCGTCTGAAAAGCCTCTCTCTTACCATTTTAATGAACTATCCGATTACACGCAAAAGCCCTATTTATTTTCATTTGACGCCAAACAATAAAATCATATCGATACAGACGTTTGGGGCAGTTTGACGGTTTCAGGTAGAATAACGCCAAATTCATCAACCGTTCAGAAAGCCGCCGCCATGTATTCACTCGTCCGCCCTATCCTGTTCCGTTTCGATGCAGAAAAGGCCCATCATTTCACGCTCAACAGTTTGCGTTCTATCGAAAAACTCGGCCTGCTGCCCAAAGTAGACAGCCACACCCGGCCAACCGAGCTGATGGGTTTGCAGCTGCCCAATCCGGTCGGCTTGGCGGCGGGTTTGGACAAAAACGGCGAGTGCATCGATGCGTTTGCCGCTTTGGGTTTCGGCTTTGTCGAAATCGGCACGGTAACGCCCAAGCCGCAGCCGGGCAATCCGCAGCCGCGCCTTTTCCGCGTTCCCGAACACCAAGGCATCATTAACCGCATGGGTTTCAACAACCACGGCATCGACGCAATGATCCGCAACATTGAAAACAGCCGTTTTAAAGGCATTTTGGGCATCAACATCGGCAAAAATGCCGTTACGCCGATTGAAAATGCGGCCGACGATTATCTGATTTGCTTGGAAAAAGCCTACGCCCACGCAAGCTACATCACGGTCAATATTTCCTCCCCCAATACGAAAAACCTGCGCGCCTTGCAGGGCGGCGACGAATTGAGCGCATTGTTGGAGGCCTTGAAAAACAAACAGGCGCAACTGGCAGCCGCGCATGGCAAATATGTGCCTCTGGCGGTCAAAATCGCGCCGGATTTGGACGAAGCGCAAATCGACGACATCGCCCATGTGGTCAAATCTGTGGAAATGGACGGCATCATCGCCACCAACACAACCATCGACAAATCAAGCTTGGACAGCCATCCGCTCGCAGGCGAACAAGGCGGCTTGAGCGGCTTGCCCGTTCGCGAGAAAAGCAATCAGGTGTTGAAACTTTTGGCGGAACGCATTGACGGCAAGCTGCCGATTATCGGCGTCGGCGGCGTCATGAACGGCGCGGACGCGGCAGAAAAAATCCGCTTGGGTGCCAGTGCGGTTCAGGTGTACAGCGGTTTGATTTATCGCGGCCCTGAGTTGATTAAAGAGTGTTTGGCTGCGTTGAAATGATACTTTCCTAAAAAACAAGGCCGTCTGAAATCTTTCAGACGGCCTTTTGCTATGCTTTCATTCTTCAAACAGATTGCCTTGTGCCAATAAGGTTTTGACCGGTGCGAAATCGCGGCGGTGTTCCGGCAATACGCCGTATTGTTTCAATGCGGCCAAATGTTGCGCCGTGCCGTAGCCTTTGTGGCGGTCAAACCCGTATTGCGGATAGCGTTTCGCCAATTCATACATTTCTGCATCACGCGCGGTTTTGGCCAAAACCGAAGCGGCGGAGATTTCAATAATTTTGCTGTCGCCTTTGACCACGGCCTCTGCAGGGACATTCAAATCTTTCGGCACACGGTTGCCGTCTATCCATACTTTGTCAGGCACGACCGACAACCCCTCGACTGCGCGCTTCATCGCGGCCATGGTTGCGTGCAGGATGTTCAGTTGCAGGATTTCGTCGGGATCGGCAAAGGCAATGCTCCATGCAACCGCCTGTTCCTTAATCATCTGCGCCAACATATCGCGCTTTTTTTCGCTCAGTTTTTTTGAGTCGGTCAAACCCGGCAGGTCAAAATGTTCCGGCAAAATCACTGCCGCCGCAAATACGCTGCCGACCAAAGGGCCGCGCCCCGCTTCGTCCACGCCTGCGCTTAAAACCGTCGCCATTTCTTCACCGCCTGTCTGATTCAAAGCCGCCATTATATCCGCTTGCGGCAGATAAAATCCGCAATAGGACAAGCCGTTTGGGAGCAGTTCAAATTTCATCTGCTTTACCAATCAGTTATAATTTACATCCCCACATACCCATACGTCTTACAACATGCCTGCCCAATCCGAACGCCTCCATTTTTCCGAACGCTGGCTCAACGCCTACGAACGCTACCGCTATCGCCGCCATATCCACGCCTTCCGCCTCGGCTTGGCAATCGTGTTTTCCACCCTGTTGGCCAAAGTCTTCCACCTGCAACACGGCGAGTGGATCGGCATGACCGTCTTTGTCGTCCTCGGCATGCTGCAATTCCAAGGCGCGATTTACTCCAAAGCAGTCGAACGCATGCTCGGCACGGCCATCGGTTTGGGCGTCGGTTTGGCCGTTTTATGGTTGAACCAGCATTATTTGCAAGACGGCGTTTTCTTCTATCTGATTATCGGTGCCGCCAGCGCGGTGGCCGGTTGGTCTGCGGTCGGCAAAAACGGCTACGTCGCCATGCTTGCCGGTTTGACCATGTGTATGCTCATCGGCGACAGCAGCCACCATTGGCTCGACAGCGGTCTGATGCGCGCCATGAACGTTTTGATTGGTGCCGCCATCGCCATTGCCGCCGCCAAACTTCTGCCCCTGCGCTCCACCCTGATGTGGCGCTTCATGCTTGCCGACAACCTCACCGACTGCGCCAAAATGATTGCAGAAATCAGCAACGGTAAGCGCATGACGCGCGAGCGTTTGGAGCAAAACATGATTAAAATGCGCAAAATCAACGCCCGCATGGTCAAAAGCCGCAGCCATCTGGCCGCAACATCCGGTGAAAGCCACATCAGCAACAATATGATGGAAGCCATGCAGCATGCCCACCGCAAAATCGTCAACACCACCGAGCTGCTCCTGACCACAGCCGCCAAACTGCGCGCGCCCACGCTCAACGAAAGCGAAATCCGCCTGCTCGACCGCCATTTCAACCAACTCCAACGCGAGCTTCGGCTGACCGTCCGCCTCATCAAAGGCCACTACGCCCGCCGCATTCGCATCGATACTTCGCTCAATACCGAACTAAGCAAACCGGCCGCCCGCCTGCATTACGACTGGCAAGGCTTCCTCTGGCTCAGCACCAATATGCGTAACGAAATCGCCGCATTGGTGATCCTGTTGCAACGTTCGCGCAATAAATGGTTGGACAAAAAAGAATTGCAACGCTTGAAAGAATACCTACGCAACGATACCGATCCGGAGTAACAATAGGCCGTCTGAAAAACGCAAACTCACAAAATAAAAGCGAATTAGCCGCTGATGACATCAGCACATAAAAAAGGCCGCCTGAAACCCAATGGTTCAGACGGCCTCTTTCAATCAATCCAAGCAACAATAAATACCGCATAAAGCAAAATCCCCTGCGATTGCAGGGGATTTTTATATTTGGTTGCGGGAGCAGGATTCGAACCTACGACCTTCGGGTTATGAGCCCGACGAGCTACCATGCTGCTCCATCCCGCGTCAGAAGTTGTAACTATACGGAAAGACGGAATCGCTGTCAAGCGTTTTTGACAGAAAATGCGAAAAACGCCGCTTTACAAAAAACCATCCGCATGGTTTAATTTTTCGTTAATAAAGAAACAGGGGTGCTGCTTTCAAACCGAGCGGCTGAGAAATACCCTTTACACCCGAACAGGATAATACCTGCGTGGGGAGTTTCGGCAAATGTGTTTTTAGACGGTTGATTGAAGATATCCACAAGGCCGTCTGAAAAAAAAGCAATGCTCCTGTTTCCATTTCATAACCGAAAAACAGGAGCAATTTTTTATGACTACCGCTAAAAAAACCGGCGATGAGGCGCGCCGTCTTTCCGACTTGAGCGAAGACATCGGCATCCGCTTCCAATATCCCAATTCCAACCGCGTCTATATCCCGGGCAGCCGCGCCGACATCCGCGTGCCTTTGCGCGAAATCCGTCAGGACGATACCTACACGGCACAAGGTACGGAAGCCAATCCGCCAATTCCAGTGTACGACACCAGCGGCTCATACGGCGACCCGGCGGCACACATCGACTTAAAACAGGGTTTGCCACACGTCCGCACCGCATGGCTGGATGAACGCGACGATACCGAAATCCTGCCCAAGCTTTCCAGCGAATATGGCACCGAACGCGCACACGATCCGAAAACCGCCCATCTGCGCTTCAACCAAATCACCCGTCCGCGCCGCGCCAAAGCAGGCCGCAATGTAACCCAGCTCCACTACGCCCGCCAAGGCATCATTACGCCGGAAATGGAGTTTGTCGCCATACGCGAACGCATGAAGCTGGACGAACTTTTCAGACGGCCTGAATACGCCAAGCTCTTGAAACAACACGCAGGGCAAAGTTTCGGCGCGAATATCCCAACCCATCCCGACCAAATCACGCCCGAATTCGTGCGCCAAGAAATCGCCGCCGGACGTGCGATTATCCCTGCCAACATCAACCACCCCGAACTCGAACCGATGATTATCGGCCGCAACTTCCGCGTCAAAATCAACGGCAACTTGGGCAACTCCGCCGTAACCTCCAGCCTGACCGAAGAAGTCGAAAAAATGGTATGGTCGCTGCGTTGGGGCGCGGACACGATTATGGACTTATCCACAGGCGCGCACATCCACGAAACGCGCGAATGGATTATCCGCAACGCGCCCGTCCCCATCGGCACGGTGCCGATTTACCAAGCTTTGGAAAAAACCGGCGGCATTGCCGAAGACCTGACTTGGGATTTGGTGCGCGATACCTTAATCGAGCAGGCAGAACAAGGCGTGGACTATTTCACCCTGCACGCAGGTGTATTGCTGCGTTATGTACCGATGACGGCCGACCGCCTGACCGGCATCGTATCACGCGGCGGCTCCATCATGGCGAAATGGTGTCTCGCCCATCATCAGGAAAACTTCCTCTACACACATTTCGACGAAATCTGCGAAATCATGAAAGCCTACGACGTATCGTTCAGCCTCGGCGACGGCCTTCGTCCCGGCTGCATTGCCGATGCCAACGACGAATCCCAATTTGCCGAGCTGCACACCTTGGGCGAATTGACCGCCAAAGCATGGGAACACGACGTACAGGTTATGATCGAAGGCCCCGGCCATGTACCGCTGCAACGCGTGAAAGAAAACATGACCGAAGAGCTGCAACATTGCTTTGAAGCACCTTTCTACACCCTCGGCCCGCTCGTTACCGACATCGCCCCCGGCTACGACCACATCACCTCGGGCATAGGCGCGACCAACATCGGCTGGTACGGTACGGCCATGCTCTGCTATGTTACCCCGAAAGAGCATCTCGGCCTGCCCGACAAAGAAGACGTGCGCACCGGCATCATCACCTACAAACTCGCCGCCCATGCCGCCGACCTCGCCAAAGGCTGGCCGGGCGCACAGTTGCGCGACAACGCCCTGAGCAAAGCGCGTTTCGAGTTCCGCTGGCGCGACCAATTCCGCCTCAGCCTCGACCCCGAACGCGCCGAGAGCTTCCACGACGAAACCCTGCCTGCCGAAGGAGCAAAAATCGCCCACTTCTGCTCAATGTGCGGCCCCAAATTCTGCTCGATGAAAATCACGCAGGAAGTGCGCGACTACGCCGACAAGCAAAAAGCCCAGCGGCAGGGTATGGAAGAAAAAGCGATTGAGTTCGTCAAAAAAGGGGCGAAGCTTTACAGTTAAAACGTAACGCAAGAAAAGGCCGTCTGAAAATATTTCAGACGGCCTTTTTAGCGAATAGCCTTTAAGCCAAAGCAATACGCACTACGGCTGCTTATTTTTCCACCCTGCGGAAATGGTGCGGACGAAAACCGAGCGCGGCGAGGGAAACGAAGTAGAGGCCTCCGCCCAAGGCAATCAGGACGCAGAGTTGGCCTGCTTTTTTAAAGCCGCCGACGTGCACCCATTCAAACGGCAGATAATATTGCGCCAGCCACAAACCGCCGCCCATGACGACCAAAGAGATGGCCATTTTAACTAAAAACGCTGCCCAACCTTTGCCGGGGCGGTAGATGCCGTGTTTGCGCAAAAGGAAAAACAGCAAGCCTGCATTCAGACACGCGCCCAAACCAATAGCGAGGGACAGACCGACGTGTTTGAGCGGCGAAATGAAGGCAAGGTTCATCAGCTGCGTGCAAATCAGCGTGAAAATAGCGACCTTAACGGGGGTTTTGATGTTTTGGCGCGCGTAGAAGCCGGGGGCCAACACTTTAATCATAATCAGCCCGATCAAGCCAAAGGAATAGGCAATCAGCGCGTGTTGGGTCATTTGCGCGTCGTGCAGCGTAAATTCACGGTACATGAACAAGGTCGTAACCAACGGGAAAGACAACACGGCAAGGCCGACGGCGGCAGGCAGGGTCAGCAGCATGCACAGGCGCAAACCCCAGTCGAGCAGGCCGGAAAACTGCTCGGTATCCTGACTGGCGGCGTGTTTGGACAAGGTAGGTAGCAAGATTGTACCGAGTGCCACGCCCAAAACGCCGGTCGGCAATTCCATCAGTCGGTCGGCGTAATACATCCATGACACGCTGCCGGACTGCAAAAATGAGGCAAAAATGGTGTTGATAACCAAGGAAATCTGCGCCACGCTCACGCCCAAAATAGCCGGCGCCATCTGTTTCATCACGCGGTTGACCGCTGCGTCTTTAAAGCTGAGTTTGGGCATTTTCAAGAAGCCCAGTTTCGCCAACCAAGGCAGTTGGAACACCAGCTGCAACACGCCGCCGACAAATACCGCCCACGCCAAAGCCATAACAGGCGGATCAAAATACGGTACAAAAAACAGGGAAAAGACGATAAAGGAGATGTTCAAAAAAGTCGGCGTAAAGGCGGGAATACCGAATTTATGATAGGAGTTGAGTATCGAACCGACAAAAGACGACAAGGAAATCAAAAAGATATAAGGAAACGTTACCCGCAGCAGGTCGATGGAGAGCTGAAACTTATCGGCATCTTTGGCAAAACCGGGTGCAGAAACATAAATCACCCACGGCGCGGCGAGTATGCCCAGCGCGGTAACGATGACCAACACAAACGACAACATACCGGCTACATGACGCACAAACGCCTGCGTGGCTTCGGGAGAGCGGGTTTCTTTGTATTCCGCCAAAATCGGTACGAAGGCTTGGGCAAATGCGCCCTCTGCAAACACGCGTCGCAACAAGTTGGGCAGTTTAAACGCGACAAAAAACGCATCCGTCGCCATGCCGGCACCAAACGCACGGGCAATAATCGTATCGCGCACAAAGCCTAAAATGCGCGACACCATCGTCAGGCTGCCAACCTTGGCCAAGGCTCCCAATAAATTCATGTATTTTCCTTACTTGTCTTTCAGGCCGTCTGAAAATCCGGCTTCTTCCAATACTGCCGCCGCCGCCAATGCCGCCGTATCTTTTTTCAGCAGCAGATGCAAGGCGTGGAAATCTTGTTCCAACGCGGCCACGGCTTCAGGGTGGTCATACCAGTCTGCCACGGCCTGCGCCAGTTTTTCAGGGACGGCATCGTGTTGCAGCAGCTCGGGAACGGCGGCTTTACCCAACAGAATATTGGGCAAACCGACATGCGGCACTTTGATTTTATTTTTCACATACGCATAAGTCAGCGGCGAAATTTTGTAGCTGATGACCATAGGCCGTTTACACAAAGCCACTTCCAAAGTCGCCGTACCACTGGTAACCAATACCACGTCGGCAGCGGTGCAAACCGTATCCGACTGCTTGTCGGTCAACGTGATGGGAAGAGAGGCAAACTCGGGCTGCGCCAAAATTTCGCTAATGCGTTTGCGCGTTGCAGCCGTTGCCACAGGCAACAAAAACTGTGCCTGCGGATAACGTTTCAGCAGCAATAAGGCCATCTGAAAAAACACCGCCGCCATGTAATCAATTTCGCTCACACGGCTGCCGGGCAATATGGCAAACACGGGCACGTCCGCAGGAACGCCCAGCTTCTGCCGCGCCGCCGCCCTATCCGCTTCCACCGGCATGGTTTGCGCCATCGGATGGCCGACAAACTCAGCCTTGCCGCCGGCATCGATATAAAGCTGTGGCTCCATCGGAAACAGGCACAACACGCGGTTGACCTGATGCACGATTTTATTGACCCGTTCGCGCCGCCACGCCCAAACCGACGGGCTGACGTAATGAATGGTATGAATGCCTGCCTGCTTGAGTTTTTCCGCCACGCCGAGATTGAAGTCCGGCGCATCGATGCCGATAAACACATCCGGCTTGAGGCGGATTAAATCGTTCACCAGCCCTTTGCGGATTTTCAAAATCTGCGGCAGGCGTTTGATGACCTCAACAAAACCGCGCACCGCCAGCTTTTCCTGATCGTACAAACTCTCAAAACCCTCCGCCTTCATGCGCTCTCCGCCGATACCGGTAAACTGCGCATTCGGGCAACGCGCCTTAATGGCACGGATTAAATGTGCGCCAAGCAAGTCGCCGGAAGCTTCACCGACGCTGATGGCGATAAGGGGGGAAGAATTGGGGTTCATGTTGTTGAAGTTCGGAAGCTAAAAGATTTTGGGGCGGACATTTGCCCACCCGTTTTCAGACGGCATCGGCAGCAAACGGACAGGAAACCTGCCCTACGCGCGGATTTTTGCAATCCAAAGGCCGTCTGAAAAAGTTTCAGACGGCCTTCAATCCATCAATCAACGGATAATGCCGCGTGTGGATTGTGCAAAAAAGTCTTTAAATACCGCCAATTCGCTTTGGGTTTCGGCACGTTTCAGAATGTCTGCCTTGGCCTCTTCAAACGGAATGCCGCGATGGTAAATGGTTTTATACACATCTTTGACGGAGGCAATCTGTTCGGCCGTGAAACCGTTGCGGCGCATACCTTCGCTGTTGAGGCCGGCCGGTTCGGCGCGGTAGCCTGCAGCCATGAAGTACGGCGGTACGTCTTTGTGTACGCCGGCAGCAAACGCGGTCATGGCGTAGTCGCCGATTTGGCAGAATTGGAACACCAGCGTGTAGCCGCCCAAGACAACGTAGTCGCCGATGGTCACATGGCCTGCGAGTGAGGCGTTGTTGGCGAAGATGGTGTGGTTGCCGATGACACAGTCGTGCGCGAGGTGGCAGTACGCCATAATCCAGTTGTCGTCGCCGATACGGGTTTCGCCGATACCGGTAACCGTACCGAGGTTGAACGTCGTAAATTCGCGGATGGTGTTGCCATTGCCGATAATCAGCTTGGTCGGCTCGTCGCGGTATTTCTTGTCCTGCGGAATTTCGCCGAGGCTGGCAAATTGGAAAATGCGGTTGTTTTCACCGATGGTCGTATGGCCGTTGATGACGACGTGCGGGCCGATTTCGGTATTCGCACCGATTTGCACATTGGGGCCGATAATGCTGTATGGGCCGACTTTGACGCTGGAGTCGAGTTCGGCTTTAGGGTCGATGACGGCGGTCGGATGGATAAGGGTCATGCTGTCTCCTTGCTGTCTGATACAGGTATTGCCTGCAAGATGCCGTCTGAACTTTCAGACGGCCTGTCCCATTTTTACACCACGCGTTTGGCGCACATAATCACGGCTTCAACGGCAACTTGGCCGTCAACTTTGGCAACGGCGTTGAATTTGCCGATACCGCGTTTGTTGGTCAACAGCTCGACTTCAAAAACCAGTTGGTCGCCGGGAATAACTTGGCGTTTGAAACGGGCGTCGTCGATACCGGCAAAAAAGAAGAATTCGTTTTCTTTGCGGCCGCCTTCGCTGAGGATGGCGAGTGTGCCGCACGCTTGCGCCATGGCTTCGATAATCAGCACGCCAGGCATCACGGGCAGGTCGGGAAAGTGGCCTTGGAACTGCGGCTCGTTCATGGTGACGTTTTTAATCGCAGTCAGGGTTTTCATCGGTTCGAACGCAGTAATGCGGTCGAGTTGCAAAAACGGATAACGGTGTGGGATAAGTTTTTGAATGTCTTTGGCTTCGATCGGGAGTTGTACGTCCATGATGTTCGTCTTTCCTTATTTGTATTGGGTTTAAACGTATTCGGATGCGGGGCGCGGACTGTTTGCGCCGCCTTTAGGCTTCGTCGCTGTCGGCAAGCTGTTTTTCCAGCGTTTTGAGGCGTTTGTTCATTTCGCTCAAACGGTGGATATAAACGGCATTGCGCGCCCAGTCTTTGTAGCCCGACATCGGGAAAATACCGGCCAGATGCTGGCCGCTTTCGGTAATGCTGTGGGTAACTGATGTACCGCCGCCGATGGTGGTTTTATCGGCGATTTCGATGTGTCCGACCGTGCCGACGCCGCCGCCGATAATGCAATAATTGCCGATGGTGACGCTGCCGGAAATACCGGTTTTGGCGGCGATAACGGTGTGCGAACCGATTTTGCAGTTGTGGCCGATTTGGACTTGGTTGTCGATTTTGGTGCCGTTGCCGACGGTCGTGTCGCTCATTGCGCCACGGTCGATATTGGTGTTCGAACCGATTTCCACATCATCGCCCAGCGTGACTGCGCCGGTTTGCGGAATTTTAAACCATGAATCGCCGGCGAAGGCTAAGCCGAAACCGTCCGCGCCGATGACGGCGCCGCTGTGGATTTCGACACGGTTGCCCAAAGTGCAGCCGTAATAGATGACGGAGTTGGGATGCAATACGACTTCATCGCCCAACGTGCAATCGTGTTGAACAACGGCATTGGCCAAAATACGGCAGCCTTCGCCCAATACGGTATTCGCGCCGATATAGGCATTCGCGCCGATTTCGCAGCTTGCCGGTACTTTGGCGCTGGCCTCGATAACGGCAGTCGGATGTATGCCGCCCTGTGCTTTGACAATCGGCGAGAACAATCGTGCCACTTTGGCAAAATAAAGATAAGGGTCGGCAGCCACAATCAGGTTGCGGCCCGCAAATTCATCTGCGGCTTTCGGCGACACAATCACTGCGCCTGCTTGGCTGTCGTGTACTTCGGCTTTGTATTTCGGGTTAGCCAAAAAGCTGATGTGTTCTGCCTGCGCCTGATCCAACGGACGGACGGCGGTAATGGCGATGTCTTCGCCTTTCCATTCGCCGCCGAGTTGGGAAACGATTTGGGACAGGGTGTATGCTTGTGAAGTCATGATAATCTGCCGTCAAGATGTCAGGCCGTCTGAAAGATGCCGGTTTGGGTTTCAGACGGCCTTAGGTTTGTCTGTATGGTTACATTCGCTGCCGAGCAGGGTCAGTGAGCATTTAGGGCTTTAATAACGCTGTCGGTAATGTCGTAGCGGCCGTTGACGTAAATCACGTCCTGCAAGATGAAGTCATAACCTTCGCGTTTGGCTAAATCGACGATGACGCGGTTGGCATTTTGCTGGAGCGCGGCGAATTCTTCATTGCGGCGCAAGTTGTAGTCTTCAGCCAACTCGGTCTGCTGTTTGCGGAATTTTTGTACCAGATTGCGCCATTTTTGGGTTTCCGCTTCCCTTTGGCTGTCGCTGAGCTTGTCGCTGCTCAGTTTTCGCTCCAAAGCCTCGCCTTCCTGCTGCAGCTTTTGCAAGGCGGTTTGACGGCTTTTGAACTCTTTTTCCAAAGTCGTCTGAATGCTTTGTGCCTGCTTGGATTCCTGATAAACGCGCTCGGTATTGATAAAACCGATTTTCTGTACGCCATCTGCCGCCGCTTGCGGCAACAGCACGAAACCCGGCAGGGCTACGGCGAGGACACGGAGGGTGCCGGCTATTTTACTCATGATAAAAATCCTTGCTTGAAAACAGACGGGCGGTTGGCAATAAGCCTGCCGCCAATCTGCCATGAGGCCGTCTGAAACGGACAAACCCGGTTTCAGACGGCCTAAACATCATCAGAATGTCGTACCGAGTTGGAATTGGAAGCGTTGGATTTCGTCGCCTTCTTTTTTCTTAATCGGATAAGCATAACTGAACTTCATCGGACCCAGCGGAGAGAGCCAGGTCACGGCAGCACCGGCAGAGTAACGCAATTCGTTTTTGAATGTCGATTTGTGCGTTGTGCCTACACCGTACACGTTTTGGAGCGCGCCATTGGTGTAATAAGTATTGCTGCTGCTGTCGTTGTAGGTTTTATCGTCCCACACGCTGCCTGCATCGGCAAACAGGCTCAGACGGACGGTACGCGAGTCTTTAATGCCCGGCATCGGGAAGAGCAACTCTGCGGAAACGTTGGCTTTTTTGTTACCGCCGTAGCTGATTTTCTCGCCGTATTCGTCATAGACTTTCGGGCCCAGCGTACCGCTTTCGAAGCCGCGGACGGAGCCTAAGCCGCCGCCGTAGAAGTTTTCAAAGAACGGCATGGTTTTGGTTTTGCCGTAGCCGTTGCCATAACCGACTTCGCCACCCAGCATCAGCGTGAAATCTTTGCTCAACGGGAAGAACCAAGTTTGGTTGTGGGTCAGGGTGTAGTATTGCAGGTCGCTGCCCGGCAGTGCGATTTCGCCGTTTACGCCGGTCAGGTAACCGCGGGTCGGCCACAAGGCATTGTCGGTTTTGTTACGGCCCCAGCCGATGGTGCCTTTATACAACCAACCTTTGAAGTTACCCACGCCGTTGCCGTTGCCTTTACCGTATTGGTTGATAAAGTCGGCATAGCGTTTAGGCGCGCCTTTGTAGGTGTTCACGGTCAAGCGTTCTGCAGCCAAACCGAAGTTCACACGGTCATATTCGGTAACCGGAATACCGATACGCAAACCGCCGCCGAAAGTCGTGGTTTTATATTGTTTCGCGCTGGAAGAAGCTTTACGCGGGTCGTAAGTCTTGCCGTAAATATCGTAACCCAAGCTTACGCCGTCCGGTGTGAAGTATGGGTCGGTAAACGACAACGAGCCGTTTACTGTGGTTTTACTGCGGGACGCGCGCAGGGCAACGGATTTACCCGTACCGAACAGGTTGTCTTGAGCCACGCCGGCAGACATTACCAAACCGGTATCCTGAACCCAACCTGCGCTCAAGTCGAGCGAGCCGGTCGAACGTTCGGTCAGGCTCATGTTCAGGTCAACTTGGTCAGGGGTATTTGCCACAGGAACCGCATCAAATTGAACGTTGTCGAAGTAGCCCAACAACTCAACGCGCTCTTTAGAACGTTGCAGTTTGGCAGAGTCGTAAGGCGCCGATTCCATTTGGCGCAACTCGCGGCGGATAACTTCGTCGCGGGTTTTGTTGTTGCCGGTAATGTTGATTTCGTTTACATAGATTTTGCGGCCCGGTTGAACGGTCAGCACAAAATCAACGGTATGCGTTTCTGCATTTGGAATCGGTTGGACATTGATTTCGCTGAATGCGTAACCTGCCTGACCCATGCGGTTTTGAATGGCTTCGAGCGAATTGGACATTTGCGCGCGCTCGTACCATTTACCCGGCTTCATGGTCAGCAGTTTTTCCAAATCTTCTTTCGGCACTTCCAGCGTATCGCCTTCGATGCGTACATTGCCCCAGCGGAAGCGGTCGCCTTCGCTGACGGTTACTTTAATGGTCTGCTTGGTTTTGTCTTCGTTGGTTTGGATGTCGGTATCCAAAATACGGAAGTTGAAGTAGCCGTTGTTTTGGTAGTAATTGGTGATTTTTTCCATGTCCTGAGCAAATTTTTGCTCATTGAACTGGTTGCTCTTGGTCACCCAAGTCCACATGCCGCCTTCGCTCAGGGACATTTGTTTCAGCAGGCGGCGGTCGGAATAAACTTCGTTGCCTTCAAAGGAAATATCGGTAATCTTGGTAGATTTGCCCTCTTCGATGGCAATGTCGATAGACACGCGGTTGCGGGCGAGTTTGGTGACGGTCGGCGTGATTTTGACCGACTGTTTGCCACGGCTCAAATACTCTTCTTTCAAACCGGCGACGGCTTGGTTCAGTGTTGCTTGGTTGAAGTATTGGGATTGCGCCAAACCGAAGGCTTCAAGGTTTTTCTTGATGGCATCGTTTTGCAGCATTTTCGCGCCGGTAATATTGAGCGAGCTGATGGTCGGACGCTCAATTACGGTCAGCAGGACTTGATTGTCCATGGTCTCGACGCGTACGTCGTCAAAGAAACCGGTTGCGTAGAGTTTTTTGATGATTTCTTCACTGCGCGCATCATTGAAATTATCACCGACTTTAACGGGCAGGTAGTTGAAGACGGTACTCGGCTCGGTGCGTTGCAGGCCTTCGACGCGGATGTCCTGAATGGTAAAGTCAGCCAATGCCAAGGGAGACAGGCTCAATACCATTAAAGCGGAAGCAATCTGGTTCAGTTTCATAAATTATCCAAACAAACGGTTGATGTCATTAAAGAAAGCCACAGCCATCATCAAAAGCATGGCTGCCAGTCCGAAGCGCAGGCCGACTGCCTGTATGCGCTCGCTCAAAGGCTTTCCGCGTATCCATTCGGCGGTATAGAAAACCAAATGTCCGCCGTCTAAAACGGGTACGGGCAAAAGGTTCAACACGCCTAAGCTGATGCTGACCAAGGCCAGAAATTCGAGGTAGCTCTGCAATCCGAGTTTGGCGGACTGTCCGGCGACATCGGCAATGGTCAGGGGGCCGGAAATATGGTTCAAAGAGGCATTGCCCGTAACCAGTTTTCCGAAAAATTTGAGGGTCGTCCACGAATAGTTGACGGTTTTGTTCCAAGCCAATTCAAAGGCTTGGGCAACGGAAGGCGTATAACGGTAGCGGATGGTTTTATCCCACTCTTTATCCGCCTGGGCGGCAAGCCCTGCCCTACCCACCAGCACGCCTGCCGACTGCTCGACGCTGTCCGGCCGGATAGCGGTCGCCAGTATTTTACCGTCGCGCTCGTAAGTCAGTTCGATTCGTTGGCCGGGGCTGGCGCGGAAGAGTTCCGTCCATGCCTGCCAGCTCTCGATGGGCTTCCCATCGGCGGTCAGCAGTTTGTCGTTTTCCTTCAAACCTGCTTTTTCGGCCGGACTGTCAGCCAAGACTTTGCCGATGCGGTTAGTAATTCTAAAAGGCAAAAGGCCGATGTTGCCTTGGTTTTTCGCAACTTTACCTGCTTCAGGCGTGCCGGCGGCATCAATTATGCGGATGGCTTGGGTATTTGAGGCCGTCTGAACAGCAACTTTTACAGGGCCGGCTTCAAGGTTCAACACCATCTCGGTTTGCGCATCGCTCCAGTCTTTTACGGAGATTCCGTTGACCGATACAATCTTATCGCCTGCCTGAAAACCTGCTTTGGCGGCAATACTGGCAGGCTCGACCATGCCAACATAGGGGCGCAACTCGGTTACGCCGAAGGAAAAGCTCAAACCGTAAAGCAAAACGGCCAAAATCAAATTGGTCAAAGGGCCGGCGGCGACAATGGCAATGCGCTTGGCCGGATGCTGCTTGTCAAAGGCATACGGCAAATCTGCCTCCGCCACCTCGCCTTCGCGCGTATCAACCATTTTAACGTAACCGCCCAGCGGAATCGGGGCAAGACACCACTCGGTATCGCCGCGTTTTCGGGTGAAAAAGGGCTTACCGAAGCCGACGGAAAAGCGCACGACTTTAACGCCGCACCAGCGGGCAACAATATAGTGTCCGAACTCATGCAGGCTGACCAAAATCAGAATGGCGACGATAAAGGCTAAAAAGGTTTGCAAAAAAAATCCCCTGGGTGGAATGTGACAATCAACGGATAAGGCCGTCTGAAAACCGATTATAAAGGCAGTTGTTCCATTTTGTCTGCCTAAATGCCAAGCGGTTGGCGTTTCAGACGGCCTGTCATTGAAGCTTTAATATTTACCGATAAAGGCTTCTGCCTGTCTGCGTGTTTGTGCGTCTTGCGCCAGCAGGCTTTCAATATCATGATGGCCGTCTGAAAAATCTTGGGCAAGGCAGTGGGCAACGACTTTGGCAATATCGGTAAACTTGATGCGTTTATCTAAAAAAGCAGCTACGGCCACTTCGTTTGCGGCGTTCAACACGCAAGGCGCGACGCCGCCTGCATTCATGGCCTGATAGGCAAGTTTCAGACATGGGAAACGGTCAAAGTCAGGCTTCTGGAAGGTCAACGCGGACAATGCGCCGAAATCCAGTTCGCCCACGCCGGAATCGATGCGTTCGGGCAGGCCCAAACAATAAGCAATCGGCGTACGCATATCGGGATTGCCCAACTGCGCCAATACCGAACCATCGCGATAACGCACCATGCTGTGTATCACGGATTGCGGATGGATGACGACTTCCAGTTTTTCCGGCGGACAGTTAAACAGCCAATGCGCCTCAATCAACTCCAAGCCCTTATTCATCATTGACGCGGAATCGACGGAAATTTTGCGCCCCATGCTCCAATTCGGATGCTTGACCGCCTGCTCGGGCGTAATGCTGTCAAATGTACTTAAATCGGCGTTAAGGAAGGGGCCGCCCGATGCGGTCAGGATAATCGAATTGATACCGTGCTCATTCAGACGGCCTGTGTAATCCCTTGGCAATACTTGGAAGATGGCGTTGTGTTCGCTGTCAATCGGCAAGACGGTGGCGCCGTTTTGACGGGCGGTTTCCATAAACAATGCGCCGGAAACCACCAGCGTTTCTTTGTTGGCCAGATAAATGGTTTTGCCTTTTCGAGCGGCGGCCAAAGCCGAGGGTAAACCGGCCGCGCCGACAATGGCACACATCACGCCGCTGACTTCATCGGCCGAAGCCACATCAATCAGGGCTTGAGCACCATATAAAACCTGCGTATCGATGCCTTCTTGTTTGAGTTTCTTTTCCAGCTCGGCCGCATGGCCGGCATCGCCGACAACGGCATATTCCGGGCGGAACTGTTTGCATTGCGCCGCCAGCTTGTCCACCTGCCTATGCCCTGCCAGCGCAAACACGCGGAATTTTTCGGGATGGCGGGAAACAACGTCCAAAGTGCTTTCGCCTATGCTGCCGGTACTGCCTAATATGGTCAGAACTTGTTGTGTCATGGTGTGTTCTTTGTGTGCTGTGCAAACGGTATTCATTGTGTTTGAAATAGATTTCTTTGCCGTTTCCAATTTTCAGACGGCCTTTTGCCTCCCGGCTAAACAGGCCGTCTGAAAGAATTACTCAATGCCGTATTCGATGGTAACAACCAGTCGGACTTGTTTGCCGACGGTGCTTTTATCGTAAGAACCGCCGTATTCGTCGTCCTCACTGCTGCCGGTGTCGGCATAGATGTTGAACGAGCCTTGCGAAGCAGAACGCATGGCGCCCACTTTGCCGCCGCCGGTTTTGGCAAATTCGGCCGCGCGTTTCTGCGCATCCTCAGTCGCCTGCGTGATCAAATCGCGTTTGATGGTTTCCAAATTGCCCAGCAAATATTGCGGATTGTCGAAGCGGATAAATTCGTTTTGCGCACGGAAATTCAAAATGGTGCGCTGGGCGGCTTGGATTTTGTCCAGTTTTTTGGTGTTGACCACAATATTGAGGTCGCCGTCGTAGCCGTTGGGTGTGCGGGTTACGTTGCCCAGTTCGTCGCGGGTTTCATTGAAAACGCGCGATACTTCGGGCAGGCCCACTTTCATTTCAGCCGCCGTAAAGCCTTGCTCGCCCAAAAACTTAGACAGCTTCTTGCGTCTTGCCGTCAGCAAATCCAAAACTTCCTGATAGCTCTCGCCGTGCGCGTTCACGCCCGTATTCCACGTCGCGCTGTCGGATTGGAAGTTTTTCTCCGCCAAACCTTTTACGGTAATCGTCCCCGGTTGGCGCAGATTCTTAAACTGCACGCCCAAAATAAACGCCGCAGCCATCAATCCCAGTGCCAACAATACGCCCAAAATCGATAAAGATGAAATCTGTTTTTGTTCGGACATAATCAGCTCCCTCAACAACGTGAGACAGGCGGTTTAAAACAAATATACAAAGGCAGCATAAATGCTGATAACGGCAATCAGGCTGTCCACACGGTCGAACACGCCGCCGTGCCCCGGCAGCAGATTGCTGCTGTCTTTGATACCGGCCGCACGTTTGAGCCAGCTTTCCAGCAAATCGCCGCACACGCTGACCACAATCAGAATCAAGCCGATCAAAATCGTTTTGAACCAACCGGCTTCAAAAGCCAGCCAACCGGCTTTCCATACGATGGTCATGTACACGGCAACGCACAATGCGCCGCCGATCGCACCTTCCCAGCTTTTACCCGGGCTGATGGTCGGCGCAATTTTGCGCTTGCCAAACGATTTGCCACAGAAATACGCGCCAATATCGGCCACCCACACCAAACCCATAATTGCCAATAAAGACAACGCGTCTTCAGGCTGAGGGCGCAGGTAAACCAGTGCGAACCAAAACGGCATCACCAACAACCAACCGACCGTGTAAGCCTGCCAGCCGCCGTTTAACTTCCATTTCGCTTTCAGCCACCAAGGCATGACAATCAGCCAAAACACCAATACGACATACCAAACCAAATCAGGCAACTGCCAACCGCCGGCATAGGCAATCACACCAAACACCAGCGTTGAAGCCAAATAATGATTGATTTTCAGCTTGTCCAAGCCGCTCATGCGGGCATATTCCCACAAAGTCAGCATGGCAATCAGGCCGCAAAACGCCGCCCACAGCCACATAGGCGCATAAAACAGCATACCCAGCATCAGCGGCAAAAGCCACAGCGCCGTCAAAATCCGTTGTTTCAACATAGTCCTCAACCCCGTTGCTGCTCAACCGGCAGCTGCTCGGAAGTCCGCCCGAAGCGGCGTTCCCGTTTTTGGAACGAAGTAATCGCCTCATTCAGCGATTTCTCATTAAAATCAGGCCACAGCGTATCCGTAAAATACAATTCAGCGTACGCCATCTGCCACAGCAGGAAATTACTGATGCGCGTCTCTCCTCCGGTGCGGATAAACAAATCTGGCTCGGGTGCATCGCCCAACATCAAATAGCGCGACAACGCCTCTTCCGTAATCTCAGTTACACCCTCGGCAATCAACTGATTTGCCGCCTGCAAAATATCCCAGCGGCCGCCATAATCGGCGGCAATGCTCAAAGTCAAGCCGGTATTGTTTGCCGTCAACGCCTCGGCCGCCTCAATCCCCTTCAGGATTTCAGCATTAAACCGCTCGCGGCTGCCGATGACCCTCAAGCGCATATTGTTATCGTGCAAACGGCGCACCTGCTTTTGCAAAGCCTGCAAAAACAGCCCCATCAGAAAAGAAACCTCTTCCTCGGGGCGTCGCCAGTTTTCAGTCGAAAAAGCAAACACGGTCAAATACTGCACACCCAGCTCAGCACAATGCTTCACCATGTTCTCCAGCGCATCCAAGCCGCGCTTATGCCCCATCACACGGGGAAGAAAACGCTTCTTTGCCCAACGTCCGTTGCCGTCCATAATCACAGCAATATGTCGGGGGATGGCAGAGTGTTCCAAAATTGTCTGCGTACTGCTTTTCATGTCTGCCTTTCAGGGAGCAAACCGTCCAAAGGCCGTCTGAACGGTTTGCACACAGGATTAAATCGCCATCAAATCTTCTTCTTTGGCAGCCAAGAGCTTGTCTGCCTCAGCAATATATTTGTCGGTCAACTTCTGAACCGCTTCCTCGCCACGGCGGGCTTCATCTTCAGAAATTTCTTTGTCTTTCAACAATTTTTTGATGTGGTCGTTTGCATCACGGCGCACATTACGGATAGACACACGACCCTCTTCTGCCTCGCTGCGTACCACTTTGATCAGATCCTTACGGCGTTCCTCAGTCAGCATAGGCATAGGGACACGGATCAAATCGCCGACAGAAGCAGGGTTTAGGCCCAAGTTGGAATCACGGATCGCTTTCTCAACTTTTGAAGCCATATTGCTCTCGAAAGGTTTCACCCCAATCGTACGCGCATCCAAAAGCGTCACGTTTGCCACTTGGCTCACAGGCACCATGCTGCCCCAGTATTCCACTTCCACTTGGTCGAGCAGGCCGGTATGCGCACGGCCGGTACGCACTTTAGCCAAATTGTCTTTCAATACTTCCAGAGAACGCTGCATTTTGCCTTCAGCTGTCTTTTGAATATCATTAATCATCTTATACTTTCAATTTCATAGGAATAAAACAGGATTAACCGAGAATAGTACCGTTAAACCGCCCCCACGACAAGGCTTTACGCCCCAACATCCTTGTTTTCTAACCGATATTTAACATCAAACAAAATAAAGGCCGTCTGAAAATCTTTCAGACGGCCTTTATTGTTTCAAGCAACTACATCAACTCGGCCTTTTCCTGAATTTATTTGGAAACTAAGCTTCTATCTTGAGACCATTGTTTCCATCCACACAAAGAACGAATTTTATTGCTAATAGATATAAACAACTCTACTCTTTTCAATCGAAATGAATTTCCTCGGGAAATATACCGATAATCGGTTATAATGACCAATTATCTAAATTGATTAAACATATCAAATAACTGTAGCATTGAATTTACTATGTTACAATGTTTGCAAATGTTACACATAACTACGTAAAGAAATCTCGATATGAGATTTCTTTTTAATCACTTTTAAAGACTTATATTTCATTCAACCATTGAGAGATAAAAAATGAAAAAAGCCTTTTCTATCTTTTCCATCAGTCTTCTGACTCTAAATACGGGGTATTAATTATGCGAAAACTTATTTTTACAGTTCTATTCATCCTCCCCTCTTTTTCTTTGGCTGGAAACTTACATTGTAAAAAGCCCGTAGAAGAAATGATTGGGGAAAGCCAAAGATGCTTTTACCAAGGGGGACTAAGCGATGCCATTACTGCTTTTAGCAAATATTCTGCTCAATGGAATAAAAAGAAAGGTGAGTCCATCCCTTTTCTTTGGTTTCCCATTTTAAAAAACGGCATACCCAAAACAACCGTAACAATGGCACAATTACCAAAATCTCGTTCTGTAACGCCTTTCTCAGAAACTAAAGACTATCCTTTGGAGACCATTGTTGCCGGTATTGAATGGAAAAACAAAAATAAAGTCAAAATTATGGGATGTGTTTATGAGACAGATTATTGTCTCTCCGCTACTTTTATCCAAAAAGAAGATAAAGTCTTTATTGAATCCATATCTACCTAACTCAAAGATGTAGTCATTGCCACCTACATTCTCAAATACAAGGCCGTCTGAAAATCTTTCAGACGGCCTTTTCCTTATTCAAATCCTACTCTCTATTCCGCTCATTCCAAAAGTAACGCCATACGAAGCATGGGAAGGCAAAAATCAGGTAGAGGCAGACAACGGTCGCATAAAACTCCCAATCTTGGGCATGTACGGCTCCGGCGCGCGATTCGAGGATATAGGCGAGAATCGCGGTAAGAAGGAAGCCTGCCAACAATTCGATCAAGTGATGGCCGATGTGTTTGCGTTTCAGGGCGATGATGCCGAAGAATTTGGTGGTAATAAATGGTGCGTTGGCAAAGATAAGTGCCAACAGCAAAAGAATGTACATGGATGCGGTCATGATGGTCTTTCTGTTTTCAGACGGCCTGCGTGTGATTTTAACATGTTAAATGGGCATTCTTGCCCATCATTATCCGTGGGATATTCAATATCTTGATGATACCTGCTTGATGATTGTTCAAAGGCTTGAGGCCGTCTGAACTTTGGGTATATTTCATCCGAATGCGAATCCTAACAAAAACGGCGACTTTGGAACAGCCGCCGTTGGTTTTGTTTGAAGCTTACAGGGTATTTTCCAATGCTTTGGCACACCAGTCGATAACGGTTTGCGGCATGATACCCCAGAGGAGCAGCAGGAAGGCATTGACCGTCAGGACAAATTTAGCGGCATAGTTACTGCCGACCGGCTGGTCATGGTCAGGCGCATCGAAGTAGATGACTTTGACCACGCGCAGGTAGTAGAACGCGCCAATCAGAGACATGATGACGGCAAACACTGACAACCAAACATAGCCTTGTTTCAAGAGCGCCATAATCACGCCGAACTTGGCATAAAAGCCCATCAGCGGCGGAATACCTGCCATGGAGAACATGGACAGCAACATCAAGAAGGCAAACCATGCATGGCGGTGGTTAAGGCCAGCGAGGTCTTTGATTTCTTCACACTCAATGTCTTTGGTAGACAATACCATCAAAACACCGAAGCTGACTGCCGCCATCACAGCATAGGTAATGGCGTAATACAAACCTGCGGTAAAGCCGACCGCGCCTGCCATAAACGCCAACAGGATAAAGCCCATGTGCGATACGGTGGAATAGGCAAGCATACGTTTGATATTGGTTTGCATAATGGCAGCAAGGTTACCGACCACCAAAGAAGCAACGGCAAGAATGGCCAACATCGGCGCCCAGTCTGAATGTATGGTACCCATGCCGGTAACAAGGATACGGAACGCAAAGACAACGGCGGCGATTTTCGGAGCAGTACCCACAAAGGCGGTAACAGAGGTCGGCGCACCATCGTACACATCGGGCACCCACATATGGAATGGAACCGCACCCAATTTAAATGCAATGGCGACCACAATAAACACCATACCCAATTTCAACAACCATTCATTGGCCTGCTCATTGAAAGCAGAAGCCAAGACGGAAGCAAAATCAAGGGAACCGGTGGCGCCGTAAACCATAGAAATACCATAGAGCAGCAAACCGGAGGCCAACGCGCCCAATACGAAGTATTTCAGCGCAGCCTCGGCAGAGCGGCCGGAATCGCGGCGCAGGGCAATCATGGCGTACAGCGACAAAGACAACAATTCCAAACCGATATACGCAGTCAGGAAATGTGCCGAGCTGACCATAACGCTCATACCCAACAGGGCAAACAATGACAGGGTGTAAAACTCGCCTTTAAAGATTTGGCGGTCTTGATTGTACGGTTTACTGTAAATAAACAGACCAAACGTCAGTGCATACAGCACCAGTTTTGCCAAACAGGACATGCCGTCTGCAATATACATACCGTGAAAGGCATCGACACTGCCCTGCTCCCATACCGCCAATTGGGTAATAGCCACAATAATGACCGTTCCCAAACTCATCAGATGGGTCAAATAGCGGTTTTTATCGCAAATCCACAAGTCTGCCAGCAATACGACACCCAATAGCGCAAGCAGCACGATTTCGGGCATGGCGGGCATTAAATTCAAATCAGACCAGTTCATTTACACACCTCAAATCTTGCTTTGTGCCACATGGGCAATCAAATCGTTTGCCGCTTGATGCACCACTTCGATAAACGCTTGCGGATACAGACCCATGCCCAATACAGCAACCGCCAAAATTGCCAAAATCGCAAATTCGCGGCAATTGATGTCTTTCATTTCGGCAACGTGCGGATTGTGGATCGTACCAAAAATAACGCGTTTGTACATCCACAGGGTATAAGACGCACCGTAAATCAGGGTCATGGCAGCCAAAGCGCCTACCCAGAAATTCACTTTAACCGCGCCCATAATCACCATAAACTCGCCCACGAAGCCGGAAGTCGCAGGCAGACCGGCATTGGCCATACCGAACAACATCATAAACGCCGCAAACTTAGGCATCACATTGACCACGCCGCCATAATCGGCAATATTGCGAGTATGCAGGCGGTCGTACATCACGCCGATACACATAAACATCGCGGCAGACACAAAACCGTGGGAAATCATTTGAATGATTGCACCTTTCAATGCCCAATCATTCAATTGGCCGTTCACAAACAGGAACATACCCAAAGTGACAAAACCCATATGGCTGATGGAAGAATACGCCACCAGTTTTTTCATATCGGTTTGCACCAAAGCCACCATACCGATGTAAATCACGGCAATCAGGCTCAATACAATGATTACAGGGGCGAAATAGCGTGCCGCATCCGGCATAATCGGCAGGATAAAGCGCAAGAAACCATACGCACCCAGTTTCAGCGTAATTGCCGCCAACACCATCGAACCGCCGGTCGGCGCTTCAACGTGGGCATCCGGCAACCAAGTGTGCACAGGGAACATCGGCACTTTTACGGCGAATGACAGGAAGAACGCTACAAACAAAAGCTGTTGTACGCCCAACGGAATCTGTTTGATGTTTTGGAAATCAACAATAGAGAAGCTGTTTGTCTGATAGTGCAGGTAAACCATAGCAACCAGCATCAAGAGTGAACCCATCAGCGTATAGAGGAACAGCTTGACCGACGCATAGACGCGACGCGGGCCGCCCCATACACCGATAATCAGGTACAGCGGAATCAGCATACCCTCGAAGAACACATAAAACAGAATTGCATCCTGCGCAGCAAACGCACCGTTAATCAAACCCGACATCATCAGGAATGCCGCCATATACTGCGCCGGACGTTTCTGAATGACTTCCCAACCGGCCAATACCACCAACAGCGTAATAAACGCATTCAAGATGATAAAGAGCACTGAAATACCGTCCACGCCCAATGCATAGTTGATTTTCAGAAGCGGAATCCACTCGTGGAACTCGGTAAATTGATAGCCGCCGCTCAAACGGTCGAAACCGGTAAACAGGGGCAGCGTTACCAAGAAACCGGCAAGCGCACCCATGAAGGCAAGCACACGCGCCAGCGGCGCACGGCTGTCTTTACCGGTCGCCAAAACCAGCACACCTGCGGCGATGGGTATCCATATTGCCAAGCTGAGTAGGTAGTTGGAAAACATAGTGGTTAACCTGTGGTTAAAATAAAAATGTGTTTATGTGGATATTTCTTCGTTTCAGACGGCCTGAAGGTTTAAGGCCGTCTAAAACCTTATTCTTATCGGAACAATCCCCAGAAGGTCATGCCGAGCAGTACCAATACGCCAAATACCATAGCGGCGGCATAGGTGTAGATAAAGCCGGTTTGGGCTTTACGCACTTGCGCGGCAATCGCGCCAACCAGTTTGGCGGAGCCGTTGACAATACCGTTGTCGATAATGGCGGTATCGCCGACTTTCCAGAAGAAAGTACCCAATGCGCGCGTGCCTTTAGCGAAGACGTTGAAATACAGGGCGTCGAGGTAGTATTTGTTTTCAAACAAAACGTAAACCGGACGGAACGCCTGTGCAATTTTCGCAGGCAGGTGCGGCAGTTTGACGTACAAAAGCCATGCGCTCAAGACACCTGCGATAGCGAGGTAGAGTACAGGCGAATGCAGGCTGTGCGACACCATTGCCAATGCGCCGTGGAACTCTTCCTTCATGATGTGCATAGTCGGATGCGCGTCGGCGTTGACGAAAATCACGTCTTTGAAGAAATCGCCGTAAAGCATAGGCTCGATGGCAACATAGCCGATGATGACGGACGGAATGGCCAGCAAAATCAAAGGCAGGGTAACAACCAGCGGGCTTTCGTGCGGATTGTCGTTTTTGCCCAAGCCGTGATGTTCTTCGCCATGATGATCGTCATGATGCTCAGGCAGGTTGCGCCATTTCTCTTCGCCGTGGAACACCATAAAGTATTGGCGGAACGCGTAGAACGCAGTAACAAACACGCTGGCGAGGACGGCAAAATAAGCAAAGCCGCTACCCGGCAGGGTGCTGTATTTCGCTGCTTCGATAATCGAATCTTTAGAATAGAAGCCGGAGAAGAATGGCGTACCGATCAGCGACAAGTTACCGATCAGCATGGTCAGCCAAGTAATCGGCATGTATTTTTTCAGGTTACCCATGTGGCGCATGTCTTGGTCGTGGTGCATACCGATAATCGCGCTACCTGCGGCCAAGAACAACAAGGCTTTAAAGAAAGCGTGAGTCATCACATGGAACATCGCCACGGAATAGGCAGACGCGCCCAGAGCCACGGTCATGTAGCCCAGTTGCGACAGGGTGGAATACGCAACCACACGTTTGATGTCGTTTTGAATCACGCCCAAGAAACCCATAAACAAGGCGGTAATCGCACCGATTACCATGATGACAGACAGCGCAGTGCTGCTCATCTCATAAATCGGCGACATACGCGATACCATGAACAGACCGGCGGTAACCATGGTTGCGGCATGAATCAATGCAGAAATCGGAGTCGGGCCTTCCATCGAATCAGGCAGCCAGACATGCAGTGGGAATTGTGCCGATTTACCCATCGCACCGACAAACAGGAGCAAACAGGTTACGGTAATCAAAGACCATTCCACACCGGGGAACAGTTGGATAGTGGCCGTCTGAACATTAGGCAGATAAGCGAATACATCTTGATAGCGCAAGCTACCGCCGAAATAGGCAAGCACCAAGCCGATACCGAGCAAAAAGCCGAAGTCGCCGACACGGTTGATCAAAAAGGCTTTCAGGTTGGCAAATGTTGCGCTTGGACGTTTGAAATAGAAACCGATCAAGAGATACGACACCAAGCCCACAGCCTCCCAGCCGAAGAAGAGCTGGATGAAGTTGTTGCTCATAATCAGCATCAACATGCTGAAAGTAAACAAAGAAATATAGCTGAAGAAGCGTTGGTAGCCGACTTTTTCATCATGCATATAGCCGATGGTGTAGATATGCACCATCAACGACACGCCCGTTACCACGACCATCATCATCGCCGTCATCGTATCGACCAAGAAGCCGACGGAGAAATCCAAACCTCCCATTGTCAGCCAGGTATAGACGTTCTCGTCAAACTTGGCACGGCTGCCGTCGATAAAGCCCCACAGCACATAAGCCGACAGCACGGCGGACACCGCCACGCCGAGTATCGTAACCGTATGCGCGCCGGCACGTCCGATTTTATTGCCGAACAAACCCGCAATCAGCGAGCCTGCCAAAGGCACAAGGGCAATTACCAAATATAAAGTCATGTCGTTCATGATTACCCTTTCAACTCATCCAAATCGGCAACGTTGATTGTTTTTCTGTTACGGTACACCAATACCATAATCGCCAAACCGATGGCAGATTCGGCAGCAGCAACGGTCAGTACGAAAAATACGAAAATCTGTCCGGCAGTATCGCCCAAATGTTGCGAGAAGGCGATAAAGTTGAAGTTTACCGCCAAAAGCATCAGCTCGATGGACATCAACAATACCAGCACGTTTTTGCGGTTCATAAAGATGCCCATCGCGCTGATACCGAACAGGAGCGCGCCCAATACCAAATAATGCGTCAAGGTAATCATGCTTTGCCCTCCTCTTTCGGCTTGAGGTCGTCTGAAACTTCGTTTTCTTCCGCAGATTCGGTTTGTGGTTTCACGGCTTCCATTTTCACCAGACGCATACGGCCTTTATCGGCACGTACTTTAACTTGGTCGGCAGGATCCATGCGTTTCGGATTGGTAGTTTTACGGTGAACCAGCGCAATCGCGGCCACCATACCCAACAGCAGCAATACCGCCGCCAATTCAAACGGCAACAGGTAGTCGGTATAAATACGGCTGCCCAAATCGCGGATATTGTTGTAATCGGCCGGAATGTCTTTCATCAGACCAAATGCGGCCAGGTCGGTTTTCGGGTTGACCAGAATCAGAATCAGGGCAACTGCCAACAATGTGCCGACCACACCGGCAACAGGCGCATGACGCCAGAAACCGGCGCGCATTTCTTCAATGTCGATGTTCAACATCATCACAACGAACAGGAACAACACCATCACGGCGCCGACGTAAACCACCACCAGCGTCACGCCCAAGAATTCGGCCTGCATCAGCATCCAAATCATCGCGCTCACACAGAAGGTCAGCACTAAATGCAAAGCGGCGTGCACAGGGTTTTTAGCGGTAACGGTACGAACCGCACCGTACAAAACGATGGCGGCAAGAATATAGAACAGAATCGCGGAAAAAGTCATTCGTCTGCTCCTTAACGATACGGCGCGTCAGCGGCTTTGCGTTTGGCGATTTCAGCTTCGTATTTGTCGCCAATGGCCAAAAGAATCGGCTTGGTCATGTGCAAGTCGCCTTTTTTCTCGCCGTGGTATTCAAAAATATGGGTTTCCACAATCGCATCGGTCGGGCAGGCCTCTTCGCAGAAACCGCAGAAGATGCACTTGGTCAGGTCGATGTCGTAACGCTTGGTGCGGCGGGTGCCGTCTTCGCGTTCTTCCGATTCAATGTTAATCGCCATTGCCGGACAAACTGCCTCGCACAATTTACACGCAATACAGCGCTCTTCGCCGTTCGGATAACGGCGTTGCGCGTGCAGGCCACGGAAACGCACGGATTGCGGCGTTTTTTCTTCGGGGAAGTAAATCGTGTCTTTGCGGGCGAAGAAGTTTTTGAGCGTTACGCCCATGCCTTTCACCAATTCGCCCAGCAGGAAGGTTTTTACTAAATTAGCCATTTTCGGATGCTCTTTTCGGATTGTTCTGTTTACAGGCCGTCTGAAAGCGGTTTTTTTAACCTGCCGCGCCCACCATTTCTAAAAACTCGGCTTCGGTCAGCTTCGGGGTATCGTTGGCCAAGTCATAATACGGAGCTTTGCAATCAATAAAGATTTGTGAGGTAGTTTCAAAGCCCGCGTTGTCGGCAAACAGCCCGGCGTTGATGTAATAATCGTTGCCAACCTGCACAAACAGGTGTGTGCCGCAGTGTTTGCAAAAACAGCGTTGCGCCCATTCGGACGACTGATAATGCGCGATGTGCTCGCTGCCTGTGATTTCGGGCGACCGGGCGGCCAAAGTAAAAGACGCGCCGCTGCCCCATGTGCGGCATTTCCCGCAATGGCAGGCGTGGAGTTCGCGGTTTTCGGCGGTTTCCAGTGATACTGCGCCGCACAGGCATTGAGCTTTCATCGGTTTCTCTCGGTTTGAAACGGTTAAAAATTTGGGGTTCAGGCTACCTGAAAACTTTCAGACGGCCTCCCGGCCCTATTTCCACAAATTCAGCGGTGAAATCATCCACACGCCCAAAATCACGATGTAGGCGAAGCCGATCGGAATCAGCACTTTCCAGCCCAAACGCATGATTTGGTCGTAACGGTAGCGTGGGAAAGTTGCACGGATCCACAGGTACCAGTACAGCACCGCCGCCATTTTCACGAACATCCAGAATGCGGCAGGCGTACCGATAAAGCCCCAGCTTTGCGGGAACGGAGACAACCAGCCGCCGAGGAACATCAGCGATGTCAGCGCGGCAATCAGAATCATGAAAATGTATTCGGCAAGGAAGAACAGCGCGAATGCGAAGCCGGAGTATTCGACGTGGTGACCGGCAACGATTTCAGACTCACCCTCTGCCACGTCAAACGGCGCGCGGTTGGTTTCGGCAACGGCGGAAATCAGATAGACGATGAAGATGGGGAAGAGCGGCAGCCAGTTCCAAGAGAATACCGAACCGCCAGCAATACCTTTAGCTTGTGCGGCAACGATGTCGGAGAAGTTCATGCTGCCCGATACCATCACGACGCACACCAGCGCGGCACTCATGGCAATCTCATAGGAAATGCTTTGTGCGGAAGCACGCATTGCACCTAAGAACGAATATTTGGAGTTGGAAGCCCAGCCTGCGATGATCACGCCGTAAACCGACAGCGAGGTAATCATCAGGATGTACAAAAGGCCGATATTGATGTTGGTCAGCACCCATTCTTCGTTAAACGGAATCACTGCCCATGCCGCAAAAGACGGAGCAAGCGACATAATCGGGCCGATATAGAACAGAGCTTTGTTTGACAGCTTCGGACGGGTTACCTCTTTAAACAAGAGTTTGAACACGTCGGCAAACGGCTGAATCAGACCCCACGGGCCGGTTACGTTCGGGCCGACACGAAGCTGCATAAAGCCGATGACTTTACGTTCGAAATATGTCAGGTAGGCAACGGTCAGAATCAGCGGAATCAGGATAATCACGATTTTGACGATGACGGATACCACCAAGCCTACGGTAATACCCAAATCGCCCAGACCGAGCGTTGCGGCAAAGAGGTTTTGGAACCATTCTTGCATGATCAAGCTCCCGCCAGTTCAATAGTGTCCATCAACGCACCCAGCGCGGCATTTTCGGTATGCAACGGCAGATGCACCACGTTTTCAGGCAAACCGGCATCGGCTTTGACTACAACCGATACGCTTGCGCCGTTTTGTTTGGCGACAGCGGTTTGTCCGTCTTGCAGGCCCAAGCGCGCCAATGTGTTCGGATTTACACGCACGGCAGGCACGGCGGCATGGCTGGTTTCTTGCAACGGTGCGGAACGGCGCACAATAGAATCAGTGTGATAAATACCGACGCCGCCGACACGGACGAGGCGGTCTGAGGCCGTCTGAATGCCCTCCCCTGTCCATGTGCTACGGTTGTTCAGTTTGGACTGCAGGCTTTCCGCGTCTAACGCGTCTTTCAGAATCGCGGCAGTATCGTGGTATTCAAAGCCTTGCAGGTCAAACAGGTTGCCCAATACGCGCAATACTTTCCACATCGGACGCGAATCGCCGAAGCCTTGTACCACGCCGTGGAAAGATTGCAGACGGCCTTCCATATTGATGAAGCTGCCTGATGTTTCGGTAAACGGCGCAATCGGCAACAATACGTCGCACACGTCCAGCAGCGTTTCGCTGACAAACGGTGTAAACGCCATCACACTTTTCGCCTGTTTCAACGCGGCAACCGCTTTCGCACCGTCAACCGTATCGATTTCAGGCTCGACGTTGAGCAGCAAGACTGCCTGTTTCGGCGCGTTTGCCATTTCGGCAACGCTCTCGCCGGAGTTTACATTCAAGACATCCGCACCAACGCTGTTGGCGGCTTGCGGCAAAATGCCCAGCACTGCGCCGGTCGCGTCAGCCAGCTCTTGCGCGGCGGCATAAATGGCGGCGTAATCAGGATGGTTTTGCACTTCCGCGCCCAAAATCACTGCTGCTTTTTCAGCATTTTTCAGGCTGGCGGTAACTGCGTGTTCCGCATTGGCAGACAGGTTTTTCAGACGGCCTGCCCATTCGTCGGGATGTGCGGCTTCTTGAGACAGAAGCGGCATAAACAATTCTTCTTTACTGCTAGCCAATACGCTCAACGCCATACGGTCTTTGGCAGCGCGGCGCAGACGGGCGGTTAGGAGCGGCTGTTCTTTGCGCAAGTTCGCGCCGACTACCAATACGGCATCGTTGTCAGCCAAAGATTCAATGCTTTGTCCCAACCATTGCGCACCTTTAAGGCCGTCTGAAAGACGTTTGTCTTGTTGGCGCAAACGGGTTGCAAAGTTTTTAACACCCAAGCCGTCGGCAAATTTTTTGGCCAGATACAGCTCTTCAACCGTATTCATAGGATTGGCCCAAACGCCGACTTGGTTTTGGTTGCCGTCTTTGGCGATACATTCAATCGCGCTGCGGACATATTCCAACGCGGTTTTCCAATCCACGTCCATCCACTCGCCGCCCTGTTTGATTTTCGGGTTTTTCAGACGGCTTTCGTGATACAGGCCTTCGTAGGCAAAACGGTCGCGGTCGGATAGCCAGCATTCGTTGATGGCTTCGTTTTCCAGCGGCAACACGCGGCGGACGGTATGGTCTTTGGTTTGCACAATCAGATTACTGCCCAAAGCGTCATGGGCGGAAACGGACTTACGGCGGTTCAATTCCCAAGTACGCGCGTTGAAGCGGAACGGTTTGCTGGTCAATGCGCCGACAGGACACAAATCGATGACGTTGCCTGACAATTCGGTTTCCACTGCTTTGCCGATAAAAGGCATGATCTCGGAATGTTCGCCGCGGTTGGCCATGGCGATTTCTTGCACGCCGGCGATTTCTTCAGTGAAACGAACGCAACGGGTACAGTGGATACAACGGCTCATTTCCTCGGCGGAAACCAAAGGACCCATGTCCTTGCCGACGACGGAACGTTTTTCTTCGGTATAACGGCTGGTGGTTTTGCCGTAGCCCATCGCCAAATCCTGCAACTGGCATTCGCCGCCTTGGTCGCAGGTCGGACAATCAAGCGGATGGTTGATGAGCAGGAACTCCATCACGCCTTCTTGCGCCTCTCGGGCTTTTGCCGAATGCGTACGCACAATCATGCCGTCTGTAACCGGCGTGGCACAGGCGGGCAGAGGTTTGGGGGCTTTTTCCACGTCTACCAAACACATACGGCAGTTGGCGGCGATGGAAAGTTTTTTGTGGTAACAGAAATGCGGGATATAAGTACCGAGCTTGTGCGCGGCTTCAATTACCGTCGCGCCCTGCTCCACAGATACCTGTTTGCCGTCGATTTCGATTTGTAACATGGTTCGTTCCTAGTTACGGGTATTTAATAAATAATTCTTTTAGAGGCCGTCTGAAAACTTAGCACCATTTATTCGGTTTCATCGGTCCGCCGTGTTCGATGTAATGCACAAACTCATCACGGAAATGCTTGGTAAAGCTGCGAACTGGGAAGACAGCGGCATCGGCAAGGGCGCAGATGGTGCGGCCTGCCATTTGGTTACCGATAGAATCCAGCAAATCCAAGTCTTCCATGCGGCCTTTGCCTTCTACGATGCGGTGGACGATGCGGTAGAGCCAGCCGGTACCTTCACGACAAGGCGTACATTGACCGCAAGACTCGTCATAGTAGAAGTAGCTCAGGCGCTCAAGGGCTTTGACCATGCACACGTCTTCGTCCATGACGATAATCGCGCCGGAACCCAGCATCGAGCCGGCTTTGGAAATCGAGTCATAGTCCATATTGGTCTGCATCATGATATCGGCAGGCAACACGGGCGCGGACGAACCGCCGGGAATGACGGCTTTAAGTTTTTTACCGCCACGCATACCGCCCGCCATTTTCAAGACTTCGGCAAACGGCGTACCCAATGGCACTTCATAGTTGCCCGGACGCTCGACATGACCGGAAATACAGAACAATTTGGTACCACCTGCATTCGGAATACCTTTATCGGCAAATGCCTGTCCGCCGTCACGGATAATGAAGGGGACGGAGGAGAACGTTTCGGTATTGTTGATGGTAGTCGGTTTGCCGTACAGGCCGAACGAAGCAGGGAATGGCGGTTTAAAGCGAGGCTGGCCTTTTTTTCCTTCCAACGATTCGAGCAATGCGGTTTCTTCGCCGCAAATATATGCGCCGTAGCCGTGGTGGGCGAAGAGTTCAAATTCAAAATCCGAACCCAAAATATTTTTACCCAAAAAGCCTGCGGCACGCGCCTGCTCCAAAGCAGCTTCAAAACGTTGGTAACCTTCGAAAATTTCGCCGTGGATGTAGTTGTAGCCGGCTTTCGCACCCATCGCGTAACCGGCAATAATCATGCCTTCAATCAGGGCATGAGGATTGAACATGATGATGTCGCGGTCTTTAAATGTACCCGGCTCGCCTTCGTCGGTATTGCAGACGACGTATTTTTCGCCTGGGAAGGAACGGGGCATAAAGCTCCATTTCAAACCGGTCGGGAAGCCCGCACCGCCACGACCGCGCAAGCCGGAGGTTTTGACTTCGTCAATCACATCGGTTTGCGAGATGTTTTCGGACAGGATTTTACGCAGGGCGGAATAGCCGCCACGTTTGACGTATTCGTCCAATGTCCAGCAATCGGGATTGGCGGTATCCACTTGGTCAAAAATCACGCCTGATTGGTAAATAGCCATTTTTGGTGTGCCTGTTCGTTTTCGTATCGGTTGCAGCCGTTGTTTTCAGACGGCCTTTTATTTCAGTTCGGCAAGTTTCTTGTCAATCGCTTCTTCGGTCATAAAGCTGCACATGCTGTGGTTGTTGACCAGCATGACCGGAGCATCGCCACATGCGCCCATGCATTCGCCTTCGACGAGGGTGAATTTGCCGTCGGGCGTGGTTTCGCCGTAGCCGATACCGAGTTTTTTCTTCAGGTATTCGCCGGTATCCATGCCGCCACGCAGAGCGCAGGGCAAGTTGGTGCAGACGGTCAGTTTGTATTTGCCGACGGGCTCAAGGTCGTACATATTGTAGAAAGTAGCGACTTCGTAGGCTTGTGCAGGCGAGATGCCGATATAGTTTGCGACAAAGGCGATGGTCTCAGGAGCAAGCCAGCCTTTTTCGGTCTGGGCAATACGCAGCGCACCCATAATGGCGGAGCGGTGGCGATCAGCTGGGTATTTGGCCAGTTCTGTGTCGATTTGTTGCAACGATTGTGCGGATAACATGGTTTTATTCTCGATAAAATGATGGGCAGGTTTCAGACTGCCTGAAGACTAATTTAAACGGTTAAATCCACTCTTCGTTTTGCAAATGATTTCACTACGGCTTCATACCATTGTTTAATGGTTTGAGTGGTTTCCACATCATCATTGGCGCAGCGGTTTAGTGTACCGCGCGGCTGTTTTAATATTTTTGGGTCAATCGCCCAATCCAATACGCGGATAGGACGGCGGTTCACAATCCATGCAGTTTCCGGATTTGCATCATCGGTAACCTTATATGCTCCGCCGGTAACTTGGACAAGCGCAATCAATTCTTGACCGCGTTTTAGCGCAACAATGTCATTAACCTGAATTTCATTGATAAATGCGGCAATTTGACCTTCTCCGCCTTTCCACTGTCCCAAACCGATGATTTTTTTGTGTTCTAAAATCCAATCAATGTTTTCAGAAAATTCCATTTCGCCAGTTGGATGCATCTGCATATGCCAAAAATTCATTTCTAATATTCCTCGTATTTGTTTGCCCAGCTTTCAGGCAGCCTGAAAAGTGCAGGCTGTTTTTTTTGCGGCTTACCTGTCCACTTCCCCGAATACGATGTCTTGCGTGCCGATGATGGCAACGACGTCGGCCAGCATGTGGCCTTTTGCCATTTCGTCCATACCTTGCAGGTGGGCAAAGCCGGGTGCGCGGATTTTCAGGCGGTAGGGTTTGTTTGCGCCGTCTGAAATGATGTAAACGCCGAACTCGCCTTTCGGATGTTCGACAGCGGTGTAGGTCTCGCCCTCAGGAACGTGCATACCTTCGGTAAAGAGTTTGAAATGGTGAATCAGGTCTTCCATACCTGTTTTCATTTCGGTACGTTTGGGCGGAGCGAATTTGTGGTTTGTGGTAATGACCGGACCCGGATTGACACGCAACCACTCGGAACATTGTTTGATGATGCGTACGGATTGACGCATTTCTTCCATACGGCAGAGGTAACGGTCGTAGCAGTCGCCGTTGACGCCAACGGGGATGTCGAAATCCATTTTGTCGTACACTTCGTAAGGTTGTGTCTTACGCACGTCCCATTCCACGCCTGAACCGCGCAACATAACGCCAGTAAAGCCTTTTTGCATGGCGCGCTCAGGAGTGACAACGCCGATGCCGACGGTACGCTGTTTCCAAATACGGTTGTCGGTCAGGAGGGTTTCGAGTGTATCGATGTTTTTCGGGAAACGTTCGCAGAAGGCGTCGATAAAGTCGAGCATGGTGCCTTCACGGGATTCGTTGAGCTGCTTCAATACTTTGGCGTTGCGGAATTTGCTGCTCTCGTATTTGGGCATGAAGTCGGGCAGGTCGCGGTAAACGCCGCCAGGACGGAAGTAGGCTGCGTGCATACGTGCGCCGGACACGGCTTCGTACAAGTCCATCAGCTCTTCGCGATCGCGGAAGGCGTAAAGGATGGCGGTCATCGCACCGATGTCGAATGCGTGCGAACCGATGCCCATCAAGTGATTGAGGATGCGCGTTACTTCGGCGAACATCACACGAATATACTGGGCGCGGATAGGTACATCAATGCCGGCGAGTTTTTCTACCGCCAAGCAGTATGCCTGCTCGTTGACCATCATGGAGACGTAGTCCAAGCGGTCCATATAGGGCAGGGCTTGCAGATAGGTTTTGGTTTCAGCCAGTTTTTCAGTACCGCGGTGCAGGAGGCCGATATGCGGGTCGGCGCGGACGATGGTTTCGCCCTCCAACTCCAAAATCATACGCAATACGCCGTGCGCCGCAGGGTGTTGCGGGCCGAAGTTGATGGTGTAGTTTCTTAATTTATTGGCCACCGTAGTTCTCCTCACGGACGATACGCGGCGTGATCTCGCGCGGCTCAATGGTAACAGGTTGGTAAATCACGCGTTTTTGCTCTTCGTCGTAACGCATTTCCACATAGCCGGAAATCGGGAAGTCTTTGCGGAACGGATGTCCGACAAAGCCGTAATCGGTCAGGATGCGGCGCAAGTCCGGGTGGTTGTTGAACATGATGCCGTACATATCGAAGGCTTCGCGTTCATACCAATCCGCGCTATTGTAAATATCGACTACGGATTCGACTACGGGGAAGTCGTCGTCTGAAACCCAGACGCGTACGCGGATGCGTTGATTGTTTTTAACGGAAAGCAACTGACTGACGACGGCAAAGCGTTTGCCCTGCCATACTTCGTTTTTGTAAGTGCTGTAATCGACACCGCACAAGTCAACCAGAAGCTCGAAATGCAGCTCTTCATGGTCACGCAATGCGGTCATGACTGAAATATAGTGTTCGGGCAGACACTCGACGGTAATCTCGCCCAAAGCTGAAATGACTTTGCTTGCCTGATCGCCAAGCACGCCGATGACGGTCTCGTATAAGTTTTGAATGCTTGCCATATCGTCCTCTCCTTACTCGTCACGCGCGATGGTGGAAGTGCGCTTGATTTTTTGTTGGAGCTGAATCAGGCCGTAAATCAGGGCTTCCGCAGTCGGCGGACAACCCGGCACATAAACGTCTACCGGCACGACGCGGTCGGCACCGCGCACAACGGAATAAGAGTAATGATAATAGCCGCCGCCGTTGGCACATGAGCCCATAGACAATACCCAACGCGGCTCGGCGAGCTGGTCGTATACGCGGCGCAGGGCAGGCGCCATTTTGTTGGTCAGCGTACCTGCCACAATCATCAGGTCGGCCTGACGTGGGGACGGACGGAAAATGATACCGAAACGGTCAAGGTCATAACGCGCCATACCCGCATGCATCATTTCCACGGCGCAGCAGGCCAAGCCGAAAGTAACCGGCCACAATGAACCGGTACGCATATAGTTCAACACCGTATCCGCGCTGGTGGTGATGAAACCTTTTTTCAAAACGCCTTCTATTCCCATTCCAGCGCACCTTTTTTCCATTCGTAAATAAAGCCTACCGTCAGAACGACGATAAACACCAGCATAGACCAGAAGCCGTATGCGCCCAAATCTTTGAACACGACAGCCCACGGCAACATGAACGCGACCTCCAAATCGAACAGGATGAAGAGGATGGCGACGAGGTAATAGCGCACGTCGAACTTCATCCTTGCGTTTTCAAAGGCTTCAAAACCGCATTCGTAAGGCGCGTCTTTTTCGGCGTAGTGGCGTTTCGGGCCTAAAATCGTGCCGAGCAGAATAAACAGCACGCCGGCCGCAAGGCCGACGAGGATGAATACGAGGACGGGGAAATAACTGGCCAACATGGTCGTACCTAACTGGTTGACAGACAAATCTTAAAAATAGATTACCATTTTATCGAATTTCAAAAGCCATTTAAAGGTAAATATCAGCAAATCAGCAAAAAAACCTCAATAAATTCAATAAAGTTGTGAGAACAATTATTATTCTTATTTAATATTTCACAATTTTAATTTCAGTTTAATCATGTATCATTTCATTCGGATTCTCCGCCTATCCGATTTATGCCCCGAATCCGCCCTCTTTCCAATTCCCAATAAAACATGAGGCCGTCTGAAATAGATTATTTTCAGACGGCCTGTATACATCACATCCATTTAAATGGACAAATCAATCGACACCTTTGAGCATGCGGTTCAATACCGGGGCGAGTACCAACAGGATACCGCAGGTTACTGCGCCGATGGTGGCCAGCATCCAGTAGAAATCCAATGGCGACTGAGCATTGTAGTAGTCTTTAAACAACACTCCGCCCAAAGTAAAGCCGATGGACAATGCCAAAAAATTCAAAGCAACCATTTGTGTTTTAAACATGCTCGGTGCGATTTTGGTAGAAAACGACAGCGAAATCGGTGACAGCATCAGCTCGCCTATCGTAATCGCCAGCAACACCAGCATAAACACGATAATCGGCATCGGGGTTCCGGATGAAATATACGGAATAAAACTCAAATAAGAGACGCCGGTTACCAACATGGCCAGTGCAAACTTCAACGGCGTTTTAGGTTGGCGTTTGCCCATTTTCGTCCACACCGCCGCCATCACGCCGGAAAAGAGGACCACCCACATGGCCTGTATCGAATCTTTCCATGAAACAGGCACGGTAAAGCCGAAGAAAGTACGGTCAACCGTTTCGTCAAAATAAACCGTTGCAACGGTGTACACCTGAAACCAAACCGCCCAGAACATACAAATAGTCAAAAACAGCGGAATATAGGCCATGATGTAACGTTTATTGGCTGCCTCAACTTGGCTGCTGCCCAGCAAGCGTGCAAAATAAGCGATAACGGTGATAATGACCACGCCCAAAAGCCAGCGTGAAAAGTTCTCAAGATTGAGCGCGCCGGAAGCAATCACGCTGCTCAACACCAAAACCAGCAACACGCCGACAGCTATTGCAGTCTGTATCTTTTCAGGACGCAACGGATTCGGAGCCGGAGTATGCGGCAGGTTTTTACGGCCGCGCGAATACCACAGCAGGCCAAATGCCATACCGACGGCCGCTGCGCCGAAACCGTAATGGAAACCCATTCTGTCTTGCAAAATACCGGTCAACAAAGGGCCTAAGAAACCGCCGATATTGATGGAAATATAGAAAATGGAGAAACCGGCATCGCGTAATTCGCGCAGGTCGTCCCGTTCATACAAAGAGCCGACCATCGAACCGGCAGACGATTTCACGCCGCCGCTGCCCAGCGCGATAAACACCAAGCCCAACAGCAATCCCATTAAGCCCGGCACAATCGCCAATAAAATATGGCCGGTCATCACGACGATACCGGCGATAAACAGGGTACGCTCCGCACCCCAAATGCGGTCGGCCAACCATGCACCGAGAATGGTGGACAGGTAAACGCTGCCACCGTACGCGCCGACAATGCCGCCGGCCAAAGCCTTATCCATACCCAAACCGCCTTGATTCGCGGCGTAATACAGATAAATCAGCAGGATGCCCTGCATACCGTAGAAGGAAAAACGTTCCCACAGCTCAATGTGGAATAGGGTGGATAATTGCAAAGGATGGCCGAAGAAAGTTTTCTCGGCAGAAGATGGCTTTTGACCGGACATTATGAGTTCTCCTATATATTAGACAGGCTCAGGCTTCAGACGGCCTGTTATACCTACCAATCATTTTTATGGAAGCCATATATTACCGTCAATCTTTGCATTTGCAAAACATTAAAAAGCATATTCTTACAGAAAGATTAATATTCGCATTTAAAAAAGAACTCAATAGCTACATAACAAGCATATCGCGGCCATCTCCGTCATGCCCTACATATTCAAAAACCTATTAATTTTTAGATTTGCTATATTGTATTTTTCATGCGGCCGAAAACGGATATATTTACGGCGTTCGGCATTCCATTTAGACTGATAAGACTTTAGCTTATTCAAATAGATAAAACCTTTTACCCGCTGGAAATATAAATCATCGGAGTGGATATAGTTACTGCCATATTCAACAACAAACAGGCCGTCTGAAACCTTTCAGACGGCCTGTTTATCTCTTACGGTTTACACACCTTGTTTCAGGCTGGCTTCGATGAAGCCGTCCAAGTCGCCGTCCAATACGGCTTTGGTGTTGCCGACTTCGTAGCCTGTACGCAAGTCTTTGATGCGTGAGGAATCCAAGACGTACGAACGGATTTGGCTGCCCCAACCCACATCGGACTTGCCTTCTTCCAATGCCTGCTTCTCTTCGTTGCGTTTGCGCATTTCCAATTCGTACAGTTTGGATTTCAACATTTCCATCGCGGCGGCTTTGTTGGCGTGTTGCGAACGGTCATTTTGACATTGCACCACAATCCCTGTCGGCTCGTGGGTAATACGCACAGCGGAGTCGGTTTTATTAATGTGCTGACCGCCTGCACCGGATGCGCGGTAAGTGTCGATACGCAAATCGGCGGGGTTGATTTCGATTTCGATGGAGTCGTCGATTTCGGGGTACACGAACACGGACGAGAACGACGTGTGGCGTTTGTTGTTCGAGTCAAACGGCGAATAGCGAACCAAGCGGTGAACGCCGGTTTCGGTACGCAGCAGGCCGTAGGCGTATTCGCCTTCCACACGGATGGTGGCGCGGTTGATGCCTGCGATTTCGCCGTCGTCTTCTTCAAGGATTTCGATTTTGAAGCCTTTGCGTTCGGCGTAGCGGCTGTACATACGGAACAGCATACCCGCCCAGTCTTCGGCTTCGGTACCACCCGCGCCTGCGGTAATGTCGATAAAGCAGTTGTTCGGGTCGGCAGGCTGGTTGAACATTCGTTTGAATTCGAGGTCGGCCATTTGTTTTTCCAAACCGGCCACATCTTCCTGCACGGCGGCGAAACCTTCTTCGTCGTTTTCTTCGACGGCCATTTCGATCAGCATGCGGTTGTCTTCGATGCCTGTGGCGATGTTGTCGAGGGTCACCACGATGCCTTCGAGGATTTTGCGCTCTTTGCCGATTTCTTGGGCGCGTTTGGGGTCGTTCCAGAGTTCCGGGTCTTCGGAGAGGCCGATGACTTCTTCCAATCGGTCTTTCTTGCCCTGATAGTCCATATAGACACGGATGTCTTCGCTGCGCTTCTCCAAGTCGTTTAGGGTGTTGTTAAGCTGGTTGATTACTTCGGCTTCCATGATTCTTGTGTTCTTTCAAAATTTTAGGGGCGTATTGTAAGGGATTTGCCTGTTTTTTTCCATGACCGGGCCGTCTGAAAATGTGCAGTTTGGCTTTTCAGACGGCCTCGATTTTGAATTTTTCCATCCAAAGCCGCCAGTCGTTGTCTATCGGCGCTTGTACAGTCATCCGGCTGCCGTCTTCTATGCTTTGGAAACTGAGGCTTCGCGCGTGCAACATTAAGCGTTGCGTGCCGATATGTTCGGCAACGGCATAGTTTTGGCGCAAATCGCCGTAGTTGGTGTCGCCGACGATGGGGTGGAAAATGTGTTTCATATGGCGGCGGAGTTGGTGTTTGCGACCTGTGTGCGGCGTAAGTTCGGCCCACGAATAACGCGAGGTCGGATAACGCAGGGCGGACTGGAACGGCAACTCGGTTTGTGCCAGACAACGGTAGGCGGTTTGCGCTTCCTGCAATGTGGCTTCGGTCTGCGCTTCGGCGATTTTGTCGGGCATATATTTGAGGGCGTAATCAATCAGGCCGTCTGAAGGCAGATGACCGCGAACAATCGCCCGAGACCTTTGCAAAAAAGCCCTTCCCCAACAG
>NZ_KV833387.1:0-21073 GCF_001837635.1 Neisseria sp. HMSC070H10
CATTGTCCGAGCAGGACGGCTTTGAACATGGACAGCAGTGGATAGGCGGGACGGCCGAGGTGGTCTCAAAGGTAACGGTTTTTTTGACGATTCAGGTATTGTTCGATCGGTTGCCAATCAATCACCTGATCCAACTTCAATAGTGGAAAACGGTCGATGTGTTTGGCGATCATGGCTTGGGCGGTTTGCTGAAAAAAGGTGCTCATGGAAAATCCCCTAAATGTCTTGATGGGAATTTAGGGGATTTTTGGGGGGATTTTGCAAAGGTCTCTGACCGTCAGCGGCTCGGTGCAAATGTAGGATTTTCTTTTGAATCATTTGAAAGGCCGTCTGAAAGTATATTTTTCAGACGGCCTTTTGTATTGCTCAATGATTAGAATGGAATATCGTCGTCGATATCATCAACCGGAGCGGTCGGTTGTGCCGGGGCAGGACGACGGGCTGGGGCGGCCGGGGGTTCTTGCGCTGGGGCAGATTGGTATTGCTGTTGTGGCGCTTGTTGGTAACTGCTTTGGCTCGAATGACCGCCTTGGTTGTAGCCGTCATCGTATGGTGCGCCGCCGCTGTTGTCGTTGCGGCCGCCAAGCATTTTCATTTCGTTGGCGATGATGTCGTAAGCAGTGCGCTCAATGCCGTCTTTGCCTTGGTATTTACGGCTTTGGATACGGCCTTCCAGGTACACTTGGCTGCCTTTACGCAAGTATTGACCGGCGATTTCGGCGAGTTTGCGGTACATGGTGATGTTGTGCCATTCGGTACGTTCTACGCGTTGGCCGTTGCGGTCGTTCCAAGTTTCGCTGGTGGCAACGCTGAAATTACAGACGGCCTCGCCGTTGGGCATATAGCGGACTTCCGGGTCGCGGCCGAGGCGGCCGATGAGGATAACTTTATTCAATGACATTTTACACTCCTGTGATAATTTTTTCGGCGGCCTCTTGGTCGAATCCTTTTTGCAAGGCCTTGATATAAATGGTTTGTTTGTCTGCACTAAAGCTGATGCTTTCAACGCCTTCAATTTCGGTCAATTTTTCGTAGAGCAAATCCGGATTTTGTTGCCATTCGGCGTTAAGCGGATAGCTGAGGTTTTTGACAGGTTTTGGTGCCGGCGAAATGACTGCCAATACCAACCACAGCAACATCAATACGCTACAAAAGGCAAATACGCCTGCAAAACCGTATTTTTGGAACAATAAACCACCGGTTGCGCCGCCGACAAACAAACCGACCGACTGCATGGTGTTATACACGCCCATCGCGGTGCCTTTCAAATCTGACGGAGCGATTTTCGACACCATAGACGGAAGGCTGGCTTCCAATACATTGAAACCAATAAAATAAACAATCAGATAAGCGGTAATCAACCATACCGAGTGCATTCCGAACAGCAAACCGATTTGCGCCGCGGCAATGCAGACGATACCAAGGATAAACACTTGTTTGAGTTTGTTGCGCGTTTCGCCAACGATAATCAGCGGCACCATAATAATCAGACCGGTAATGGTTGAAGGTAGATAGACTTGCCAATGATGGATTTTTTCCAAACCCAGCTGTGTCATGGCAAACGGCAATGCGGTAAATAATGCCATTTGCGCCGCATGCAAGGCAAAAATACCGAAGTCGAGATTGAGCAGTTGGCGGTTTTTCAATACCTCGCCCATACGCGAAGGCTGAGCCTGCGTGTCTTCGTGCATTTTTGACACTTCCGGATCAGGTGTCATCCAGGCAACCACGCCGATACTGATTACCGTCAGAATACCGGTCAGCGCAAACAGGCCGGATACGCCGATAAAGCTGGCAATCATCGGCGCCAGCACTAGGCTGACGGAAAAGGTCAAGCCGATACTCAGGCCGATCATCGCCATCGCACGCGTCCGCACTTCGTTACGGGTCAAATCCGCCAGCAAAGCCGTTACCGCCGCACTGACTGCGCCCGCGCCCTGAATGGCACGCGCGGCAACCAACATCTGCAGGCTGTCGGCAACTGCAGCCAAAAAACTACCTGCCGCAAATACAATCAAGCCGGCATAAATTACTTTTTTACGGCCGAACTTGTCGGAAGCCATGCCTAAAGGCAACTGCAGCAAAGCCTGTGTCAGCCCATAAATACCCATCGCCATACCGACCAGCGCTTTATTGTTTTCTGCGCCGGGCAACGAAGCGGCATACATCGCCAAAACAGGCAACACCAAAAACATCCCCAACATACGCAGTGCGTAAACGCCGGAAAGTGTGGTACTGGCACGCCACTCGTGCGGAAACATTTGAATTCGGTTATCTCTTGCCATAAATAATGTTTCAGACGGCCTTAAGTTTGCGAAAGGCCGTCTGAAAGTGTGAATTAACAGATTTTCTGATTATACAGGATTCAAAGGAATTGCATGGGGTCAAATCGCAAGCCGTTTATCGCAAACCTGCTTCATCGGTATAAAACGGTTTTAACAAAAAACAACGTCACGCAAGATCTGCCCTATCCCATTTATCCCGAATCAACCCCACTGCCATCTATTTCGCCACGCGCCTAACACGGCGTTTGGATATTTGTTACTGCCCAAGCTGCCATTAAACCTTGCTAAAGCGCGGACAATATTGCCTTTTTCGATATTGTTGTAATGGCGCAGAATGGTGCAGCCATAGCGTAGATTGGTTCGTATATCGAAAAGATTGTGCGACGGATTACCGATATAGTTTTTCCAAAACGGCATTACCTGCATCAAACCGCGCGCGCCCACGCCGCTGATGGCATATTGGCGAAACGCGCTTTCCACTTCAATCAAGCCCAGAATCACTTGAGTGTTGAGTCCGGCACGACTGCTTTCATATTGAATATTAATCAACAGGCGACGGCGCTCGCCCTCATCGGGAATGAAACGTGCCAATCGGGAAGACATCGCCGCCAACCAACGCTCCCCTTCCCTCAAATCGGCAAACACCAGCCGCGCAGGGCTGGCGCTATTAATCGAACTGCGCATCACGGAAGCCACATCATCCGCCAGCGTTTCTTCACGTTGCGCCCCCGCCCATGCGGTCGCAGGCGTCAAAAGCATGGCTCCGCCGACTTGCAACAGACGGCGGCGCGATAAAAATAAGGAATCTTGGTTTTCCGATTTCATGTGTTTTCTCTTTTTAGGCCGTCTGAAAAGTTCAGACGGCCTTTAATATATTGGCTTAAAATCAGCATTATAAAATACATCTATGAGCAGAATCAAAGAGCTGTATACCTTTTATTGTCAAGTGATACCGCCTCAAGTAACATTTAGGTTTTTCTAATCAACCGGTATTTTTTATGACCACCACTCCCGCCAACGTTTTAGCCTCCGTCGACTTGGGTTCCAACAGTTTCCGCCTGCAAATTTGTGAAAACAACAACGGCCAGCTGAAAGTCATCGACTCGTTCAAACAAATGGTTCGCTTTGCCGCCGGCTTGGACGAACAAAAAAACCTAAGCGAAGCCTCTCAAGAACAAGCCTTGGAATGTTTGGCAAAATTTGGCGAACGCCTGCGCGGATTCCAACCTGAAAACGTGCGCGTGGTGGCCACCAACACTTTCCGCGTCGCTAAAAACATCGCCCAATTCCTGCCCCGTGCCGAAGCGGCACTGGGTTTTCCTATCGAAGTCATCGCCGGCCGTGAAGAAGCGCGTCTGATTTACACCGGCGTAGTGCATACCCTGCCGCCCAAAGGCGACAAAATGCTGGTTATCGACATTGGCGGCGGTTCGACCGAATTTGTCATCGGCTCGGATTTGCAACCGCTGACCACAGAAAGCCTGCCTTTAGGCTGCGTAACGTACAGCATGCGCTTCTTCCAAAACAAAGTGACCGCCAAAGATTTCCAAGCCGCCGTTTCCGCCGCGCGTATCGAAATCCAACGCATCAGCAAACTGATGAAGCGCACCGGTTGGGATTTCGCCATCGGCACGTCCGGTTCGGCAAAATCCATACGCGACGTTTTGGCAGCCGAATTGCCGCAAGAAGCCGATATTACCGCCCAAGGCATGCGTTATCTTGCCGATAGGATTATCGAAGCCGGTTCAGTTAAAAAAGCCAAATTTGAAAACCTCAAACCCGAACGCGTCGAAGTTTTTGCAGGTGGATTGGCCGTGATGATGGCCGCTTTTGAAGAACTCTCGCTGACCAAAATGACCGTTACCGAAGCCGCCCTCCGCGACGGCGTGTTCTACGACTTAATCGGCCGCAGCCTCAATGTTGATATGCGCGAACAGACAACGGCAGAGTTCCAAAAACGCTACCACGTCAGCCTCAACCAAGCCAAACGCGTTGCCGATACCGCGCAAGCCTTCATGAACAGCCTGTGCCACGCCAAAAACGTAACCGTTCAAGAGCTTGCCCTGTGGAACCAATACCTCAGCCGTGCAGGCCGTCTGCATGAAATCGGCTTGGATATTGCCCATACCGGCTATCACAAACACTCCGCCTACATTCTCGAAAACGCCGATATGCCGGGCTTCTCACGCAAAGAGCAAACCATTTTGGCGCAACTGGTTATCGGCCATCGCGGCGACCTTAAGAAAATGGCGGACATTATCGGCAACAACGAAATCATGTGGTGTGCCGTGTTGTCCCTGCGCCTGGCCGCCCTCTTCTGCCGTTCGCGCCTGCCGCTTGATTTGCCACCGCAAACCCAGCTTCGCGTCGACGAAAACAACCACAGCTTCATCTTGCGCATCAACGCCCAATGGCTGGAGCAACACCCCCTCATTGCCGATGCGCTGGACTACGAAAGCGCGCAATGGCAAAAAATCGATATGCCTTTCTCGGTTCAAGCACAATAAACCGCGCTCCGTTATAATAGGCAGCTTTTCAAAATCCAAACCGCAGGCCGTCTGAAAACGACAGCCTGCCATACATCAAGGAAAACCATGAGAAAACCCCAACGCGGCTACGCCCGCCAAGACCGTGTCAAAGAACAAATCATGCGCGAGCTTGCCGAACTCGTCCGTACCGGCCTGAAAGACCCGCGCGCAGGCTTCATCACCATCAACGAAGTCGAAGTCACCCGCGATTACAGCCACGCAACCGTGTTCTACACCGTCCTCGACGACAGCACACGCGACATTACCGAAGAAGCTTTGGAACACGCCAAAGGCCATTTGCGCAGCGAATTGGCCAAACGCATCAAACTCTTCAAAACGCCCGAGCTGCACTTCAAATACGACGAATCACTCGAACGCGGCATGAGCATTTCCAGCCTGATCGACCAAGTAGCGGCGGAAAAACCGGTTGAAGACTGATTGATTAAAACACGCAGGCCGTCTGAACCCTTTCAGACGGCCTGAACATTAATATTTCCTAATTAATATGACCAATAAACCCACCAAACGCCCGGTCAACGGCGTTCTTCTCCTCGACAAACCTGAAGGCCTTTCCAGCAACACCGCCCTGCAAAAAGCGCGGCGCTTGTTCCATGCCGAAAAAGCCGGACATACCGGCGTACTCGATCCTTTGGCCACAGGGCTTTTGCCTGTTTGCTTCGGTGAAGCGACCAAGTTCGCCCAATACCTGATTGATGCCGACAAAGCCTATACGGCCACGCTGAAACTGGGCGAAGCCAGCAGCACAGGCGATGCCGAAGGCGAAATCGTTGCCACCGCACGCGCCGATATTTCATTGTCCGAATTTCAGACGGCCTGCCAAGCCTTAACGGGCGATATCCGCCAAGTGCCGCCGATGTTTTCCGCCCTCAAGCACGAAGGCAAACCGCTATACGAATACGCACGCAAAGGCATCGTTATCGAACGCAAAGCGCGCGACATTACCATTTACTCCATTGATATTACTGAGTTTAATGCACCCAAAGCCGTGATAGACGTACGTTGCAGCAAGGGTACTTACATCCGCACCCTCAGCGAAGATATCGCCAAACACATCGGCACATTCGCCCACCTGACCGCCCTGCGCCGTACCGAAACTGCAGGCTTTTCCATTGCCCAAAGCCACACGCTCGAAGCCTTGGCAGAATTGGACGAAGCCGAACGCGATGCCTTGTTGCTGCCTTGCGATGTCTTGGTGCAACATTTCCCCAGACTTGAGTTGAACGACTACGCCGTTACCATGCTTAAACACGGCCAGCGCCCCCAGTTTACCGAAGACATTTCCGCCGAACAGCCCATCCGCGTATACAGCCGAGACGGCACATTTATCGGACTGGTGGAATATCAAAAAGAAATAGGCCGTCTGAAAGCCTTGCGCCTGATGAATACCGCTGACAAATAATTTCCTGCAAAGAGAGCCAATCATGAAAGTCTATACCGCCGCCCAAATGCGCGAACGCGAACAAGCAGCCGTCGATAAAGGCACAAGCTTCGACCAACTGATGGAAAACGCCGGCAGCTCTGCCGCCCAAGACCTTATGCAGCGTCATCCTCAAGCCGGACGCGCACTGATCGTTTGTGGCAAAGGCAACAACGGCGGCGACGGCTTAGTCATGGCAAGATATATGCAGGCGCAAGGTTGGCATATCGATATTCTGTTTTCACTCGGAGAAAACCTCTCCCCTTTGGCTCAAACCAATCGCGAACGACTCAACGGTTTGCCCCATATTGAATTGATATCCGTCCAAGAACTGGAAGGCCGTCTGAAAAACGGTTACGACATCATTATCGAAGGCATATTCGGCACAGGCTTCAGCGGCGCACTTCCAACCGAAATCGCCGCCCTCTGCCGCCAACTCAATCATTCAGACGGCCTGAAAGTCGCCCTTGATATTCCCACCGGCCTCAACTGCGACACCGCCGAAGCCGATCCCGATACATTCCGCGCAGACCTGACCTACACCTTTGCTGCCTACAAACCGGCACACTTAAGCGAGTCCGGCAAAACCTATTGTCAAGAAACCGTCTGTTTGCCTATTGGTATTGATTAAAAAAGCAAATAAGATATCATATTTAAATCGCTTTATTTTTAGAAACAACACATTCTAAAAAAAAACACGCGAATTAATTTACAACCAAATTATCAACGACACGGAAACAGACAATGAACGAACAAGAATACCGCCAAACTTTTAAAGAAGATCAGGCTGTCGGCTGGGAAGCCATCGATACTGCGCTTAAAGCACTTTATGGTGATGTCAAACCACGCTCCTATGGCCCTATAATCAAATATTGGTTGGGAGGCACCGATCCACTGGACAATAGCGACATTTTTGATTGCGAAGAGCAAACCTTCCATCGCCACATTGTTTCCTACGGCATGAGCGAACTTTACTTTAAGCCAGAACTTGCCGGTGCAGATTACAGTAAATGGGGATTTGAATTTACCTTCCGTACTCCCCCTTACGATCAGGATCCGGATTCTGACTACAACACCAAACACGAGCCTTATTGGGCAGTCAACATGATGAATAACCTTGGCCGTTACGTTTTTGAAAGTGGCAACTGGTTTGAAGCCTACCACTTTACTTCGACTAACGGCCCTATCCGAATGGATACAGAAACCGCCATCGTCGGCGTAGCCTTCGCACCAGACCCTAAGCTGCCCGCTATCAAAACGCCAAACGGTGAAGTTCAATTTCTTCAGATAGTCGGCCTTACCCAGCCTGAGCTTGACTGGCTCTGGCAAGATCCAACAACCAAACGTTGCCAAGAGCTGATCGATATGATGCGCAAAGACAATCCGCTGTTAATTACCGATTTAGCGCGTACAAAAAGCTATGTACACCCCTAATTGATAAAGCCAAAGGCCGTCTGAAAACAGGTTTTCAGACGGCCTTTGGTTTATATTTCAAATAAAAAATAGTAACTTACTTCCAAATCTGCGCCAATTTAATCCCCAGCGCCGTCAAACCAAACGAACCGAAAACATGTAGACAGGTTGCCATCAAAGCCATGCCCCAACGTTGCGCCTGCATCAAACCCACCATCTCCACTGAAAAACCTGAAAATGTGGTCAAGCTACCGAGAAATCCGGTAACCCAAAGCAAACGCCATTGCGGATCGGTTAAGAGTTCTGCCAATACGCCGATCAGCAGCGCGCCCAGCCAGTTTGCCGCCAATGTACCGATAGAAAAAGGCGCAGAAGACACCAGCACCAAGCCAAACAACCAACGCAATACAGCCCCGACGGCAGCGCCGCAAACAATGGGAAAAATATAAGCAAACATAACACGTTAAAAATTTAATTGAAAACAGGCCATCCGGTCATGAGGCCGTCTGAAACCAAACAAGGATGCCTTCATATCTTATTGCCAAATCTTAGGCGCGGATTTCAAATACCTGCCGTCATCGAAAGTACAAATCCATTGTGGCTTGAGCGCGATAAAAATGGCTGTTGAAATACCGCTCAAAAATGCCTCTGCCCAAGCGATTAAGAAGAAAACAGGAAAAGCGGTTTTCCATAATACCGTCGTATCAAATACATCCGCCCAGTCCAACAAACCGATCAAAACCACGCCGGTAAACACCATGCCGACCGCCGCAGCCCAAAAACCATTCAGAAAAATAAAGATAAAGATATTGGCAGGCAAACGCGACACCCAATGGCGGAAACCCAAGTTCACCAACAAAGGCGGAAGCAATACGGACAAGGCATTGATGGGGAACATATGCCAATCGCCCCAAAGCCACAAATATGGAAAAAACAGCAAAACGCCGATGCAGAACGCAGCAGAGGTGCCCAGCATTAAAGCCGTCAGGTTCAAGGCGAGCAAATGATAGCTCATGCCGGCCAGTTGTCCGCTTTCCGGAGAGGCATTCAAACTCCAAGCCAGCGGCAACATCACGGCAGCCAACAAAAATGCGGAACGATGCTGCGATACCGACACCCATGCCTGCTTTGCGCATAAAGCAAAAATCACCAGCAACACAGGCCATGCCGCCATCACGACACCAACGGGAAACCATCCGTTTTGAAAAATCATCTTCTCATCCGCAAAATGTTCAGACGGCCTATTATACGCGCCTCAAGCCACAGCTTTGACAATCCTGTCTGCCTTTGCCGTTAAAGCTTGTTTCGGCTGGTTTTGTTTACCCGAAAAAAGCGTTAGAATAACGGACTTTGCCGTTTAATTAAGGGGATGGACGCATGCTTTGGACAATATTGGCTTTAATTCTGCTGGCCGCCATAGCCGGCTTGTTCTGGTGGCGCCAGAAACAAGAGCAAAAGTGGCGCCATGAATTGGCCCGACTCAGTGGCGACGAACAAGAAATAAACGAAGAAGACAGCCCGGTCGGTTTTTCCGACCAACTGGACAGCCTGAAACGTTTGTTCAGCATGAACAAGCGCACTGCCGACAACCATAAAATCGCCCGCATCCGCCTGCTTTCCGCACTCGAACACAATAAAATGCAACGCGCCGAAACAAACGAAGAGCACGCAGCAGAGCCAGTTGCCGAAGAGCCGGAACACATCGCAGCTACCGAAGAAGAAATCAAAATTGCGCCTAAAACCCGCAAATCTGCCAAACCGGAACGTATTCCTAAAATCACGCCGTTTGCACAAATGGAAACGCCCGAATACAGCCCGTCTTTGGTGCAAAACAGCAATTTTGAAGAAATCACATTAGAAGAAGCCACCCGTTCCCTACACGAAGCAGCGGTTGAAGAATGGAACGAGCATTTGGCCGAAAAAAATGCGCCGATTTACAAAGACGAAATCGAAACCCCATTGTTGCGTGCTTCATCCCTGCCGATGACCGGCATGGAAATCATCGACTATAACGACCCTATCTTGCGCCGCACACGCGAACGTGCCTTGGCGCGCGCCAATAATGTCCGCGTGGCAGAAGCCCATGCGCCGCATATCGAAACCGTTCAGACGGCCTTAAGAACTGCCGAAAAAGAAGCCATCCTCCCCTATACTTCCATGCAGGCATTCCCTTCTGAAATCCAAGCGGAAGATATTCACAACAACCTTGCCCGCCGTACCGCCGCCCGCCACAAACTGGCCGAGGCCGTCGCCCCATTGCGCGACTACTCTCCGCGCACCATCGAAAATGACGAAATTCTGGCCAACTTGGGACAAATCAGCCGTCCTGCCAGCTTGCGCCGTCAAGTTCGCTATACCGAAGCGGCCGCCGAAAGATGGGCGCGTAAACAAGCTGCCACGGAAGCTGTTGCACCACGACCTGCCGCACCGGCAACGCCGTCCCGTCCGAAACCGGCTGTGCCTGTTAAAAAATCCCCTTATATCTCCCGACCTGCCGCGCCAAACGCAACCGTAGTCGAGCCTCCTGCCGTACCAGTTGTCCCTATGGCTAAAACCGATATCCCCGAACCGCCTGTTTTCCAAACCTCGATTGCGCCGATTGATATCCCCGAACTGCCTGCTTTTGAACATAAAATCCAAGTGCCGATTTTTGATGCACAAGTCAATGCGCATGTCAGCAATCAGCCTGAACGCAGTATCCGCGATTATTTAATCAGCGAATCTGCCGTCGAAGAAACAGAATTCGATGGTGAGCCGGAAGCGCCTGTACAAGCGGAAGCAGAAGCTATTCAAGCGGTTGAAACCATTGAACCCGTTGAATCTGTTGAAACAATCGCAAGGCCGTCTGAATATACACAGACAGTCGTTGAAACACCTGTTCAAAGCGTAGAACCAAGCGTTCAAGAAGATACACCAAGCATAGCTATTCCAACTTCGGCAACACTGACCGATGCGCTTCTACCGACCACTGCCCTGCTCCTGCCGCCGCAGTTTGACCCGAGCGCCTCGCAAACTGAAGAACAGTTGTTGGAAAACAGCATTACCATCGAAGAAAAACTGGCCGAGTTCAAAGTTAAAGTCAAAGTGATGGACTCCTATTCCGGCCCGGTCATTACGCGCTACGAGATTGAGCCTGATGTCGGCGTGCGCGGCAGTGCCGTTTTGAATCTTGAAAAAGACTTGGCGCGCTCGCTTGGCGTGGCTTCCATCCGCGTGGTGGAAACCATCCCCGGCAAAACCTGCATGGGCTTGGAATTGCCTAATCCGAAACGCCAAATGATCCGCCTGAGCGAAATCTTTAATTCGCCTGCGTTTACCGAGTCCAAATCCAAACTGACCCTCGCGCTCGGCCAAGACATTACCGGCCAGCCTGTCGTCACTGACTTGGCCAAAGCGCCGCATCTGCTGGTTGCCGGTACGACCGGTTCGGGTAAATCCGTAGGCGTGAACGCCATGATTCTGTCCATGCTCTTCAAAGCAACGCCAGAAGACGTGCGCATGATTATGATTGACCCGAAAATGCTGGAACTGAGCATTTACGAAGGCATTCCGCACCTGCTCGCCCCTGTCGTAACCGATATGAAATTGGCTGCAAACGCACTGAACTGGTGCGTCAACGAAATGGAAAAACGCTACCGCCTGATGAGCTTTATGGGCGTGCGCAACCTTGCCGGTTTCAACCAAAAAATTGCCGAAGCCGCCGCGCGTGGTGAAAAAATCGGCAGCCCGTTCAGCCTCACGCCTGAAGATCCTGAGCCATTGGAAAAACTGCCGTTTATCGTGGTCGTCGTAGATGAATTTGCCGACCTGATGATGACCGCCGGTAAGAAAATTGAAGAACTGATCGCCCGTCTTGCCCAAAAAGCACGCGCAGCCGGTATCCATTTGATTCTTGCCACTCAACGCCCCAGCGTGGATGTCATCACCGGCCTGATTAAAGCCAATATTCCGACACGCATTGCCTTCCAAGTGTCCAGCAAAATCGACAGCCGCACGATTCTTGACCAAATGGGTGCGGAAAACCTGCTCGGCCAAGGCGATATGCTGTTCCTGCCACCCGGCACCGGCTATCCGCAACGTGTACACGGCGCGTTCGCTTCCGACAACGAAGTACACCGTGTAGTGGAATACCTGAAACAATTTGGCGCACCCGACTATATCGACGATATTTTGAGCAACGGTTCCACCGAAGACTTTACCGGCACCAGCCGCAGCAACGACAGCGACCTCGACCCCATGTATGACGAAGCCGTTTCCGTTGTCTTGAAATCGCGTAAAGCCAGCATTTCCAATATCCAACGACAACTGCGCATCGGCTACAACCGTGCCGCCCGCCTGATTGACCAAATGGAAGCCGACGGTATTGTTTCCCCTGCGGAAAACAACGGCAACCGCACCATCTTGGCGCAAAGTAGCGACCATCTGGATTAATTTATCCTTGCTTAAATCAAGGCCGTCTGAAACTTTCAGACGGCCTTTTTAAATCAGATAATGGGTTCAGAGATTCCAATCAAATAAACAAGCAAATAAGTAATCTATAAACAACATTTCTTACAAATCTAAATGCTTTTGCATTAACGGCATTTGCTTCACAAAAAACAAGGTTCAATCAACCAAACTCGACCTGCAAAATGCATATTTCTACCCGTTTGTCACCATTTTCAGACGGCCTTTTGTCAAGACCGGAAAAAACAGGTAAATCCGTTTTTCGATTAAAAGCAATATTATTATGATTCATGCCTTCGGCAACACCCCACCCTTTACGAGGAAAAACAAATGAAAAAATATTTTGCAGAATTTTTCGGCACTTTCTGGCTGGTATTCGGCGGCTGCGGCAGCGCAGTTTTGGCAGCAGCCTACCCTGAACTTGGCATTGGCTTTGCCGGTGTCGCTTTAGCATTCGGTTTGACCGTACTGACCATGGCTTACGCCGTTGGCCACATTTCCGGCGGCCACTTCAACCCTGCCGTTTCCGTCGGCCTTTTCATCGGCGGCCGTTTCAACGGTAAAGACCTGTTGCCTTACATCGTATCCCAAGTGATCGGTGCGATTGCCGCTGCGGGCGTTCTGTATCTGATTGCTTCCGGTAAAACCGGTTTTGATGCTGTTGCTTCCGGCTTTGCCAGCAACGGTTTCGGCGAGCACTCTCCTAACGGTTACGACATGATGGCTGCTTTGCTGATCGAATTCGTACTGACCGCATTCTTCCTGATCATCATCATGGGTTCTACCGACAAATTGGCTCCAGCCGGCTTTGCTCCTATCGCCATCGGCCTGGGACTGACCCTGATTCACTTGATCAGCATTCCTGTGACCAATACTTCCGTCAACCCTGCACGCTCTACCGGCGTTGCCTTGTTCCAAGGCGGCTGGGCTGTTGAACAACTGTGGTTGTTCTGGTTGGCCCCTATTGCCGGCGCAGCAGTGGGCGCGGCTATTTACCGCTTCGTTTTGGCTAACGACGACAAATAATCTGAACGGAATGATATTTCCGGTGCGGCCGATACCCTAAACCGTCCGCACCCAAGTTGCCGAGATACAAACGCACCGCCTGACTCAGACGGTGCGTTTGTTTTTACCATGTTACAATACTTCCTTTTCTCACATTCTCAAACCATCATGCAAACCTTACCTTTTCAAACCGATATCGCTGCCAGAATGCTGGTCAATACCGAAAACGAAACCATCCATCCCAATGCCGTATTCGTACAAACGCAAAACGGCTACTGGATTGCTTGGTACGACCAACAGGCCGCCCTGCTTGCACCCGACACACCGCCCGATATTCCCTGCTTTTGGGTAGAAGGCGCAGAAAGCCTGGAAGAGCTGGTAAGCATGGTAGAAAACGGCGAATTTGACGAAGTTGAAGAATTTGACGGCGACGATGATGCTTGGCAAGAAGCACTCGGATGCGACCATCATCACGAAGGACACTGCGGATGCAGCCATTGAGATGCACAAAACGCCTGCTTCCGGCACTTGCCCTTTGCCTGATGCTTAACGGCTGCGTTGTAGGCGCGGTGTCGATTTGGCAGCTACAACTGTCCTGACTGCCGGAAAATTGGTTGTCAAAGGAACGGGGGCAGTGATTGATGCCGCCATTCCTGACGGCAAAAAAGACAAGGACAAGGAAAAAGAAAAGAGCAAAGAAAAGCCAAAATCGGAAGAAATCGTCTATAAGAAAGAATCCTCTGACGAAGTAGCGCAATAATCCTTCAGACGGCCTCAGCAAGGTAATCAATCCTACTGAGGCCGTCTGAACATTCATCCTTACATATAGCCCTGTTCGCGCAAAGAGCAGGTTTCTTTTGCCGTCACGATAAAATGGTCCAACAGCGTAATATCGACCAAACTTAAAGCCTGTTTCAAACGCTCTGTAAACTGCACATCAGATTCAGACGGCCTTGCCGAACCGCCCGGATGATTGTGTGCCAAAATCAAACTGTCGGCGTATTCATCCAATGCCAATTTGACGATTTCACGGATATAAACTGTGTTTTCCGCCACCGTACCGCGCGACAATTCCCGTACCACAATCAATTGATTTTGACGGTTGAGCAGCAAAGCAACGCTGACCTCAATTTTTTCATGTCCAAGATGCAGGCGCAGATAATCCGCAACCGATTTCGGGTTTGACAAAACTATCTGCTCCTGCAAATCTTCACCCAAAATCCGCCGCCCGATTTCTTTGACCACTGCAAATTGAGTATAGCTCGCCAAGCCCATGCCCTTATAGGCAGCGAGTGTTTTGGCATCCGCACTCATCAGCTTCCCCAAGCTGCCAAACTCACTCAACAAATAACGCGCTAAATCAACCGCGCTCATACCGCGCGTTCCGACACGCAACAAAATCGCCAGCAACTCCGCATCACTCAACGCCGCCGCACCGTGCGCCAAGAGCTTCTCGCGCGGCCGCTCCCCTTCGGGCCATTCTTTGATACTCATGTTTTCCCTTTTATTTATATAGCGGATTTAGTTTTAATTCCGAGTAAAACCGCCTCGCCCGATATAAAACGTAATCCATTATGGTTTTAGTAAATAAATGTAATTTGCGTATTTTATTCTATTTTGAATAATTATTTAAGACATATAGATAATAATTACCCCCTTTTGTGCAGAAAAACAACGTTACCCATTTTTACTATCTTGTTTCCCTGCCTGCCTTTCCTTTCATATTTGTTTCAAATCAGCCGATACAAGCAATTTCATATTGCCCCTATGAGGCTTAGGCTAATATAATATTGAGTTTGCCGAGAGCAAAAGCTTAGGCTTAAACTGCTTTCTATCCACGCTGCCCGTGCGCTTTACAAGAGTTTCAGACGGCCTCCGTCCGACTCCCGCCAGCAATCAAACAGCTTTTTATCACCCATTCGAAAATCCGTTTTGCCGGTACTCGTCTTTCTTTTTGGAGTATTGCCATTATGACCGCAACCACTGCGTCTTCAGCCAAACCTTATTTGCAAATCCAAGGCTTGGTGAAAAAGTTTGGTGACAATTACGCTGTCGATAACATCGACTTGGACATCTATCAACACGAAATCTTCGCCCTTTTGGGCAGCTCAGGCAGTGGCAAATCTACGCTGCTGCGCATGTTGGCAGGCATGGAAAGCCCAAATCAGGGCAAAATCATTCTCGACGGCCAAGACATTACCAAACTTGCTCCGTACGAACGCCCAATCAACATGATGTTCCAAAGCTATGCCCTGTTCCCGCACATGAGCGTTGAGCAAAACATCGCTTTCGGTCTGAAACAAGACAAAATGCCTAAAGGCGAAATCGACGCCCGCGTCGAAGAAATGTTGCGCCTGGTGCAAATGACCAAATACGCCAAACGCAAGCCGCACCAACTTTCCGGCGGTCAACAACAACGTATCGCTTTGGCGCGCAGCCTGGCAAAACGTCCGAAAATCCTGCTGCTTGACGAACCTTTAGGCGCACTCGATAAAAAACTGCGCCAACAAACCCAACTGGAATTGGTCAACACGCTGGAACAAGTCGGCGTAACCTGCATCATGGTTACCCACGACCAAGAAGAAGCGATGACGATGGCTACCCGTATCGCCATTATGTCCGACGGCCAATTGCGCCAAGTCGGCACACCTAGCGACGTGTACGATTACCCTAACAGTCGCTTTACTGCTGAATTTATCGGCGAAACCAATATTTTTGACGGCGTCGTTGTTGACGACCGCGCCGATTTCTCTATCGTCAAATGTGACGGCTTGGAAAACCACGTCCGCATCGACCACGGCCTGGGCGTTCCGAACGAGCATGAAATCTGGATCAGCATCCGCCCTGAAGACATTGATTTGCATAAAGAAAAACCAGAACACTTGGGCGCGCACAACTGGGCCCAAGGCACGGTTAAAGAAATTGCCTATCTGGGCAGCTTCGCGATTTACCACATCAAACTTGCCAACGGCCGTGTCGTCAAAAGCCAAGTTCCCGCACCTTATTGGTATGTGCGCAACATTACACCGCCGACTTGGGACGAAACTGTCTATATCAGCTGGCCTGAAAACCAACCTACGCCTCTGTACAGTTAATTTGAGGGAAATGCAATGGACCTTAAAAAACTGAAAAAGAAACTGTTTCGCCGTCCTGGACAGCGTGCAGTGATTGCCGTGCCGTATATTTGGCTTTTGATTCTATTTCTGATTCCGTTCGCCATCGTATTGAAAATCAGCTTTGCCGAACAAGAAATCGCCATTCCGCCATTTACGCCTTTGACGACGATTGATGAAGACTTAGGCCGTCTGAACATTGCCATCAGCTATCAGAACTACGCTGACATCTTCCAAAACTTTTGGAATACGCTCAATCCGTTTGGCGACAGTGAAAACAGCAATATCTATCTGATGACCTACTGGTCTTCAATTAAGACTGCGCTGACAACGACCATCATCTGCCTGTTGATTGGTTATCCGACCGCTTATGCCATTTCACGCGCCAATCCGGCTACGCGCAACGGCCTGCTGTTGGCAATCATGCTGCCTTTCTGGACTTCTTTCCTGTTGCGTGTTTACGCATGGATGGGCTTATTGGGTCACAACGGCATCATCAATAATTTCTTAATCAAATATGGAATCATCAGCGAGCCTTTAGACCTGTTCTACAATGCTTTTTCGCTGAATTTGGTGATGGTTTACGCCTATTTGCCGTTTATGATTTTGCCGCTGTACACACAACTGGTAAAACTGGACAACCGTCTGCTCGAAGCCGCGTCCGACTTGGGCGCAGGTCCGATCAAATCGTTCTTTACCATTACCCTGCCTTTATCCAAAACAGGCATCATCGCAGGCTCTATGCTGGTCTTTGTTCCGGCCGTCGGTGAATTTGTGATTCCTGAATTGGTGGGCGGTTCTGAAAACCTGATGATCGGTAAAGTATTGTGGCAGGCATTCTTCGACCAAAACAACTGGCCGCTGGCTTCTGCCGTCGCCGTCGTTATGGTTGCCCTGCTGGTTGTACCGATTGCCCTGTTCCAGCACTATGAAAACCGCGAATTGGAAGAAGGAGGCAAATAATGCAGAAAACCAAATTATCCTGGTTCTTGAAACTGATGCTCCTGCTCTCGCTGGCATTCCTCTATATTCCGCTGGTGGTTTTGGTCATCTATTCTTTCAATGAATCCAAACTGGTTACCGTTTGGGGCGGTTTTTCAACCAAATGGTACGGCGCATTGATGGAAAACGACACCATCTTGGAAGCAGCCTGGCTGTCATTGCGTATCGCCATCGTTTCCTCGCTTGCCGCCGTGGCACTCGGCACATTGGCTGGTTACGCTATGGCGCGTATTAAACGCTTCCGCGGCAGCACCCTGTTTGCCGGTATGATTTCCGCGCCTATGGTGATGCCTGACGTGATTACCGGTTTATCCATGCTGCTGTTGATTATTCAGGTGCAAATGTTCCTGCAAGGCAGTGAATTGCTGCAATCGCTCTACTTCGATCGCGGCTTCTTCACCATCTTCCTCGGCCACACCACGCTTTGCATGGCATACATTACCGTCGTTATCCGCTCGCGCTTGGTGGAATTGGATCAATCCTTGGAAGAGGCTGCTATGGACTTGGGTGCCCGTCCACTGAAGATTTTCTTCGTGATTACCCTGCCGCTGATTGCCCCTGCGATCGCTTCCGGCTTCCTCTTGGGCATTACCCTGTCTTTGGACGACTTGGTGATTACCTCCTTCCTGTCAGGCCCGGGTTCATCGACATTGCCGCAAGTGATTTTCTCCAAAATCAAACTCGGCCTTGACCCTCAGATGAACGTTCTGGCAACCATCCTGATCGGTATCATCGGTACGCTGGTTATTGTCGTTAACTACTGGATGATGCGTCAGGCAACCAAACGGGAACGCGAGGCTGCCGAAGCCTACCGCCAAGAAAAATTGGCAGCCGAGAAAGCCGCCTAATATGCAGACAGGCTGTCCGATAAAGCATCGGAACAGCCTGTTTTATTAACTGCATCTTATCCTTTCAGACGGCCTGAATCTAAGCCCACATTTAAGGCCGTCTGAAAACCAATTTCAATGAAGTGAAAACCAACCTAAAGCTCAAATCATGATTAATCCCAGCTTCAAAGAATACCTTCCTTCCTACTATGTCAGCACTGCCAATCCCCATCCGTCTTATCCTACGCTTGAAGGCCGTCTGAAAACTGAAACCTGCGTTATCGGCGGCGGCCTGTCCGGCTTATGCACCGCCCTACCGCTTGCCGAAAACGGCCATGAAGTCATCGTACTTGAAGCCGCCCGTATCGGTTTCGGCGCATCAGGCCGCAGCGGCGGACAAGTCATCAGCGACTTTGCCTGCGGCATGGAAGAAATCGAAAAACAAGTCGGTTTGGAACAGGCACAATGGTTCTGGCAGCAATCTCTGCAAGCCGTTGAACTGGTTGACTCTCGCATTCAAAAACACAATATCCAATGCGATTGGCAACGTGGTTACGCTACCGTCGCCGTCCGTCCTCAGCATTGGGAAGAATTGCAACAATGGCACGAACACGCTCAAAAACATTATGGCGCAAGCCATTACCAGCTTTGGGATAAAGCCACGCTGAAGCAGCAACTTGCCAGCGATATGTATCAAGGCGCGCAATTTGATCCTTTATCCGGCCACTTACACCCACTCAATTACACCCTAGGCATTGCCAAAGCGGCAGCCGATGCAGAAGCACAACTTTTTGAGCAATCCCCGATGACGCGTATCGAGCCATGCGATAACGGCTGGCTGGTTCATACGCCCAATGGCAGTGTTGAGTGCAAAAACCTCGTTTATGCCGTCAATACTTATGCAGGCTTGCACCCAAAATTCAAAGTATTGGAACAAAAAGCCATTGCAGTCAGCACCTTTATCATCGCCACCGAGCCACTGGGCGAACGCGCCAAAGACCTGATCCGCAATAATATGGCCATCTGCGACAACCGCCACGTCCTCGACTACTACCGCCTCAGCGCCGACGGCCGCCTGCTCTTCGGCGGCAAAGACAACGAGTTTATCGACGATCCAGACCGCATGACCGAACTCGTCCGCCAAGATATGCTAAAAGTTTTCCCGCAACTTGCCGATGTCAGAATCGAGCATTCTTGGGGCGGCGAATGCGACATTACGCGCAACCTCGCCCCACATTTCGGCCGCCTCGCCCCTACCGTTTTCTACGCCCAAGGCTATTCCGGACACGGCATGGCGATTACCGGCATTGCCGGTTTGGCGATTGCCGAAGCCATCATGGGCGATGACGGCCGTCTGAAACCTTTTGAGCAACTGCGCCACCGCAACATCATTACCCAGCCTTTCCTGCGCAAACTCGGCTCTTTCCTCGGCTCAAAATACTATCAATGGAAAGACAGCCACTAAACCCAAGCAACAAACATATTTCAGACGGCGGCAGATTCAAGTAAAATTCAGGCCGTCTGAAAGCTTAGATACGACAAAATTCAATCATTCATCAGCAAGGAAACCATCATGAGCAACCATCATAAACTCATCATCCTCGGCTCCGGCCCTGCCGGCTATACTGCCGCCGTCTATGCCGCCCGTGCCAACCTAAACCCTGTAATCATTACCGGCGTTGAGCAAGGTGGACAACTGATGACCACCACCGAAGTGGACAACTGGCCTGCCGATGCAGAAGGCGTACAAGGTCCGGAACTAATGGCCCGTTTCCAAGCTCATGCCGAACGCTTCGGCACTGAAATGATTTTCGACCAAATCCACACCGTTGATTTGCAAAACCGTCCGTTTACCCTCAAAGGCGATATGGGCGAATACACCTGCGATGCGCTCATCGTTGCCACCGGCGCATCCGCCAAATATTTAGGTTTGCCAAGCGAAGAAACCTTTGCCGGCAAAGGCGTTTCCGCCTGTGCAACTTGCGATGGTTTCTTCTACAAAAAACAAGATGTTGCCGTAGTCGGCGGTGGCAATACCGCTGTGGGAGAAGCACTCTACCTTGCCAATATCGCCAACACCGTTACCCTGATTCACCGCCGCGACAGCTTCCGCGCTGAAAAAATCATGGTGGACAAGCTGATGCAACGCGTCGAAGAAGGCAAAATCATCCTCAAGCTCAACAGCTCGGTTGATGAAATCTTGGGTGACGAAAGCGGCGTTACCGGTGCACGCCTGAAACACAATGACGGCAGCACTGAAGAAATCGCTGTAAAAGGTGTTTTCATCGCCATCGGCCACAAACCCAACACCGACATCTTCAAAGGTCAACTCGATATGGATGAAACCGGCTATCTGAAAACCAAAGGCGGTACCGGTGACAATGTCGGCGCAACCAATATCGAAGGCATATGGGCGGCAGGCGACGTCAAAGACCATACCTACCGTCAAGCCATCACCAGTGCCGCTTCCGGCTGCCAAGCCGCGCTTGATGCCGAACGTTGGCTCGACCGCCACGGCGTATGAGCCTATAAGCTACGCCCTATTCTTTAAAACATAATAAAAGGCCGTCTGAAATTTCAGACGGCCTGAGACCTTTGCAAAATTCCTTTCCCCCAACAGCCGAAACCTAAACACAGGTTTTCGGCTGTTTTTGTTTCGAATATCCACTGATTCTACTCAAATACCCCCTTAATCCTCCCCGGGTACCTGATTATCAGGCATCCGGCCGCCTTTTAGGCGGCAACAGGCGCACTTAGCCTGTTGGCGGCTTTCAATAGGTTCAAACACATCGCCTTCAGATGGCTTTTTGCACTCACTTTGAGCAGTCCGAAGTAGGCTGCCCGGGCGTAGCGGAATTTACGGTGCAGCGTACCGAAGCTTTGTTCGACCACATAACGGGTCTTCGACAAATATCGGTTACGCTTCGTTTGCACTTCCGACAGCGGATGTTTACGGTGGGCTTTGCGCATAATGCCGTCCAGCAGCCGATGCTCTTCCAGATGTTGCCGGTTTTCC
>NZ_KV833388.1:0-410 GCF_001837635.1 Neisseria sp. HMSC070H10
TCGCAAACAGTTGGCTGCCGTTGACGGCGTCTTTACTGTTGGCATTGAGGTCGCCATCGGCTACGTTGGTCACTTTGTTGCCTGCGGCATCGATACCGGACTTGGTCAGGCTAGGACCGCCTGCGACTTTCACACCGTCGTTGTTCACGGTGGTGTCGCCGGCTTTGACGCTGTTCACTACCAGGTCTTTTTTCAGCTTAACGGTCACTTTATCGTCTTGGGCTTCGGTGGTGATGTTGTCGTCACCGGCAACGGTCACGGTGGAGCCGAGTTTTTCGATATTGGTGCTGCCGCTGTCGCCGTTGAAGGTCAGGCCTTTGCTGTCAACGGTGGTTTTGGCATCCACGCCTTTTTGGATTTCGGCTTTGGTGTTATCCGCCAAGTCGATGCTGTAGTCGGTCACGTTGTCG
>NZ_KV833389.1:0-450 GCF_001837635.1 Neisseria sp. HMSC070H10
ACGTCGCCAACAACGCTGCCAATATCGCCAAAGGTCTGAACATTGCCGCCGACAACGGCAGCGACGACAACGTCCAACTGGGCGAAACCGTTGCCTACCGCAGCAGCGACAAAAACATCGTCACCACCGTGTCCGACAACCAGATTGACTTCAAACTGGCCAAAGACATCACTGTTGACAGCGTCACCGCAGGCGACAGCAAACTGAATACAGACGGCCTCACCATTACAGGCGGTCCGAGTGTGACCAAGTCAGGCATCAATGCCGCCAGCAACAAGATCACCAATGTTGCCGCCGGTACCGATGACACCGACGCCGTCAACTACAGCCAGCTGAAACAGCAAAGCGCCTCCGCCCGTACCGAGGTCGCAGCCGGTACCAACATCAAAGACGTGGTGAAAACGACCGGAGCCAACGGCCAAGACGTTTACACCGTCAACGCCAAAGGCA
>NZ_KV833390.1:0-2804 GCF_001837635.1 Neisseria sp. HMSC070H10
ACACCCTGTCCGAATTGCTGGAACTGATTAACCGCCAATTGACCGAAAAAGGCTTAAAAATAGAGAAAGCATCCGCCGCCGTCATTGACGCCACCATTATTCAGACCGCCGGCAGCAAACAGCGTCAGGCTATAGAAGTCGATAACAAAGGACAAGTCAGCGGCCAAACCACACCGAGCAAAGACAAAGATGCTCGTTGGACAAAGAAAAACGGCCTCTACAGACTCGGTTACAAACAACATACCCGCACCGATGCGGAAGGCTATATCGAGAAACTGCATATTACCCCCGCCAATACCCATGAGTGCAAACACCTGTCTCCTTTGTTGGAAGGGATAGCCGAAGGTGAGACCGTCTATGCCAACAAAGGCTATGACAGTGAGGAAAACCAGAAACATCTGAAAGAGCATCAGTTACTGGACGGCATTATGCGCAAAGCCCACCGCAACCGTCCGCTGACGGAAGTGCAAACGAAGCGCAATCGACATCATACCGCCGCCCGACTGGCCGGTGGTGTAGAGCCGTTTGCCGTCGATGGGTAACTTGGTTTTCAAGTGTTTGATTAGGTTGATAGTGGCATCGAGATAGTTGGACGCGGTGCTGGTATCGTCCATAATAATTTCGTCAAACTCGGGCGCAATCACAAAGCAGGGATGCTGCGCCTGAAATTCGGGTGACGCCCACGCAATCGCGCCGTTGCCCTGATACAGCGGTACTTTGCGCCACATAAACGCGCTCCACCGTGCGCCCCGCCACGCCGTATTGCGACGGCTCAAGCACGGCGGCAGACACATCGGCGCGGTACTTCACCGCCACCGCCACCAGCCGCATCCCGTCGCCAAACACGCAGGTTACGGCGGCGGCCGATTCGACGGCATTATCCAACGCGCCGCCCAACGCAGCGCAGCCGCATATGCTCGAACCCGATACGACTGGGGTGGTATAGGTGCAAGCACCGTCAAACAGTCGCAGATGGGCGCAGTTGCATTGCCGAAAGGGAAAGCACCTGTCGGGGAAAATTTTTCCCAAGCCCAACAAGGACGGTACAGTTATGATTCACCGTACCACTCCCGCACTGTCAGAACGGAATTGGAACAGCGTTACGGCAAACAAAATGTCAAATCCTCGACAGTACCGCCGTCAAACGGCAAAAATGTCAAACTGGCAAACCAAAGCCACCCGAAGACCGGGGTGCCGTTTGACAGTAAAGGATTTCCAAATTTTGAGAAACACGTGAAATATGATACGAAGCTTGATATTCAAGAATTCAGGTCTAAGAGTTCGACAGGACAAATGAGGCTGGCAACCAAAGATTTGGCGGAAGCCATTAGGAAAGGACAGGTTCGCAAATCAAGCTTTAACACAGAACAATTAAGGGCAATTGAAAAAGGAGAATCTAAAATACCGGATTATACTTGGCATCATCATCAGGATACCGGACGTATGCAGCTTGTACCTGAAAAATCTCACCATGATACTGGTCATATCGGCTGGGAAGCGATGAATAAAGGAAGATAATTATGTGGAAAATTACGAAAGAGCAAGGTCAAGATTTAAGTTTTGCAACATATTGCTTATTATCGGCAGCAATTAATTTGCAAGAATTTAAATTATGGTTGGATAAGGTTGTCTTAGATATGCCTATTGATAATATACCTTTTTATATTTTTGATTTAATTGATCTTGAAGGAGTAGGAGATATTTATAATATTTTGGATTTTGTTCCGAATTCAGACTTATCTAAAGATCAAGATGACGCATTAACCGGCATTGCCTTCTTAAGGGGGGTAGATGTCTATGACCCTCCCGTTTCAAAAGAAAAAGCATTAAAAGCCTTAAAGAAACATCCTGAAATTTATCAGAGGTTTCAGCATTTCTTTCCATTTGTAGAACTGCCTCCGCTTTAGAGGGTAATGAGGTCGTCTGAAAAACATCAGACGACCTTTGGCATCATCATCAAGATACAGGAAGGATGCAATTGATTGGTGAAGACTTGCATCATGATACCGGCCATATTGGTTGGGAAGCGATGAGTAAAGGAAAGTGACTATGTGGAAAATCATAAAAGAGGATAGTGATGATTTAGGATTTGCAATTAAATGCTTATTCTCTCAATCTATTGATTTAAATGAATTCAAGTTATGGATTGAACAAGTAATACGCGATATGCCCATTGAGGACACCCCTTTTTATATTTTTGACTTGGCGGATTTCGATGGGGTAATTGCCGATATTGACAATATTGTAGGTTTTGTTTCGAGTTACAGCCTATCAAAATCGAAAAAAAAATGCCTTGACGGGTATTGCCTTCTTAAGGGGTATAGATGTCTATGACCCTCCCGTTTCAAAAGAAAAAGCGTTACAAGCCTTAGAAAAACATCCTGAAATTTATCAGAAGTTTCAGCATTTCTTTCCATTTGTAGAACTGCCTCCGCTTTAAAGGGTAAAAAGGTTGTCTGAAAAACATCAGACGACCTTTCCTTCATTTGAAACGGAATATTGAGAACTGAGTTCTTCAAAAATCCCACACCTGCTCCTTCCACGGCAGCACCTTGGTCAAAACGGCAGACGGCTACAATGAAAGCATCAACAATTGTTTTTGGCGGATTTTTTATTACAGATAATGGAGAACGAATCCAAATTCCTATTTTAGAAAATCCTAACATTAAAGAAATAAATAACTTTTTTTCTGTATCAAATTTTGAAAAAAAAGCCGGAGTCCTTGTTTTCAGAATTATTCCTGAGCCTGAATTTGGCAATAATGAATTAACTGAGACCTTTGCAAAATTCCCCAAAATCCCCTA